>CAJTTM010000008.1 GCA_910579135.1 uncultured Erysipelotrichales bacterium | reverse complement strand
TAACTTTAATGCTTGTTGGTCTTAATCCATCTTGGTTATTGTTATCATTCCATGTCTTTGTTCCTTCTACTTTAGTCTTTTCAACTTCATGAGTATTAACAATATTGTAACCATCAATTTCTGTTGTATAGTCTTTAACTTCTTCTTCACTGATAGTATATTCTATTTCTTTACCATCTTTAAATTTAGGTAAGTTCGTAAATGAATATTTCCATCCATCTGATTCTTTAATAACCTTACTGTCAACCTTTTTACCATCTGCAAATAAATTAACTGTAATACTATCTGATCTTAATCCATCTTGATTATTGTTATCTATCCAAGTTTTTTCACCAGATATTTCAGTTGTATCAGGTGTATGTGTATTCACAAGATTTTTTCCATCAACTTCTGTTGTATAGCCTTCAACCTTATCTTCTGTAATAGTATAAGTAATTTCTTTTCCAGCTTTAAATTTATCTAGATTTTCAAACGAATAGCTCCATCCATCATCTGCTGTAACTGCTTTACTATTAATTTTTTCTCCATCAGCAAGTAAGTTAACTGTAATACTTTCTGGTCTTAATCCATCTTGATTATCATTATCATCCCATGTCTTACTTCCATCTACCCTTGTCTTTTCTGGCGTATGTGTATTTGTAATAGTGAATGTATCTGTACTATAAGTTGTTGTATATCCTCTAATATCTCCAACTTCCTTAACTTGATAATCAATTGTGTTACCATTAGCCTTTTCTGGTAAACCACTCCATGTGTATGTCCAATTGTTGTTTTTATCTAAGACAACAACCTCTCCTGAATCTTTTCCATTCGCTGTCAACTGCACTCTAATCTCTGTTGGTCTGATTCCGTCTTGATTATTGTTATCATCCCATATCTTTGTAACAGTTCTACTTGTTTGTCCTGGTGTATATGAATTTGTAATATCATATCCATTGATTTCTGTTGAATATCCTTCAACTACAACTTCTTGGATAGTATATTGAATCACATTTCCTTCACTATATTTAGGTAAATCAATAAATGAATATTCCCAATTATCATCAGCATCAACAACTTGAGTTCCTACAATTGTACCATTTGCATATAAGTTAACAACAATACTTTCTGGTCTTAATCCATCTTGATTATCGTTATCATTCCATGTCTTAATTCCACTTACCTTCGTCTTTTCTGGTGTATGTGTATTTGTAATCTCAAATGTATCATCACTATAAGTTGTTGTATAATCAGTAACTTCTCCGACTTCTTTAACTCTATAATCTATTGGATTTCCACCATCCTTTTCAGGTAATCCAGTCCATGTATATGTCCAATGATTAGCTTCATTTAATGTAACTTCATCACCATAATTTTGATGATTTGCAGTTAATTGTACTTTGATTTCTTTTGGTCTCTTTCCATCTTGATTATTGTTATCATTCCATACTTTTGTAACGGTTCTATTTATTACATTTGGAGTATGAGTGTTAGTAATATCATAACCATCAACATTAGATATATAGTTAACTACTTCATCTTCTGTTACAGTATAAGTGATTTGCTCTTTATCTTTATATTTATCTAGATTATTAAATGAATATTGCCAATTCATTGAAGCAGTTACTTCTTGAGAATCAACTTCCTTTCCATTTGCATATAATCTAACAATAATCTTTTCAGGTCTTAATCCATCTTGATTATCATTATCCACCCATGTCTTCACTCCAGACACCCTAGTCTTTTCTGGTGTATGTGTATTAACAATTTCAGTTCCATTAATATTTGTTTCATATCCTAGAACTTCATCTTCAGTAACTGTATACTGAATTAAATTTCCATCTTTATATTTATCAAGATTTGTAAATTCATATTTCCAATCTGTATCTTCTGATACTTCTTGATGATTAATTTCCTCACCATTTGCATACAATCTTACAATAACTTTATCTGGTCTTAATCCATCTTGATTATCATTATCATTCCATGTCTTAATTCCTTCTACTTTTGTCCTCTCAACTTCGTGAGTATTAGTAATTGTGAATGTATCATCACTATGAGTTGTTGTATAGCCTGTAACTTCTCCAACTTCTTTAACCTGATAATCAATCGTATTACCATTTGATTTTTCTGGTAATCCTGTCCATGTATATGTCCAATGATTAGCTTCATTTAAAGTTACTTCTTCTTCTGAATTGACTCCATTAGCAACTAATTGTACTTTAATTGACTCAGGTCTCATTCTATCTTGGTTATTGTTGTCATCCCAAATCTTTGTAACAGTTCTACTTGTTTCTCCTGGTGTATATGAGTTTGTAACATTATACCCATTAATTTCTGTACTATAATCTGGAATTGTTACTTCGCTTATTGTATATTGAATTTCAGTTCCTGAATCCTTATATACTGGTAAATTATCAAATGTCCAAGTCCAATTATCATCTTCCGTTACAGTTTTGCTATCAATTCTTTCTCCATCTGCAAATAAATCTATAATTAAACTTTCAGGTCTCTTTCCATCTTGATTATTATGATCTACCCATGTCTTACTTCCAGATACTTCTGTAACTTCTGGTGTATGTGAATTAATAATGTTAGTTCCATTAATTTCTGTTGTATATCCTTCTACTTTTTCTTCAGTGATAGTATATACAATTTCTTTTCCAGCTTTAAACTTAGGTAAGTTAGCGAATGAATAATTCCATCCATCAGATTCAATTACTACCTTACTATCAATCTTTACACCATCTGCAAATAAATTGACTTTAATACTTGTTGGTCTTAATCCATCCTGATTATCTGCATCATTCCATGACTTTGTTCCAGATACCTCTGTAGTTTCAGGAACATGAGTATTTTTGATGTTATATCCCTCAACTTCTGTTGTATAATGTTCTACTACATCTTCTATAACTGTATACTTAATTTCTTGACCATTTGCATATTTATCTAAATTATCAAATGTCCATAACCAATTATCATCTTTTGTTACAGTTTTACTTTGCTTAACTTCACCATTTACAACTAAGTTAACTTTAATACTT
Source organism: uncultured Erysipelotrichales bacterium (assembly GCA_910579135.1). Taxonomy (GTDB): domain Bacteria; phylum Bacillota_I; class Bacilli_A; order Erysipelotrichales; family Coprobacillaceae; genus MGBC113645. Next base: position 87,409 of record CAJTTM010000008.1, on the reverse strand, counting down.
TCTGGTCTTAATCCATCTTGATTGTCAGCATCATTCCATGTTTTCACTCCACTTACACTTATCTTTTCTGGTGTATGTGTATTTTCAATGTTATAACCATCGACTTCTGTTGTATAGTTAGTCACTTCATCTTCTGTAATAGTATAAGTAATTTCTTTTCCATCTTTAAATTTATCTAGATTTTCAAATGAATATTGCCAATTTGTTGAAGCAGTTACTTCTTGATGAGCAACCTCTGTACCATTTGCATATAATCTAACAATAATGCTCGCTGGTCTTAATCCATCTTGATTATCTGCATCATTCCATGTTTTCACTCCACTAACACTTGTCTTTTCTGGTGTATGTGTATTTTTGATTGTAAGTGCATTATCATTATTAGAATAAGTAATTGTATATCCAATAATTGTACCAATTTCTTCTACTCTATAATTAATTAATTGACCATTTTCCTTTTCAGGTAATTCACCCCATGTATATGTCCAATTATTTGCTTCATTTAAAGTTACTGACTCTTCATAATTCACTCCATTAGCTGTTAACTGCACTTTAATTGATTCAGGTCTAATTCCATCTTGATCATTCTCATCATCCCATAATTTTGTAACAGTTCTACTTGTCTTTCCTGGTGTATATGAATTGATAATATCATATCCATTGATAACTGTTGAATACCCTTCAATTTCGTCCTCAGTAACAGTATATACAATTTCTTTTCCAGCTTTAAACTTAGGTAAGTTATTGAATGAATAATTCCATCCATCTTTTTCTGTTACTACCTTACTATCAATCTTTACACCATCTGCAAATAAATTGACTTTAATACTTGTTGGTCTTAATCCATCCTGATTATCTGCATCATTCCATGACTTTGTTCCAGATACCTCTGTAGTTTCAGGAACATGAGTATTTTTGATGTTATATCCCTCAACTTCTGTTGTATAATGTTCTACTACATCTTCTATAACTGTATACTTAATTTCTTGACCATTTGCATATTTATCTAAATTATCAAATGTCCATAACCAATTATCATCTTTTGTTACAGTTTTACTTTGCTTAACTTCACCATTTACAACTAAGTTAACTTTAATACTTGCTGGTCTCTTTCCATCTTGATTATCTGCATCATTCCATGTTTTCACTCCACTCACACTTGTCTTTTCTGGTGTATGTGTATTAATAATGTCATATCCATTTGTGCTTACTTCATACCCTTCAGGAACAGATGATTCTACAACACGATATTTCACTTCATTACCATCTTCAAATTTAGCAAGATTAGTAAATGAATATGTCCAATTTCCATTTTCATCAGCACTAACTATTGCAGTTTTTCCTACAACATCTTCCCATTCTCCAACAGTATTTTGTTTTTGAAGTTTTACTTCTATTGAGTTTGGTCTCTTTCCATCTTGATTATCAGCATCATTCCATGTTTTCACTCCACTTACACTTGTTTCTTCAGGTGTATGTGTATTTGTAATAGTGAAAGTATCTGCGCTATAAGTTGTTTCATATCCATCTATTCTGTCAATTTCAACAACTGTATAAGTCACTTCATTACCATCGATCTTGTTTGGCAAATTTTCCCATTTATATGTCCAATGATTTCCTTCATTCAAGATAATTTGAGGACCATAATCTTCACCATTAGCTTTAAGTTGAACTCTAATTTCATCAGGTCTCTTTCCATCCTGATTATCATTATCTTTCCATTCTTTTCTAACAGTTTTTTCAAGATATTCTATATCTGGTTGATTTGAAACATTAGCACTATATGTGTTATTTTCATCATCCTTAGTGAATGCTAAATAATGTTTTTCATCTCCATTAGCACTACTTACCTCTAAGTTTTCATTTATAATAATTGTATAGATTGTTTCATCTAATTTATATCCTTCTGGAGCATCAATTTCTCTTAAATAATATGTTCCAGGATCTAATTGGTTAAATGATACTTTTCCTCCACCATCAGATACAGATTCTTTAACCAAATTTGTACATTGAGGATCAGTATACAATCCAAATCTAGCTCCACTTAAAGTTGCTCCTGTTTCACTATCAACTTTAGTAATATGGAAATTTTCCTTAATATTAGCTTGATTAATTGTTTCATTTGATAAATACTGATCTTTATTTTGTGGATTATCCGTTATTGTAAAATAAATCGGTTCACTATCAATTGTATATCCATTTGGAGCTGATTGTTCAACTAAACAATACTTTATATTTTCCCATAATGTCCATCCATCATTTGCATTATGTCCATAGACACGAATTTCACCTTTATCATTTGTTGTAAAAGTTACTTCTCCATTCTTTCCAACAACAGGACTCATTGTACCATCATTTTGGCATCTATATAATTTAAACACTGCACCTTCTAATGGTACTGCCATATTTCCATAAACATACTTTTTAAGATTAATAGAAATTAAGCTACCTTCTCCAGATCCAGTTGATTGCATATAAATAGTTGAATTTACTGAATCATTTTCATCACGACCTAATATTTGAACGGTATTTGTATATGTTACATTTGTTCCATTGGCTCCATATACTCGCCCTGTATAATAAACATCAATTTCTTTTTCATCACCATTAGGTATAACTATAGTCAATGTATCATCTTGAATATCATAAGTATAATCATCTGGAGAATTTAATACTTTGCCATTAGCTTTTACTACTAATGTACTAGAATCTAATCTAATATTACTAAAATCATCTACAATTGTTATCTCGTTAGAATTAGGTATTAAATCTTGTTTAATTGGATTAATATTAACGTGATACTTTGCATTAAAATTATTTGAAGGATCTGCATGTTGAAGTAATTCCTTATTTAAATAATCATAAGTCCATTCTACTTTTGCGTTCCCTTCTATTTCTCCCCAAACAGCTTTATTGTTTAATGTATATAAATTACCATTAGCCAAAGTCTGTTTGTTTAATTCATCATAAGCTGCTTGATCTTTAACAGATAAATAATAATCAATTTTACATACCTCAAAGACCTTACCATTTTCATTTGTACGTAATTCATTAATGATAAATTTTATTTTCCCATCATCAGTTATTTCATGTTTTAATTGTCCGCCTTCTTGTTGATCCCAAACATTTCCACCTAAAATTTTAGGATTTATCTTATCATAAAGTTTCATAAACTGTGTATCAAAAGTATCCTCAACCACAATTGGATCATTTGGATCAACTTGTTCATTTAACCCTTGAATTATGATACTATATTTAAAATAAGGAAGTTTTGTATCGGCATCATAATATATCTTTGCATGATTATCTTCTTGTTCAACCTTTTTATTCATAGTAATCTTCATTGGTCTAGCACTTGCAGTATCTTCTTTGACAACTGAATTTGCTGTTACCTTGGCAGTATTATTATGTGTTTTTATATAATCCTCATTCCCATCATAATCAACCCAATCCTGATTACTAATTGTTTTAAAAGTTAAAACAACTTGTTTTACTCCTTTTAAAACTCCAGTTTGATTTTTCTCAGCATCTTTATATAGTTTAACTGTAAAAGATGATTTTACCTCTACAGGTTCACCATTTGGATCTTCATTCCAAGTTCCAGGTATACAAGGTTTAACTGTTTCAGTTGCATAAGTTAAATCATAAGTCAAATTATTGCCTTGATCATCTTTAACCTTCAAACTACTTTCATCTAATGAATCAAAGATTTTTGTCCATCCCTGTATATGTGTAGTATTCGGAAGCATATCTGTGATTTCACATATATCTAATCCGTTTTCTGGAACATCTACAACAATTTTCCATTCAACATCTTGACCATCATATTTTACAAATTCTTTATTTATTTCAATGGTACTTCCTGGTTCCACAGTTGCACTACCGTTTGTTCCTTGATTGCCTACAGAAGCACCGTTTTTAACCTCTGTATTTGTAATTAAGCTTGATGCATCAACAATAGTTTCATAAGAAATTTCATATGAATAATTGCTATCAGTTTCAGGAACCGTATATTCCCAAGATGATTTTTTGTCACCAGTTTTTCCAACTGATAAATCATCCCATGAAATTCTATCAGTTCTTATTAATTGCCCATTTACATCCTTAACAACAATAACAATGCCATCGCCAGTATAAGACATTATTTCTCTTGAATTCACATCTATTTCATCTGAAATTTTACTTCCAGCAACACTTGCCTTAGCTGCTTCATTCACTTTTAATGTCCATGGAATAATCTTTTTACCAGCTTCTGGTGATTCTACTTCTTCACCACTAGATTTAGTTATCCATTGATAAGAAATTTGATTTGTAACATCTTTAGTACTATTCTTATCCTCTTCATCACTGCCATTTAATTTAACGGTGTTTTTTCCATTTTCTCCAATTATTGTTTCAATACTTTGATCTGGTTTGAATTTTGAATAATCAATTTCAGCAGTGTATTCAAATATAATGATTTCCCCATCTTGCATTTGTGGAATAGTAGTTGTAAATCCAGATCCATCTTCTTTATAAACTATATTATTTTTAATAGGCTCTAAATCTGTAGGTTTATCTCCATAATTCTTGTTTGTTCTAACAGTTACATCCTTATTAATTTTAATAAATTCAGTACTAGAAAGGAAATCCTCTACCTTAATATCTTTATTATCACCAGTTGATTTAACTTCAAAACCATACTTAAGCACACCATTTTCAATGTTTCCCCATTTATTTACAGTAACATTGTTAACAGGTTGCTCAATAGTTACTTCTTTTGTAATATCATTTCCAAATGGAATTTTGATATTATCTTTAGAAGAATCAAATTCAGCTTTTAACTCTATTTGAAAACCAACATTTCCAGCAGCAGTCAATTTTTCATAATTAGGATCTTGTGCATTAAAATTAACTATTATTTGACCTTCTTCAATACGATATGTGTTTCCGTTAACTTCATGCACTTGACCATCTTCAGCAGTAATTTTAACAATAAATTCCCCATTAGTTAATAAATTAACATTTGTTAAATCAGTAGGAAGCGTATAAATTAGTGTACTTCCATTTGCAAATTGAAGAGTCTCAGTTTCTTTAAATTGAATTTTAAAGTTGTACTCTTGTCCTGCTTTTGCAACATACTTTCCATCATCACCTTGAGTAAGTCCAGAAATTTCGACTCCAGTTACCATTTGGTTTAAGTCAGTTGTCTCATTGTTACTATAAGGTGCTATAGAAGATTTTCTAGCAGTAATCTTCTTACTTGTTTTATATGTCACCTCTTTAATAATTTTATTATTGAATACATACTTAGTTGTATTACCATCAAACTTAACTTTCATAACAATACTCAAATCCACCCCATAATGTGTAGCTGTTGAATATTGATAAGTTAAATCGTTTAAGTTAATATTAACAGCATCCTTTTCAACATTAAAAGTTCCAACTTTAACATTTTTGTTATTAATAACACTATTAATATCACTTTCACCCATTTCTTTCGCTTCTAAACCTTTTGGAAGTGAAATATTAAATTCTCCACCTTTTAAGGTAAAATCACCCTTTAATTTCAACTCCACATCATAGAAAGTCCCCTTTTCTATACCCTCTATCTTGTCAGTTGAATTGTTGTCAATAGTAACACTTGTTATAGTTTCATTAATATTTACAGTTTGAGCATTAGCATAATTAGCATGTCCAAATGTAGAAGCTACTATCATGAAAACTACTAACATCAATCTTAAAGAACAATTTAGAATTTTTTTCAATATTTTCTTCAATTTTCTCCCTCCTTTTCTTAATGAACACATATCTACTGCACACCATATATTCATTCAAATAAAATTATAACACTAATAAGTTGCGAATTATACGAAAAATCGCAATTTTAAATACTATTTTCACAATATGAAAAGGGTTACATAAAATGTAACGTTTTTTTGCAACTATTATTGATTTTTTGTGTTATAATGAGAAAATTTTGTTTTCCTTTCAAAATAATTCTGATCATTTTTTTGTTAATAATCATCAACATCAAAGCTATCCTATCTAACACAAGAAAACTACTATAAATATAATTCCTTTATAACAAAAAAAGGCTGTATGCCTAAACAGAAATAACTCTATTTATTCATTACAGCCTTTTATATTATTATTCTTGAGAAGCTAATGCTTCAATACGTTGACGACGTTTCTTAGCATCTTTTTCGCATTTTCCCATTAATTCTTCAGCATGTTCTGGATTAATCTTAGTCAATTGAGCAAATCTGTTTTCACTTAACAAGAAATCTCTAAACTTAGAATAATCTGGTGCTTTAGAATCAATTTGTAATGGATTCTTTCCTTGTTCTTCTAATCTTGGATCATATCTTAACAAGTTGAAGTATCCACATTCAATAGCTTTCTTTTGTTGAATTTGATGATTTGCAAGTCCACCTTTAATACCATGTTCCATACATGGAGCATAAGCAATAATTAATGATGGTCCATCATAGCTTTCTGCTTCTTTGAATGCTTTGATTGTTTGCATTGGATTGGCTCCCATAGAAACTTGAGCAACATAAACATGTCCATATGCCATAGCAATTTGAGCTAAATCTTTCTTTGCAACAGCTTTTCCACCAGCAGTAAACTTAGCGATTGAACCTGCTTGAGAAGATTTAGAAGATTGTCCTCCAGTGTTAGAGTAAACTTCTGTATCTAATACTAAAATATTGACATTTTGATCATTAGCTAATACATGGTCTACACCACCATATCCAATATCATAAGCCCAACCGTCTCCACCAACGATCCATTGTGATTTAGTGACTAAATCACCTTTTTGTTCTAATATTTCTTTAATACCTTCATTACTTGATTTTTCAACCAAATCAATGATTTGATCATATAAAGCTCTTTCTTCTTCACGTTGACCTTTAACTTCAACATATTTATTCAATACTTCTTGAAGTTCAGGTTCACATTCAGCAACATTTGCTTCAATAACTTCTAATAAATGTTTAGTCTTGTAGTTTTCAGCAAGTTTCATACCAAATCCATATTCAGCATTATCTTCAAATAAAGAGTTAGCCCATGCAGGACCTTGATTATTTTCATCAACTGTACATGGAGTTGATGGTGTTGAACCAGTATAGATCGAACTACATCCTGTAGCATTAGCAATCCTCATATCTTTACCAAATAATTGAGAAGCCAATCTATAATATGGAGTTTCACCACATCCACCACATGCTCCAGAAACTTCAAAGTATGGACGCATGAATCCTACACCTTTTACAGTTGTAGTTGGATATTTATCAGCTTTATAAACAACTTTAGTATACATATAATCTGCTAAATCGGCATGATCTAATTCTTCTTTAACAGGCACCATTTCTAATGCTTTTTGACCTTTCTTACCAGGACATTCAGTTACACAAAGACCACACCCAACACAGTTATCTGGTGACACTTGAAGACGATATACTAATCCGTCTACACCTTTACCCATTGGTTTTAATACATCTTCTTTAATATTTTCAGGTGCATTATTAAGTTCATCTTCATCTAATAAGAAAGCTCTAATTGTTGCATGAGGACAAACCATTACACAGTTATTACATTGAATACAGTTTTCTTTATTCCAACGAGGAACTAAAGTTGCGATTGCACGTTTTTCTTTAAATGCTACTCCTGATTCCATAGTACCATCTAATTTATCCATAAATGCAGATACAGGTAAATCATACCCATCTAATGAATTGATAACAGATACGAAATTATCAAAATGATCATCACCAGTACGTTGACGAGTATTTGTTACTGTTAAGTCAGACCAAGCAGGATCCACTGCAACTTCAACAATAGCATCTTTACCAGCATCAATTGCTTTATAGTTCATTTCTACAATAGCATCACCTTTTTTACCATAAGATTTTTTAGCCATCTCTTTCATAAACTTAACAGCTTCATCAATTGGTAAAATTTGTTGATTTAATGCAAAGAATGCAGATTGTAAGATTGTATTAGTACGTCTTCCCATACCAATTTCTCCTGCTAATTTATTTGCATTAATAATATAGAATTTAGCTTCCTTATCAGCTAATTGTTTCTTTAATTTGTTTGGTAAATATTCAACGATTTCTTTTTCATCAAATTCAGTATTTAATAAGAAGGCTCCACCTTTCTTTAAATTCTTTAACATATCATATTTTAAGCAATAGTTATCTAAAGAACATGAAATGAAATCTGCATTGTTTACATAATATGTAGCACGAATTGGAGTATGTCCAAATCTTAAATTAGAACGAGTTGCTCCACCTGCTTTTTTACTATCATATGCAAAATATGCTTGTGAATATAAATCAGTATGATCTCCGATAATCTTAATTGAAGATTTATTTGCAGATACAGTACCATCTGATCCTAAACCATAGAATAAACATGCAGTATAATCAGCATCTACATGGAATTCTTCATCTTCTTTTAATGATAAATGAGTAACATCATCATTGATACCAATTGTAAATGAAGTAAATGGTTTTTCATCTAATAAATGATCATAAACAGCCTTAATTTGTCTTGGAGTTGTATCTTTAGATCCCATACCATAGCGTCCACCAACAACAGTAATATCAGTATCTTTTAATACAGAACATACATCTAAGTATAATGGTTCTCCAGTAGCTCCCATTTCTTTAGTACGATCTAATACCGCTACCTTTTTAACTGTTTCAGGTAAAACATCTAATAAATATTTAGGCGAGAATGGTCTATATAAATGAACTTTTACTAAACCTACTTTTTCACCAGATTTTCTCATTTCATCAATAGTTTCTTTTACTGTTTCAGTAACAGAACCCATTGCAATAATAACTCTTTGTGCATCTTTATCACCATAGTATGTAAATGGTGCATATTCTCTACCCGTAATTTCAGAAATCTTCTTCATATAATCAGCAACGATTTCTACTACAGCTTCATAATGTTTGTTTTGAGCTTCTCTACCTTGGAAATAGATATCATCATTTTCTGCTCCTCCACGTTCTACTGGGTTAGTATGTGGATTTAAAGCATTGTCTTTAAATTTCTTTAAAGCTTCCTTATCTAATAAATTTTCTAAAACATCATAATCCATGATTTCAACTTTTTGAATCTCATGAGATGTTCTAAACCCATCAAAGAAATGAATAACAGGTACACTTGCCTTAATAGCAGCTAAGTGTGCAATTCCTCCTAAATCCATAACTTCTTGTACACTGTGAGAACAAATCATAGGCGCACCAATTTGACGACACGCATAAACATCTTGGTGATCACCAAAGATATTTAACGAACGAGTCGCTAACGCTCTAGCAGCCACATGGAATACACCAGGTAAACATTCTCCTTGAATTTTATATAAGTTTGGAATCATCAATAACAAACCTTGTGAAGCTGTAAATGTAGTTGCTAACGCTCCACCTTGTAACGCACCATGAACTGCCCCAGCAGCCCCTGCTTCCGATTGCATTTCAAGAACGTTTACTGATGAACCAAAAATATTCTTCTTTCCTTGAGCAGCCCATGCTTCAGCATGTTCAGCCATTGGAGAAGAAGGGGTAATTGGATAGATACTAGCTACTTCACTAAATGCATAAGCAACATGAGCAGCAGCTTGGTTACCATCCATTGATAAATACTTTTTAGCCATAATAAAATATTCCTCCTATACATTTATAGTATACACTTTTTTTCTTAAATTTCCATAGCTATTTTTATCATTCAAAAAATTTGTCTTATATTTTGAGTAAAAGTTATTTTTTATGATATAAGTTATCTTTTTCTGCTTTACTAGTATTTTAAACTCAAATAAAAACGATCTATATTTCTCTATCTTTTACCCACAAAATTAAACAATTTTATATCCTTTTTTATAAAGTCTGTTATAATATATCTGTAAATTATATATAAAGGAGATTTTCAATGAAAAAAAGAAATTGCTTTGTAGGCCAATCAGGAGGCCCTACTGCCGCTATCAACGCTTCGCTAGCAGGTATTATTCATGAATGTTACAACAACCGTCAATTCAATCATGTTTATGGAATGATCAATGGGGTCAAAGGTTTATTAGAAAACAAATACATTGATTTATTAGAAAACTTTAATACTGAAGATAGAATAGAATTATTAAAGACATCTCCTGCTATGTATTTAGGAAGCTGTCGTTTTAAACTTCCATCTTATCAAGATGACCCACAAACATATCAACAACTTTTTAAAGTTTTTAACGAATTAGAAATCACAGACTTTTATTATATTGGTGGAAATGATTCAATGGATACAGTTGCAAAATTATCTACATATGCAAATACCATTCATTCTCCAATACGTTTTATAGGAATACCTAAAACAATAGACAATGATTTAATGGGAACTGATCATACCCCTGGATTTGGTTCTGCTGCAAAATATGTAGCTTCTTCAATGCTAGAAATCGCCTATGATAGTTCTATTTATAAATTAAATGCTGTTACAATTGTCGAAATCATGGGAAGAAACGCTGGTTGGTTAACTGCTGCAAGCGCCCTTGCTAGAAACGAATATTCTCATGCACCAGATTTGATCTATCTTCCTGAAGTACCTTTTTCAACCAAGAAATTTTTAAATGATATTAGAGAAGTTTTCAAACATAAGAGCAGCATTATTATTGCGGTAAGTGAAGGAATAAAAAATGAAGATGGTCAATATTTGGATTCTGATTCCAAATATGTAAAGAAAGATGCTTTTGGACACATTCTCCATTCAGGTACTGGAAAACTTTTAGAAACTATTGTTTATAAAGAGTTTAAATGCAAAGTAAGAAGTATCGAATTAAATGTTCTACAACGTTGTGCTGGTCATATTTCTTCATTAGCAGATATTGATGAATCATTTGAAATCGGTAAATACGCAGTTAAAACATCAATGAATGGAGAAACTGGTGTAATGATGGTATTTAACCGCCTCTCTAATGACCCATATGTTATTGAATGTGATTATCAGGACGTTACTCGTATCGCAAACCTTGAAAGTCGTATTCCTGTGGAATGGATAAACAAAGATCATAACGATATTACCAAAGAACTTTATGAATATCTTTATCCATTAATCCAAGGAGAAACAAAGATCAATTATAAAGATGGCATACCCGAATATATTGATATATCTCATTTAACAAAGTAAAAAATATAATGAAACAATCTTTAAAGTTGTTTCATTTTTTATTGGACAAAATGTCCAATGACAACACTATTCTATACTTTTATAATAGATTGATAGAGATCATTATTTTCATATTATGAAATCATGTCATTAGAAAAAGAAGAACATACATTCAAACGATTAAGATTATATCATAGTGGAACAGATAATTACTCTTTTAAAAAAGGAAAACTATATAAAGATATACCAGATAGTTATATAATCTTTATTTATTATAAAGATTATTTTAAAAGAGGACTACCGATATATAGAGTTAAAAGAGTAGAAACGGAAAGTAAAGAAGAAGACAATGATGGATAAGAAATACTTATCGCCAATGGAGGATATAAAAATGAAGAAACTAAAACAGGAAGAATGATCCACAACTTTCATTGTATTGATCTAGAAGATATGTATAGTAAGACAAAAAAAGGTTTGAATATTATAAACAAGATAAAGATTGAGCCAAAAAGATATGAGAGATAACAAAAAAATGATGATATCTAGATTTGAGAACGGAATACTTAAAACAATGACAAAAATGACAGCTAAACAATTAACAAAGAAGTTAGGATATTTATTAAAAAAACATTATTATTAAAATTAATAATAGTGATGAAGATGTATTGAATGAATTAATTATTAATATTTTTGATATTAATAAAGAAGATGATATATTAAAATATGTCCATTAATTCCATAATGATCTATAAGTATAATACAAAAGCTGTATGAGCAATATAAGACCATACAGCTTGATTTTATTTATACATTTTAGGCTTATAAAAAGCTCTATTTTCCAAAGCAAATGTTCGTTTAGAAAATTCACCTGGTTCTATTGTTTCTAAGACTTTATCTATCATATTCATTCTTGCATCAATATTATCAATAAAACTAACAATCTCCGCTTCCCTAATTTGAGGCAAAACAGGTGATCCAAATTCATTTTTTCCATGATGTGATAAAATAATATGTTCTAATAAAGTAACTTCTTCACCTTCTATATTTAATTGCTTAGCAGCATCTTTAATCATTGTATGAACAATAGAAATATGCCCCAATAACTTTCCTTCAACTGTATATGTAGGAACAATTGGACCACTCAATTCAACCGTCTTACCTAAATCATGCAATAAAATGCCCCCAAATATCAAATCCTTATTAAGTTGAGGATAAACATTAGTAATTGCTTCTCCCAATTTCAACATTGATAACGTATGATAAGCAAGCCCAGATACAATCTCGTGATGATTTTTACTAGCAGCAGGATATACTTTAATTTTATCTTCATATTGATCATATAAAAATTTTACGATTGTATATATCTTCATATTAGAAATCTTCTTAATATAGCCATATAATTCTTTCATCATCAATGTAGCATCTAAAGGTGCTTTTTGAAGAAATTGTATTTGTTGATTTTGATCATTTGAAACATTATCAATAGAAACAATTTTCATTTGTCTATTTTGACCATATTTAATAATATCTCCTTTACCTCTAACCACACATCCTTCAAGTAATTCTTTCATATGTGTTTCACTAGCATTCCATAATTTCGCATCTATGATTCCTGTTTCATCTTGAAAAGTAATGCTCAGATAATTTGATTTATGGGCTCCGTTTGTTTTTCCAGCAACAACTCTAGATATCATTGCTGTAAACTCTACATTATCATCACCACAGTTCATATCTTTTATTTTTTTCATTCATTTTCCTCCCATAGTTCATCTATAATATTTGATACATCTCCATATTCATAACCTTTTTGAAGCAAGAAATATTTTATTTTTTGTTTCAATTCTTTGCCTTCATATTTACGTGAATAACGTTTATATACCTTATTATATTCTTTTGTAAGTAACATTTTTAAATGCTCTAAACCAAATTCAAAAGTAAAATCATTCATTGCTTGTTCTACAGTCGATGAAGAAAAACCTTTATTAAATAATTTATTTCTAATATTTTGTATTAAAGCATTAGGCGAACGTGTTGTATTTTCATTATATAGTTTAGTAATTATCGTTATAGCCTTATCATATTCTATATCTGATGAATATTCTTCTAAACATTCATCAATAACAAATGGAGATACACCATCTTTCTTTAAATTATTGACTATTTTATGAATTCCTATATTTAATCGTTTTGATTTTTCAAAATAATCCTTAGTATATTGATAATCATCTATCAATCCTTTTTGTATTAATGATTCCATAGCCATCCCTATTTGGATATCACTAAAATCATAATTTGAAGTCAATTTTTGTTTCATCATCATATAAGTATAATCTTTATATGTTAAATATTTTAAAGCCTGATTATAAGCAATAACAGATTGCTCATGATCCTTTAACGCTTCCAATTGTTCTCTATCTATTTGTCTTCCTGCATATAATTCATACCTGTTTATAACAGCTTGAGACAAGCGAATTTGAACTTCATGACGATCAAACTGAAAAGAAACAATATAATTTTTATCATCTTGAGTTATACTTTTCACCTGATAACAATAATGGTGTTTGGATAAAGCTTTTTGATATACTGACATAATATTTTCATAAAAACTATGACTACTATATTTTTTTGAACTATTTAAAGCATTTTGAGATACCAAAGACAAATCTTGTTTTGATAACGTTAAAATACACTCAACCAGTTCATCTTCACTCTCAAAAAAATAACCATTCTTCTCATTTTCAATAACATCTTCTAAATTACTATCAAAACGAGCTAAAACTGGAATTCCACTTGCCATAGCTTCAATATAAGTTAATCCTTGAGTTTCCGATAAAGAAGCAGAAACAAATAAAGATGACGCATGATAGAATGATGGTATCATATCATTTTCCTTTGCATCTGTAAAAATAACAACATCATCTATATCTAAATCTATCGCAAGTTGTTGAAGTTCTTCTAATTGAGGACCTCCCCCTACAACCAAAAGTGCAATATTTTCATTTACATTCTTAATCTTACGAAAAGCATATAAAAGCATATCAATACTTTTCTCTTGAGCAACCCTTCCAACAAAAGTCACAACAAACTTATCTTGTAAACGATACTGTTCAATAATTTCATTGACCAACTGTTGATCCTTTTTAATAAAACGGTCCAACTCCAAACCAGTGGGAACTACATTAATTTCATTACTAATACCATATGATTTAAGAGCTTGAGCAGTCTTGACACTAGGAACAATCAAAGCTCCACAAGTATCACCATAAACCTTAGATATCTTTTCAATAATCTTTTTAGCTGCATAATCAATAGATTTAAACCCTTCAGGAACAATATAATGAGAATAATCAGCCCACATCGTATGATAAGTATAACAAACAGGAACATTTAAAATTTCTCCTGCAATCCTTCCAAATATCCCAATACCAAATTCAGTTTGAATATGAATAATATCAGGGGCAAACTCTTTTAACTCTTTCATTCCTTTAATAGAATAAATAGCTGAAGCCCTATATCCATACATCTTCTTTAAATCTAACCCTGGTAATCGCAAAATATTTTGATCTTCGTCTTCATAATCACTATCATGAGGCAAAGTCGTTGTTACAACTAATACATGATGATATTTTTTTAATTCATTATAAAGAATATGTGTAGATGAAGCTACACCATTTATATCAGGTAGATAAGTATCAGTAAACAAAGCTATATTCATATCATCACTCCATATCTTCTATTTCTATGGCATTATTGACTCCTGGCCCATTAATTTCTTTATCAAAAGAAAAAATCAAACCACCCAAAAACAATCCCACATAATAAGAAATAAAACGCCATAGTGTCATTGAAGAAGAAACACCCACTGACCCTAGAAAACTAAACAAAAGCATATAACATGCTTCACTCCCACCACTTGCTCCTGGAATCGGTAAAAAAGCATTAATCAAATAAATGAAAGAACAATATCCTATAAATCTAAAAACATTATAGAATGATACATCTAAATTTAATGCTTTTGTAGCAAAAAAAGGCATACTATAAACAATTGTCAATTTTACAAAATTACATAAACAAGATTTGATTAATACAGATTTGTTATGCTGTAAAACATTAAGTTGTTCTCTAAAATCAGAAAGATATGTTTCAACCTTCCCACTAACTTCTTCATAGTTTTTTACTATCTTTATTTTACTCAACAATTTGACTACAGTATGAACTAAAAAATTTTGTAACCTTTTAGACTTAGCTCCACCAAAAAGAGTAAAAATCACAATAAAATTACTTAAAAAGCCAATCATGACCAAAGAAAGCATCCCTGGATTACTAGATAAATATCCTATATTAAACAGTACCGAAAAAAAAGTATATATAACAAGTACAGATTGATAGCAAATAAAACACATCAACAATATACTAGATGAATGCGTTGCACAAATACCTTGTTTATTAAAAACATAAACCTGAGCAAATTGTCCTCCACTTGATGAAGGAGTAATGGCACTAAAAAAAGTTCCACTCATAGAATTTTTAAATGATTGTTTAAAAGTAAAATCCTTTTTATAGACCCTACCAAAAAACAATAATGCTAAAGCATCAAACAAATAATAACTAATCATCATCATAAACATAAATATAATCCAAAAAACATTCGCTTTTTGAAACGCAACTAAAACCTCTTTATAATTCTTTCCAATAGAAAAATAAGCAGAAACGAAAGTAATACTAAGAATCAACAAGATATTTAATATATATTTTCTTTTGCTTTTAGCATTCATATTCTCCACCACCCGAAACCTATTATATTAAAAATAAAACAAATTATTATTCATACACTTAATTTTACAACATTTTTTATTTAATGAAAAGACTTTCAATCTCTTTAAAGAAAAATGCTGATATCTCAGCATTTCTCACGATCTCTTCTTATAAGCCAGTTTTTGTTTTTCAGACTATCATTTATCTATGTATATATACATCCTTATCTCCGTTTTATTCCTTCGATAAGATTCCTCTACCAAATTTGAGTTTCTTGCTTGAGGAGTTTACCTCTTTTCACCCTGTCATTTCTAACAGTCATTGTTTCTGTGGCACTTTAGAAGCTATTCACCCTAGTTACCCTTAGGCTTTCACTCGTCGTCTTATTTTTAAATAAGCCCTATCTTATGACTTCGATAGGCACAAACACTACAATCATCTCAGATTGTGCAAGTCTGGACTTTCCTCTACTTTCGTAGCGATAGTCTCTCAAAGATCGTTACAATTATATAAACTTTTCATAAAAAAAGCAAGCTATATTTAAAAAGAAGCTCAAGGCTTCTTAACTTAAAATAAGCATAATTGAGATAAAATTCATAATTCCATGTGTCAACATTGAAGCATAAATATTATCTGCTTTTTCATATACATAACACAGTCCAAACCCCATTAAAAGATATGGAAAAACCATAAAAATTTCTTTAAAATTACCAGCAAAGACACTGCTAAATACATGTAAAAAACCAAAAAGTCCTCCTGAAACAAGATAGGCAAACCATCTATTGACAGGATAACTTCCTGTAAACAAAACCAAACGGAAAAGACTTTCTTCCAATATGGGAGCAAAAATCGTTACCGAAACGATCATCAACACAGGAACTTGAGCTGCAAGCGTTTCTATTTGAGTTTGATTCACGCTTTGTGTTGACCCCCCGCTACAAAGCGCTGAAATAATATTCCCTAAAAACGAACCTAAATATAATAAAGGTAATCCCATAACTGCATAACTTGCAATTTTATAAAACCCTCTATTTTTCAAATCAACAAATTGTTCTTTAAGTTCATTTCTTAAAACAACAACTGTAAACAAAATCAATATCAAATCAAATACAAACTGAAAAACCGCATTTAATTCGTTAGATCCTAAACTTAGTTGAAAGGCACTCATAATAAACAGCATTAATGCTGAAATAATGTAAGAACCTGCATATAGATAAGTAGGAAATACAAGAATAAGCGACGTATACAATGATTGTTTAGATATTCTATGTGTTAATTTCATTTACTCACCTACTTGATTAAAATAATAATATGATATTTCTTCAAATAATACTGTCATACTTAAAGTATAATGAGGCATATAAGTATAAATAGCTATTATTCCTGTAATAATTGATATAATTAAACTATTACCAATAAATCTCATTAAAATTGCTTCAACAAAACCAATCAATAATATCCAGCCAAAGAAAGAGAAAAATAACTTAATATAATCAAAGACATGCCCTTTCATCATTCTTACAGATGTTTTAACAGCATCAAAACCAGTAATGTGATATTGTTCTAATACATATGGTACTGGAAATAAATATGCACTTGCAATTAAACCAATAATTGCTCCAACTATAACAAAGAATAATATCACAAATATAATTGAAGACCCAGCAGATAATAATGCATATGCGATTGCTGATTCAGATTGACTATAAGCAATAGTATTAAATATAGATACTAAAATATCTCCGAACAAAATAGCTGAAATGACTCCAATAACCAAAGTAGCCACAAATATAATAGCAATTTCTACTACGGTTGTTACAAAATATGTAGGAAATAATTCCTGTATTCTCTTAAAACCTACAAATGCATCTTCATCTTTAACCTCTGACGCATTGTTTCTAACCATCTTCAAAGATGAAACAACTTTACCATGACTAACAGTTAAGAAAACAATCATCAAGGCAAATCTAATAATACGTATAAAAGCATTTGATGCAGTAAATAAGGATGGTATCACATCCAACACAAGCAAAATAATCAACACTCTTATAAATGATTGCTTATTTGTATCCAATACTTCCAACGCTCTGTTTTTTATACTTCTAATATTCATAAAATCCTCTCCTATCAAAGCTATTATATCATGATATTCATTTTATGTCTAAACTTGTTTTAATCGCTTTATTAACACAATCCATAAATTTTGTAGGTAATACTCCTAATTTCTCATCTATTCTCTTTTTATCTATTGTGCGTATTTGTTCTAATAATATAACTGACTTCTTTTCAAGGAAATCCGTTTGAACAATAACATGAGTAGGCAAATCATTTTTAGTAATCCTTGAAGAAATAGGAGCAACAATAACTGTTGTAGAATATCTATTTCCTTTATTATTTTGTAAAATCAATACTGGACGATATCCACCCTGCTCACTACCAATAACAGGTGATAAATCCGCATAATATATTTCTCCTCTATTCATAAACAACCTCTTTTCTTTAAAGTTTATGATTCATGAGAAAAAATATGCAAAAAAACAGCATAATCATTTTATGCTATTTCAAACAAAAAAAAATGGTGGTTCCAGCCGGAATCGAACCAGCGACACGAGGATTTTCAGTCCTCTGCTCTACCAACTGAGCTATGGAACCAACATTTGGCGGTCTGGACGGGACTCGAACCCGCGACCTCCGCCGTGACAGGGCGGCATTCTAACCAACTGAACTACCAGACCAATGGTTGCGGGAGAAGGATTTGAACCAACGACCTTCGGGTTATGAGCCCGACGAGCTACCAGACTGCTCCATCCCGCGATATTAACTTTTTAAATGGCGGAGGTTGAGGGATTCGAACCCCCGCGGGACTTTCATCCCCTGTCGGTTTTCAAGACCGATCCCTTCAGCCAGGCTTGGGTAAACCTCCGCATCATATGGTGGACCCTGTTGGACTCGAACCAACGACCGACCGGTTATGAGCCGGTTGCTCTAACCAACTGAGCTAAGGGTCCTTGTCTTACAGAATCATTAAATTGGTAGCGGGGATGGGATTCGAACCTACGACCTACCGGGTATGAACCGGTTGCTCTAGCCAACTGAGCTACCCCGCCATAACGTTACTACCTTTAAAATGGTGGAGCTTAGCGGGATCGAACCGCTGACCTCCTGCGTGCAAAGCAGGCGCTCTCCCATCTGAGCTAAAGCCCCATCTCAATGGTCGGGAAGACAGGATTTGAACCTGCGACCCCCTGGTCCCAAACCAGGTGCACTACCAAGCTGTGCTACTTCCCGATGCTAACAAATTAAATTGGCGCGCTAGGCAGGAATCGAACCCACAACCTCTTGATCCGTAGTCAAGCACTCTATCCAGTTGAGCTACTAGCGCAAGAACTTTAGAGCCACACCATTATAGCACACTCTCTATCAATTTGCAACACTTTTTTATTTTAAATTTGGTGCCCAGGGCCGGAGTCGAACCGGCACGGATTTTAAGGTCCGCAGGATTTTAAGTCCTGTGCGTCTACCAATTTCGCCACCTGGGCATATGCAATGGAGGTTCCAACCGGACTCGAACCGATGATAACAGAGTTGCAGTCTGTTGCCTTACCAACTTGGCCATGGAACCAATTCCTCGTTGCTTGTATATAATATAATATTTTCAATATAAATGCAATACTTTTTTTAAGATTTTTTTCTTGAGGGTATTTTCTATTGATAAATACAATGAAAATCTAGAAAATTACTTTTCTAGATTTTCTCTGCGTTTTGTTGCTTGAATGAATTTTTCTTTCAAAACATCTTCTCGACCACTAATAATAGCTTCTTTTAATAAATCAAATTGTTCTTTAAATTGATTCATAGATTGTAATAAATACTCTTTATTATTTAAAAATAGCTCAGCCCATAGTTCTTCATTGATATTCGCAATTCTTGTTAAATCACGATAAGAATCTCCAATATACTTTCCAGTATCATATTTTTGATTATCGCTATTAATTAATGAAACCGCTAAAACATGAGGCAATTGTGATGTAAAAGATATAATTTCATCATGATCATAAGGTGACATGATTCTTACACTTTTAAACCCTAAATCCGATACAAAGTTTTGCATAAATGTGATACTTTCTTTTTTATTCTTCTCATGTTCTATAATAATATAGTTCGCACCTTTAAAGACTTCTTTACTTGCATATGCAAAACCTTTTTTTTCTCTTCCAGCCATTGGATGCCCACTAACATATTCTATATCATCATCAATAAGTTCTAACGCTTGATTTAAAAAATATGATTTAATACCTACTGCATCAGAAATAATACTTCCCTTTTTAAAAGTATTATTTTTAATAAAATCCAAAACAATAGAAGGATATAAACATATAATTGTAAGATCACTCTTTTTTAATATTTCTTTTCCATCAGTATATCCTTCAATAATATACCCTTCTTCCTTAGCTATCTTTAAAGTCTGTTCATCAGTATCAATTCCATAAACTTCGTATCCTTTACCCTTTAAAGCTTTTACAAAACTTCCACCAACAACACCTAAACCTACGACTGTAACAATCATATTTAAACTCCTCTTTTTTCCTCTAACATCTTTAATTTATAATCTAAAAGTTTTTTACTTAAATCAACATAATAAGTATGTGGATATTCAAGTCTTAATAATTCATCCCATAGTAAATCCTTCTGTTTTTTTGAATATTCTCTAATTTCATTTAAGCTATATTCTGGATAAATACATTCTCCCTCATCAAATACTGTCACTTGTAAAGGAATAATTTCGTATGTACCAGCATATAATGTTTTATTTTTCCAAATATTATTTTGATGATAAATAGTAAGATCTTGATTTTCATCTAAAGTTTCATCATAGAAAGTAATAATATCTGCAATCGCCTTATTTGTTTCTTTTTCAATTAATCTATAAACCTTTTTATATCCTGGATTCGTAATTTTTTCAACATTTTCAGAAATCTTGATTTTTGGTATAATTGTGCCATCCTTTTCTACAGCAGCTAATTTATAAACACCACCAAATACTGGAGATGATTTTGATACAATTAAGTTCTCTCCAACTCCAAAAGAATCAATTTGGGCACCTTGTTCCAATATAGAGCGAATCAAATATTCATCTAATGCATTAGATACAGTAATTTTACAATCAGTAAGTCCCGCAATATCTAACATCATTCTTGCTTTCTTTGTTAAATAAGCAATATCTCCACTATCCAATCTAATTCCTTTTAATCTTTTCCCCATTGGAATTAAAACTTCTTGAGCAACCTTTATCGCATTTGGAACTCCACTCTTTAATGTATCATAAGTATCAACCAATAAAACACAATTATCTGGATAAACCTTTGCATAAGCCTCAAATGCTTGATACTCACTATTAAAAGATTGAACAAATGAATGGGCCATCGTTCCCAAAACTGGAATACCAAAATCTTTTCCTGCCATTACTGTTGCAGTACCCATAACACCTCCAATATAAGCAGCTCTTGCACCATAATTAGCACCATCATAACCTTGAGCACGTCTTGCTCCAAATTCCATAACAGCTCTTCCTTTTGCCTCTTGGACAATTCTGTGTGCTTTTGTAGCAATCAATGATTGATGATTAATTGTTACCAATACAAATGTTTCAATCAATTGTGCTTCAACCAATTTGGCTTTTACTGTTATT
Organism: uncultured Erysipelotrichales bacterium; assembly: GCA_910579135.1. Lineage (GTDB taxonomy): Bacteria > Bacillota_I > Bacilli_A > Erysipelotrichales > Coprobacillaceae > MGBC113645. Next base: position 65,826 of record CAJTTM010000008.1, on the reverse strand, counting down.
AATGGCTCATAAGGAAATACTGGAGTTCCTTCTTTCATTGAATATATCGTACCTGTAAATCTAAAATTCCTTAAATAATCAAAGAAATCCTCATCAAATTGATTAAGCGATCTTAAATAATCAATATCCCCTTCACTAAATCTCATATCTTTAATACATTCAATCAATTGTTGCAATCCAGCAAACAATACAAATCCCCCATTATCTGGATTTTTTCTATAAAACATATCAAAATAAACAATTTCATCTGTTTTTCCAAGTTTAAAATAATTATATGACATTGTTAATTCATAAAAATCCATCAATAATGTCATATTTCTTTCTTTGCTAACCCTCTGCATATCCATGCCTCCTATTTAGAATTATAATATACCAATTCCAAAAAAAAATAAAGTGGTTTATCATTTTCCAACTATTATAAGATAAAAAGTGAGCTTATGCTCACTTTAATTTTGCTCTTGATAAAATATCTTTGTATGCATCTATCATTGCTTGTGATGTTTTTGTAGCACCACTAACAGTATCAATGTTTTCATTTTGTTTTTCTTTCATTTGAGTAATTAATTGTTCAATTGCCACTCCTCCAATAGAAGGTGTTTCTTCATTCTCCATAACTGTTATATCAGTTAATTTATCATTCTTAAAGGTAGCTTTCATTGTAAAATTTCCACCATATCCCTTTACAACAGCTTCATAATGACCATCTTTATATATTTTATTTTTTGATTCTTGAGGTTGGTTTGAACATCCTATTAACATAATAACCGTTAATAAAAGTAAAATCTTTTTCATAAAATCCTCCTTTATTAATAGTTTTAGTTAAAAATAAAAATTTATACATTTTTTAAAAAAACATGTCATATTGATTTCTTTCTAGTTCTTCTCTTGGTTGTGGTCTTGGTGGTTTTGGTATAAAACCTGGTCCTGTAATAGGTGGTTTAGGTGGCATAGGCATTGGTTTTTGATAAACAACAGGAATAAGCAATTGTTGATTAGGATAAATATATTGATCTTTTTTCAAATTATTCATTGCTAATACCCATTTGACATCAGTATTAAACGTCTGTGCTATACGATAAGGGTTATCCCCCTTCTTCACAGTATATAATAAAATTTCTCCTACAGTTGGATAAACCGCTCTTTGATAATCATCATAATAATCCATTTTTTTCACACTCCTCATTTTAAAGTATTCAAAAAAATAAAAAGTGTGAAAAAAGGAATGAAAATTCATTCCTATTTCACTGTAATCTTTATACTTGCTTTTTTACCATTGAATGTTGTCACTGTAATTGTTGCTTTTCCATTTTTCTTGGCTGTAATCTTTCCAGATGAAGATACAGAAGCTACTTTAGAATTTGAAGACTTATATGTTATCTTATTTGAAACACTACCTTTTGTTAATGTTGTTTTCAATTGGAAAGTCTTTTTTCTTCTTATCGTTTTACTTCTCGCATTTAATTTTATAGATGAAGGTGCCTTTTTAACAACAACCTTACATTTTTTACTTTTACTTCCAGAAACAACAGTTATATATGCAGTTCCACTTTTTTTAGCTGTTATCACTCCTGATGATGCAACAGAAGCAATAGCACTATTAGAAGATTTAAAAGTTGCTTTCTGTGTTGAATTAGTAGGCTTTCTTACTGCTTTTAAAGTAAACTTTTCTTTTACGCCTAAAGTTACACTTGTTTTATTTAAAGAAATACTTGTTGTCTTAACCACCTTTGGTTTTAAAGGTCTACCTATAAATACAATATTATGAGCATTATAATCATATCTTCTTAATTTTAATGTTGCTTTTGAACTAGATGTCGTAATTGTTAAACCATTACCAACATATAAGACAGTATGATATATCTTTCTCCATCTTCCATTATCAGAAGAACCACGTGTATAGATACAATCTCCTGGTAATAAATTCTTTTTATCTACTAATCCATCTGCAACCTTCTTATCTTTTGAGTTAAGCCACTTTGCCTGATCAGCAGCAGTAGAAGCATAATTCCCTTTAATATTTCCAATCTTTAATATTTTTCTTGATAATGTTGTATCATAATAACATCTTGAAACAAAGGAACTGCAATCACGATATCCTTTACTCATACGTTTAGGTTGACTATATTGAATAATTTTTCCATTATCACCTTTCAACATATCATTAAAACCATTCAATACAGCTTGATATGCCCCTTTATATGTACATTCAACTAAATATTCCAAATAATCTCCAGTTTTACTATAAGCTCTTATATAGCATCTACCAACGCCTTTACCTGTTACTTTTCCAGCTGAATTAACAGTCGCAACTTTTGAATTTGTTGTTGCCCATTGAGAAGCATTTGCCTTTTTCCCATAAAACTTTAATGAAAGTGTATCGCTTTTCCCACTATATGTCACTAAACTTCCAATTTGATTACTAATAGTATTATTTGCCTTTAGTTCTGCCTCAACCAAAGAAACCTTAACACTAAAATCTTGTCCATCTACATTAAATGTATATTCTCTTTCATTTTGATTATCAAAATATACATAAAATTCTATAATACCAGTTTGATAATCCACATGATTTAAAAAGATATTATCATCATAATTAGTACTTATATAACTATAGTCATTTAGCCAATTAACATGTACTGAAAATACTGGATCATAATATCCATCTTCTCGAAAGATTTGGTAAGCTGTTTTATCTAATACATAAGGAGCAACAACATTAATCGTTAAACTTTTCTTTTCGGATTCACCATACTGATAAGTAAGAACCGCTACTCCTAGATTTTTAGCCGTAATATAATCATTATTCATTGATACAATATTATCATTATTTTCAAATTGAAAATGAGAGCATTCCCATGTATCAATTTGAACCGTTTTTCCTAAAACAATATTAATTTGTTCTCTACCCTCAATATCAATAGCTTGTTGAATCGCAAATGTATCTTGAATATGAATAAATACCATACTTAAACATAGCATTAAACTCAATAAACAAAATGATAACTTTTTCATAGTATTATTCCTCCCGTTATTCTAGCACAACTAAAAAAACACTTATATTTCCATAATAAAACCTATCTATCTTAGAATACTATAGGAACTAATATGATTATGTCTTATAAATAACAAAACCCTATTTACTTCATAAATAGAGCCATATCACATTTATTATAATATCTAGTTTATAAATAATTGCAACTGGCTGTCATTTTAAAGACCCTATAGCTTTGCGTCACTATCTTTCAATAGTTTTGCTAATTTAATTTATATTAACATAATAACAGAGATTATATAAAAACACAATAGAAAAGCACAATTTTCATAATATAAAACCATAATTCTTAATATATATTAAAAATGGTGAGAATTATATATCCATCTGTCATGAACACTTTTTCAAAGGAAAAAAACGCACATCTTTGCACGTTTTTCCGTTATTGAAACTATTTTATTTATTCGTTACAACCCCTTAATTAACTCATCTAAAAGTTGTACCATCTCTCCAACTTTCTTATCAAGTTCTTGTTGATTTGTCGCTTCACCTATACAATGTTTCATATGCGAAGCAATAATTTCTTTATTGGCTTTTCTTAATATAGCTTGCGCAGCTAAAATTTGATGTGAAATATCAATACAATAACGATTATCATCAACCATCTTTAATATCCCATCAATTTGTCCTCTTGCTGTTTTAAGTAATTGAGTGACTTGTTTTTTATCTGCCTGCATATTAATGAATACCTTTCACTTCATATCCAGCATCAACAATAGCTTGTTTTAAAACATCATCACTTACTTCTTTCTCTAAAGTAACTACTGCTTGATTTTTTTCTAAATTCACATCAGCACTTACTCCTTCTAAATTATCTAAAGCCTTCTTTACATGCGCTACACAATGTTGACACATCATTCCTTCAATATCAATTGTTCTTTTCATTTTCTTTTCCTCCTGTTTCTTTTGTGTTTTCTTTGGTTTAAAGAATCTAAGTCTTAATGCATTACTTACTACAAATACTGAACTTAAACTCATAGCAGCCGCTCCAAACATTGGATCTAACAATAACCCAAAGAATGGATAAAACAACCCCGCTGCTATAGGAATCCCAATAACATTATAGAAGAATGCCCAAAATAGATTTTCTTTAATATTTTTAATGACTGCATGACTTAATTCAATAGAAGCTGCAACATCATTTAAATCATTTTTCATTAAAACAATATCTGCTGAGTCCATCGCAATATCTGTACCAGAAGTCATCGCAATTCCAATATCACTTCTCATCAAAGCAGGCGCATCATTAATCCCATCACCAACCATAATCACTTTATGACCTTGATCTTGTAATTCTCTTACATGTTTTTCTTTATCTTGAGGTAAAACTTCTGCAATTGTTTGAATACCAAGTTGATTTCCAACAGTTTTAGCAGTTAAAGCATTATCTCCACTCAACATATAAATTGATAATCCTTGATTCTTTAATAACTCAATAGCCTCTTGACTTGTTTCTTTTAAAACATCACTAACAACGATCATTCCAATTAACTTCCCATCATAAGCATAATATAACGGAGTTTTTCCAACATTCGCAAAATCTCTTGATTGTTGAATAACAGATTGTAAATCAATATTATTTTCTTCCATCAAACGCTTATTTCCAGATAACAAAACCTTATCTTGATACAATCCTTTTAAACCTAATCCTTGTAAAGATTCAAATTCTTGAATCTCTTGACTAATTATTCCATTATTTTCGTTATATTCAATAATGGCTTTGGCTAATGGATGAGATGATGCTGATTCAATAGCACCAGCATATTCTAATAATTGTTCATCACTCATTTGAATACTCACAATATCACTAACTTGTGGTTTTCCTTTAGTAATCGTCCCTGTTTTATCTAATACAATTGTATCAGCTTTTGAAACAAGTTCCAAGGTTTCTGCTGATTTAATCAATATACCTAATTGTGCCCCCTTACCAGTTCCTACCATAATAGCAGTTGGAGTTGCTAATCCTAAAGCACAAGGGCATGAAATAACAAGAACAGAGATTCCACAAGTTAGTGCAAAATGAAATGATTGTCCTGATAATAACCATATCACAAATGTTATAAAAGCAATTCCCATGACCACTGGTACAAATATACCACTTATTTTATCAGCCAATCGGGCAATTGGAGCTTTAGATGAACTAGCATCTTCTACTAAATTAATAATTTGTGAAAGAACTGTATTTTCTTTCGTTTGTTGACATATAACTTGAATATATCCATCTATATTCATTGTTGCTCCTATAACTTTATCATTGACTTTCTTATCAACTGGAAGACTTTCTCCAGTAATCATAGATTCATCAATTGTTGTTTGACCTTTTATAATTGTTCCATCCACTGGTATACTCCATCCTGATTTCACAACAACAATATCTCCAACTTGAACATCTTCAATATTGACAACAACTTCTTGTTCATCCTTTAAAACAACAGCCGTTGAAGGCATTAAATTCATAAGTTTTTCAATGGCTTCACTCGTTTTCTTTTTAGATCTTGATTCCAAATATTTTCCTAAAGAAATTAATGTAAGAATCATACCAGAAGATTCAAAATATAACTGCATCATAAAATGATGAACTTCACTCATTTCTCCTCTTCCTAAATAGTAAGCCATTAAAAAAATAGCATAGACACTATAAACAAATGCTGCTGAGGATCCCATCGCAATCAATGTATCCATATTAGGACTTTTATTCATTAACGACTTAAATCCTCTTTGAAAATATCCTCGATTAAGATACATAATTGGTAATACAAGAATTAATTCAACTAAGGCAAAAACCATCATATTTTGATGACCTAATAATATAGAAGGTAAAGGCCAATTCATCATATGTCCCATCGAAACATAAAACAACGGAATTAAAAATAAAAATGATAATATCAATGATTTTTTCTTATCTTCACTATCATCATGGATTTCAGTCTGCTTTTCCTCTACATCTTTAGATAAAGCTTTATAACCTGCATCTTCTACCGCTTTTAAAATCATCGCATCATTAACCGCTCCTTCCACAAAGTCAACAACCATAGAATGACTCAATAAATTAACATTAACATCATTAACTCCTTTGACTTTACGCACCGCTTTATCAACATGAGCACTACAAGCACTACAACTCATTCCAATAACATCATATTTCTTTTTCAAAAAAACACCTCCTCATATACCCCTCCCTACCGGTATGGAGTATATTATCATTATACACCTATTTTTATTATTGTCAAAAAAAATAACATCTATTTTCATAAATGTTATTTTTTCATTATTGTATGAATTGCATTTGCTACACTATCCACTCGTATATCTGCCTCTATTAAAGCATTATGAAAGGTAAATGACTGATCTGCTGCTTTTAACATAGAAATATCATTAAAAGAATCACCAATAGCACTTATTTTTTCAATATGAAAGAGTTCTTTTATCTTTAAAATCGCTTTCCCCTTAGAACATTCTATATGAACTATATCTATTGAATCCCTATTTTGAAATCCTTTGATACCTTGAAATAATTTATTCAATTCTTGACATAATTGACTAGCTATTTCTTCTGACTCCAAAACCAATGAAACACCATAAAATTTATGATTTTTTATTTCATTTAAATCTTTGGTAACTTTAACTTCTTCTCTATCAAAATCTTCAAAACCTTCAAAATCTGTTTTATATATATAATCACTATCTGTCACAAACACTATAATTGATTGATTTTTATATGACTGATATAGTTTTTCTACAGTCTTAAAATCAATTGTCTTTTCATATATAATTTCTTTATTTTTGTTATAGATAATTGATCCAGTTGCAGCAATATAAAAATCAGGTGAAATATTTTTCGGAAACAAATCTAATACACCCCTTTGAGACCTACCACTACATAAACCAAATAAATATCCTTCTTTTTGAAATTCTTGAATGGCTTCTAAGTCCATTTTCTTTAAATCTGGAAAGCATAAAGTTCCATCAATATCACTCGCAAGTCCTTCTCTCATTTTTATTCCTCCTTAAATTGTTATAACATAAAAAAACGAATAATCTCTACATTTCTTTTATACCCAAAAAATAAAGTTCATTATATTTTCTAAATCATAATTATCATAGAACTTTTTGTTCAGTATCATATTTATATATTAAAGAATAAATAATACTCAAAATATATATAAAAGCATGTTGTGAATAGAAAGTCGCAATCTTATTATCTTTCTCACAATTTGGAATGCATAAACAATATTGGCTTCTTTTCACAAGATATCCATTCCCATTAGCTGTCAAGGTAATAATAGGAACGTTATTTTGATTTAATATTTGGGTACATTCATTATAACTCATATAATTTCCACTATAACTAATAAAAAAAGCACAGTCATCTGATGTAAGATTTTTTACAATATGTAATTCTTCATTGTGCTCAGTTGCAAGTATAGGAAAATAATTAATTTTAATTAACTTATTAATAAAGTTCATGGCTGTTATTTTAGCATCTCCTATACCAAAAATAAAAATTCTTTTAGAAGACACAAAACATCGAACTATTTTTTCAAGTGTATCAATATCAAGTTCTGAATGAATAAGCGATATGCTATCACGATATAAAGAATAAATATTTTGAACAATCATTTCACTTGTTTCTTGTTTGTGAAAAGGAATGCTATAATCAACATCTTTAGAAATATATTTATTCGCTTCTATTTCATTTAATAAAGCAATTTTCATTGTTTTATAACCACTAAACCCTAATTTATGACAAACTCTAATAACAGTCGCATTTGATGTATAAGTTAAAGAGGCCAATTCATTAATTGTTAAATCAAATAATTCATCTTGATGTTCTAATAAATAATGAACAACTTCCTCTTCACTACATGTAAATTTTCCTTCTTTTAATTGATCAATAATTTTCATTGTTACCTCCTGGTATATTATAAAAAGCCCTCTAGCAAAAATCAACTTTTAGGGCTTTTATCTTTTGATAATTTATTAACACCATTAATCATTTCTATAAGTTTTTTAACATCTTCTTGGTCTTCAATCTTATAAAGATTTCCTTCAGTCGCAATAAAACCATCACTAGAAATTCCTAATTGTATATATTTTTCATTACTCATTTTACATTTCAAATAATATTTTGTATCATGCATTTCACCATAAACTTGAATGGCTTTTTCTAAAATAAGTTTAATTTCTTCTGTATCCAATTGATCAAGCGCAGAAATTTTTTGATCTTGATGTAAGACCGAAATTTCTTGAATATCTAAAAAATCATTATTTGTAACTTCTTCCCAACCAATCCATTTTTTTAATAAATCTGTCAAATCACTTGAATAAACACATACAAATTTATTAGATCCTGCCTCTGCATGACCATCAATTTCTTCATATTTAGAAAACCCTTCCTGATCATCTATACCTATTCTAACAAGATGATAATCAGCTCCTATCGTTTTAAAATGAATAATCTTATATTCTCCTTTTTGAGTTAGACAAACCAAATTTGTTTCTATTCCAATAAAATCTTCACTTATCTTTTCTTTTTCCTTAACAGCAATATCTTCTAATACTTCTGTATTTTCTACAATATTATATAATTCCTCTATATCATCTTGAGTCACTTCTACAAATTGTTCCTCTTTAACATCATTAGACATACACACACTTTGAATATGACTTTGAGGAAATACAATTTTATGATTAGAAATAGTCATATTATTTTCATCTCTATACTTTTCTTTGATAACAACATCTTTCTTTAACTTTCCTAAAGAAAGATAGTATCCTGATGCAACTGATGTATCAATTGGTTTTTCTTGTTTATTGCTTTCTTTTTGATTATATATACAGCCACTTAAAAGCAAAGCGACAAGACAACATATGACCCCTTTTTTTATCATAATGAATTCCTCCAAAGTTATTTATAATATTTCCCCTCATTATCATAACATAACATAATATATCCTGTTTTATATTTTCATATTTTGAAAATTAAAAAGCCATCAACTTACGTTAATAGCTAATCATCTATAAATTCATTATAAATCGCTTTAATAGCTGCTTCAAAATAACAATTTCTAACACCAATAATAATATTCAACTCACTTGATCCTTGATCTATCATTTTAATATTAATATTCTTTTTCGCAAGAGCATTAAATACTCTAGCTGCAACCCCTCTGCTTGCTTTCATTCCTCTACCAACAACCGCAATTAAAGCAAGATCAGATTCTAAAATAATAGAATCAGGTTGTACTGCACGATGTAAAGTTGAAATAATCTTTTGTTCTTTTTCAATAAAGTCATCTGTACTAATAACAATTGTCATTGTATCAATACCTGAAGGCATATGTTCAAATGAAAGCTTTTCATCTTCAAAAACTTGTAAAACCTTTCTACAGAATCCAATTTCAGAATTCATCATATCCTTTTCTATCATGACAGTCGCAAAACCTTTTCTACCTGCAATACCAGTAATAACATGTGTTGGTTTATGACATGTACTTTCCACAATCAAAGTTCCTGGATCATCTGGATGATTGGTATTTTTGATATTGATTGGAATTCCTTCCTTTCTTACTGGGAAAACTGAATTTTCATGTAATACACTTGCTCCCATATAAGATAATTCTCTTAATTCTTTATATGTAATTGTTTCAATAATGGCAGGATTTTTTACAACTCTTGGATCGGCAATCAAAAATCCAGATACATCTGTCCAATTTTCGTAAACTGAGGCATGAGCATTTTTAGAGACAATAGCTCCTGTGACATCTGAACCTCCCCTTGAAAAAGCTTTAATTTGTTTGCTTTTATCATTTAACGAACCATAGAATCCTGGAATAACTGCATAATTTGTTTTCTTTAAAGCTTTTGATAATGCTTTATCAGTTAATTCAACATCATAATTTCCATACTCATCTATAAAAATAACGTCTTTTGCATCAATAAATTCAAAACCCAAATAATTTGCAAGTAATATCCCGTTTAAATATTCACCACGACTTGCAGCATAGTCTTCTCCTATACCTTTTTTAAAATCTTGTTCAATGACTTTAAATTCATCTTCTAAAGAAACATCTAAATTTAATCCATCTATAATTTCTTGATAACGTGCTTTAATTTCAGAAAAAGTTGCATTAAACTCTAATTCTGTTTTAGCACTGTATGCCTTATATAATAAATCTGTAACTTTTGTATCATCTTTAAATCTTTTCCCTGGTGCACTTGGCACAACATATCTTCTTGTATCATCCGATTTAATGATATCGTATACTTTATGAAATTGCTTTGCATCAGCTAATGAGGATCCACCAAACTTAACTACCTTTATTGTCTCCATAACAAACTCCCCCTTTATCTTTTCGTATTATTAAGAGTACAATAAACTTATGAATTAATCAACATTTTTTTCAAAATCTCACGATTAACTTGATAATTTTTATGATAATTAAGTTTCAAACAATATTAATCATTAGCCTTATAAGGAATTTCAATAATTTGATGAAGTTGTTGGCTATCAGTATTAACTGACATATCGCTCTTGCAGCTATATTCTTTATCATCAATATAATAACTATTAACTAAAGTATTATTGATATCTTGATAAGGTGCACCCAACCCAATAACAAGCTTATCATTATTGATAGTCATATTTTCAAGAGTCACATTTTTCATATTCTTTAGTATATATAATAATTTCTTCTTCCTCTTTATATTTCCTTTTTGATACTTTTTTAAATAATAAAGATGGATTGACTAACAATTCCCAACACATCATCTTTATTCTTCATAAATGTATAGGCAGTTATATATAAACTATTTTTAATTAGTTTTGTACACTATGATGAAATGTTGGTGCGGTTTCATCTATAACCTTAAATTGATAACCTTTATCCTTTAAAAACTCTATAATTGTTGGTAATGCTTTAACTGTTGCTCCATTACTGCTACCATCATGCATCAAGAACATAATATCTTCTAAATCCCCTGTCTCTTCCTTTGCTTTTTTTATTAAACCATCAACAGTTTTTATATTTTCTCCATCTCCATTAACACAAGTCCAATCATAATATTGATAGCCCTCATCTATCACTTTTTTGGTTAATCTTTTCATAATACCGACATTATATTTTTTTGATACAAGATTACTAGAACCTCCAGGAAATCTCATAAAATGACTTTCTATTCCTGTTTGCCGTTTGACTAAATCTTGAACCTTTTTTAAATCTTTCATATAAGCAGCTAGTGATGTATAAATCTCTTCATAATCATGACTATATGTGTGAAGTCCAATTGTATGTCCTTTTTTAGCAATCGTTTTCATATATTGATAACTATCACTATGTGTTCCTGTAATAAAGAAAGTCGCTTTTATATGATATCGATCAAGTATTTCTAATACTTTAGGTGTATTATAAGAAGGTCCATCATCAAAAGTTAAATAACACGTCTTGATTCCATCAGCTTTTGCTTCTTTGTTATCATAAGGACTTTTTACTGTTATTTTTCTAGAATATGTTGTTTGATTTCCACTTTGATCTTTAACTGTATAAAGAACAGTATATTCTCCAACTTCATCAATATTCAATTTAGAATCATCAATAATCAATTTAGGATTATCATCATGATCATCTTTTTTTATAACCCCTTTAGATAAATCAATATTTTGTCCTTTATTGATTTCAAGGGGTGTAAGTCCTTCTAAAGTTGGTGCTTCAATATCTTTCTTTTCAACTAGAACATAAGCTTTTTTCTTAGTTTTATTCGCATATTCATCTTCTACTACAACTTCAACTGTATATGTTTTTTCTTGATTGAATATATAATTTTCATAAAAATATACTGTTGTTTTAGTATCATCTTTTATATGAGAAACTAAATCTTTAGGCTCAATTGTTTCATTAATAAATATTTTTTTGTTTCGAACTTCAAATTCAGGAGGCAGAGTATCCTCTACAAAGACTTTTAATTTTTGAGTTTTTTGTTCATATTGATATTCTATCGTGTATTGTCCACATTTATGAGTATTTACATTATCTTTAATTTTGACTTGTTTCTTTGTAAGATGATGATATTCTTTGATATATTCGTAAGGTGTTGTTTTCTCATTTAATGTGATGTGAATATCATCATCGATAAAATCCAAATGCGGTCTGGAAACATAACAATATATTGCCAAAATAAAAATAAAAAACAATGAAGTAAAAAAGACTTTTCGCATATGTATCACCAAGATACTATATGCTTGAAAAGCCTTAATTATGATTCCTATATTGTTCTATAATTTCTTTTTCACTAAAATGAACAGTTGTTTTATCATCATAGATCATATAATCTTCATGTCCCTTACCTAGACATAAAATAACATCACCTTTTGTCGCATGATCCAAAGCATAATGAATAGCTTTTTTTCTATCCTCTATGATAATATATTCACCTTTGTGTTCATCTAATCCTTCAACAATATCATGACATATATCAACAACTTTTTCTCCTCTAGGATTATCTGCTGTCAAAATAGAATAAGCATTCATTGAAGCAACAATTTTTCCAACTTCAACACGTCTTGATTTAGCACGCTTTCCTCCTGCTCCATAAACACATAGTATACGATGAGGATGATAAGCCGCAATTGTTTCTAATATATTTTGAAATGATAATGCATTATGAGCATAATCAATTAAAACTGTGAATTCTTTACTATAAGGAACAATTTCTACTCTTCCTTTAACTCTTACTTGTTTTAAAGCATTTTGTATATGTGCGTTTTCTATTTTTAAGAAATGACATATCATAATCGCAACCAAAGAATTATATACACTAAATTCTCCTGGGATATTTACCTCAAATGAAGAATTCAACATTCCCTCAACATCAAAAGCAACCCCTAATTCTCCTAAGCGATGATATAATTCAATATTCCTTGCCTTGAAATCACTATCATTATGAATACTAAATGTTTTTATTTGACATTTTACATCTTTGATCATTTCTAAATAATGTACATCATCTTTATTAAAGATACCAACTTCACACATTTGAAACAATCTCTTTTTGCATGACATATAATGTTCAAATGATGTATGTTCATTAGGCCCAATGTGATCTGGAGATATGTTTGTGAAAACTCCATAATCAAATTGAATACCTGCAACACGATTCAACATCAAACCTTGTGAAGATACTTCCATCACACAATATTCACAACCATTATCAACCATTTCTTTCATTAAACGTTGTAATTCAAAAGATTCTGGAGTTGTATTTTTAGTTGGTCTTAATTTTCCATTGATCATAGAACCTATTGTTCCTATGATTCCAACTTTCTTACCAGCACGTTCTAATATAGATTGAACCATGTAAGTTGTCGTTGTTTTGCCTTTGGTACCAGTTAGACCTATCACCGTTAATTTTCTACTAGGATGATCAAAGAAAGCACATGAAAGTAGAGCTAACGCTAATCTTGCATCTTTAACTTTAATATATGTTATTCCTTTTCGATATTGGACATCATCCTCAATAACAATCGTTTTCGCTCCTCTTTCAATAACTTGATCAATAAATTGATGTCCATCTACGCGAGAACCTTTTATACATACAAACAAACTATCTTTAGTCACATTTCTTGAATCATAGTCAATTTGATTAACATTTTGTCCTAATGACCCTTGTATAAATTCATATTCAACTTCTTTTAATAATTTTTCTAATTTCATTGTTTATCACCAATATTTATTATATATGTTTTTAAACCATAAGAAAAGAAAAAACTCACTATAAACTAGTGAGTTTCATATCTCCACTTCTAATATAATTTAACTTTTTAAAGGCCTTATAAATACCATAACTGATTACCATCGGTAAAATCACATCAACTAATATTAAAATGATCCAATATCCAGAACCCATCACTGACGCCGCTTCAATCAATCCAACCAAACCCGCGGTTCCCATTCCCGATCCAACAGCCGTACATTTAATTTGAAAAATAGCAGTTGAAATAATTCCTGAAACAACGCTTGCAATAATTGGGGGAAGCCATATAAGAGGATGCTGAACTATATTTTTAAATTGTAACATACTAGTACCAATACCAATTGCAATAACATCTCCAATATCATTATCATCAATAGACATAATAGCAAGACCAACCATTTGAGCACAACATCCTGCAAGTGCTGCACCTGCTGCCAGTCCATCTAATCCTAGCATAATTCCAATCGCAGCCGATGAAATAGGAGCGGTAAGTGCCATCCCCATTAATACCGCAACAATCATTCCCATCAATACAGGTTGCATATTAACTCCCTGATTGATTAAATTTCCAAACCATTGGATAGCCATAGTAATATAAGGTCCAATAAACCTTGTAATAATTCCCGCAGATAAAACTGATGTCAATGGTACCAAAAGAATATCTAAAGGTGTTTTTTCTTGAATAAGTTTGACAAGTTCTACCGCAACAATAACTGCTAAATAGGCAGAAATAGGATTCCCTACTGAAACACTCTCACTTGTTTGAAAAGTTCCTGCTCCTATCGTTCCAGCAATAACTGCACTAATCATATTAAGACCTTTTGCATCTAATACATAAGCAATTCCTACTCCAATAGCTGGCCCCATCAAATAACTTGCAGTTTGTCCCCACAATATAAGTTCATCTATATGTGTTAATATTCCTAATTGTTTTAAAATCGTTCCAATAATTAAACTCGAAAAGAATCCATAGGCCATTCCATTCAATGTTTTAACAATATAATTAGATTCATTTTTTGCACTTTTTGCCATCATTCTCACTCCCTAAGACATCATACATAATTTTTTCATCATTTTCAAGCATTCAACTCTGTTATATTTTTTATCCATTTTCCTTTTTTATAAAAATATGTAGCAAGCATCATCTTAAAAACATCAATTGATTCTATAAAAGCATACAAATAAACTAATGGAACATTAAAATAAATAGAAATAATCGTTGATAGTGTGACATTAAAACACCATAAAAAACCAGAATCCATAATCAAAGTTGAAAGAGCATCTCCACCAGCTCTTAGAATAAAGAAAATACAAACATTATAAACATAAACTGGTAAAATAAATGACTTAATTCTAATAAGTGTCACAATTGTTTCTTTTATCACCAATTCAACATTATACATTTCTGCTACAAAAGGAGCACACATATAAAGAGTAAGTGTAATAAATAAAGCAATAAACATACCAAAAGCAATAAGTTTTAATGAGTTGTCTTTAGCTTCTTCCAATTTACCTGCTCCTAGTTTATTTCCTATCAAAATAGAAACAGCACTGGATAAACCACTAAAAATAATATAAGCAATTTGCATAACTGTATCTACAACCGATAAAGCTGGAATAAGTGTTTGATCACACCTTGTATAAGATAAGAAAATAACTGCAAGTGCCAAAGAAAATAATATTTCATTTAAAGCCAAAGGTATAGCTTTTCTAATCATTGAATGAATAAGTTTTATATCTAAATGTAATAACCCTTTGATATCTAAAACAAAATAATGTTTATGTTTAATAAGCAATACAATATAAATAATCATTTCTAACATTCTAGCAATTGCAGTCGCAATAGCAGCGCCTTGTATTCCTAACATCGGAAAACCAAACTTTCCAAAAATAAGCAAATAATTCAAACAAGTATTTGTACAAACTCCTATGATCCCTATAACTAATTGTATTTTATTAATCCCTACTGCTCTTAAAGCCATCATGACAGAATAAGAAAAAGCATAAGGTAAATAAGCAAAAATAACATATTTTATATATAATAATCCTTGTTGTATAACCTTAGAATCATCAGTAAATATGCGAATTAATGGTTCTGGAATCAATAACAATAAAGAAATAAATAATAATGCAGAAACTAATGCACAAGTAATATTAATATTTAATATTTTCTGACACCTATCTTTATTATTTGCTCCAAAATGTTGAGCTATAAAGATACCAGCTCCTCCACACAACCCAAATAATGTCGAGTTAAAAATGAGATATACACGATTAGAAACAGTAACTGCACTTAAAGCAATTGCCCCAACACTCCCTATCATAATATTATCTATTAAATTGACAAAGCTTGTCACAAACTGCTGGGCAATAATCGGCATCGCAATAGAAATAACTGCCAAATAAAATTCTTTAGTTCCTATAAATCTTTTCATTTTATTCACTCCTTCCAATCTAGGTTTTTATTTATTATAAAAATAGTATTTAATGTCACTTGACATTAAATACTATTTTACTTTTTTATATTGGTGGAGCTTAGCGGTACCGACTTCGGTTTTACTATATCTCCCTTCAATATTTAGAATAACTATCCTCTCTAAATCTACTTTTAATATACATTAAACTTATAAATAAGTCAACATAAATATTCTTTATTTCTAACAAAATTATAAATACTAATTATCCCCTTTATTTCTGTTTCTTTATATTGTTTATTTACTCCTGTTACTTCTTTCAATAACATTTTCTCAAGATAATTAGTAAAATCATTAAATGACATGCTATCCTCAGCTTGAACAACTTCATTTTCTAATAAAGACGCTAATTGTCTTTGTGCTGATGAATTACTGTGTATATATGTATTAATTGTAACATCTATACTTTCATGTCCTAGTCTTTCACTTATTGATTTTATATCAGTTGTTAATCTTGATAACATTGTTGCATGAGAATGTCTAAATCCATGTAATGTTATTTTCTCAACTCCAGACTTTTTCAAATACTTACTCAATTTACGATCCAATGCAGAAAAACTGATCATCTTTTCAGAACCAATCACAAATAAATGACTTGTCACTTCATATTGCATTTTTACTTTAAAATAATACTCACTTAGCAAATCAAACATACTATCATTCATAATAATTTCTCTAATAGAATGTGTTGTTTTTGGTGTCGTAATTACTTGCCCTCTCCCAACAATCTGTACAGCAGTAGAAATAATGTGAATAGACTTCTTTTCAAAATCAACTTGATTCCATTTTAAAGCCAATAACTCACCTTTTCTTAAACCTAGAAAATACAACAAATTAAACAATAATCTATCCATATCATCATCAATATAACTTTCAAAAACTTTAAAAGTTTCTAGTTCCCATACAACGGGTTCTTTCTTGACATTATATTGATCTCTTACTTTTTTTATATTAGACAACGGATTAATCGCTACATAACCTTTAATAACACCACAATCTAATATTTGTTTTAAAATTCCTATTACTCTATTAATATAATCAGCGCTCAAGTTTTCTTCATATAACATTTCTTTTTGATAATCCTTAATCATATCTAAAGTAATATCTTTTAACTCTAAATCGCCAAACCTATCTTTTAAACGATTTTTATACCTATAACTAATACTATCTAACGTTGTTCTTTTCTTTTCTAATTCTACATCATTTACATAAATTTCATAAAGTTCATTTAATTTCATATTTATTCCTCTTTTCAAATAATTTTCATTATTTAAAAGACGTCTTTTAAGTTTTGATCAAATAACATTTAGTACTTTTCTTTTTTACCAAAAAACTCATAACCCTCAAAAATCAAACAATTTATCAATCTTATCATTTCTTCATCAATATACATTTTCCCACCTATTTCATAAACATCATATACATTCAATGTTTCCCACCCTAACGTATCTACATCAGTTTTCATCACTTTATAAGAAATAAGCCTATCTTTTTCTTTAACTTTCATTATCAAAGCATACTTCTTATCTTTATAATAATACATTATAAACCTCCTTTTTTTCTTGTGGTACTTCCACCACAAAATGACCCTACTTTTCAATTAACACCCCTTCCAATAAATCTTTTACAAAATTATTTTTATCATCTATAGTCAATACAATTAATTCTTCATCAAAAATATCACTAATATTATTTAAAAATTTTAGACCTTTGATTTTCTCAAAATTCTCACTGCCATTTTGATGCAACTTAAATAAAATACCTTTCTCATTATTATTCCAAGCATAATACCAATAACTATTATCTTTTTCTAATTTTTTAATTATCTTAAAATCAATATTTCCAGCACATATATATAAATCAAAATAATAAATTCCTTTATCATATTCATTTTTCATAAAAAACTTCAATTTACATGTACCTTCAGTCACCCCAATATCAAAATCATATATTTCTTTACTTTGAAAATAATAATGTGGCAACTCATCAATATTATCATATCGAGGAGCTTTATACTCTTCTTGAAACTCTTCAACTTGATTTTCCTCTTGTGCTTTCAATTCTTTCTCACGTTGTTCTTGAAGTTCCTGATTCTTTCTTTGACGTTCTTCATTTTCTTTTTTCCAAAAATGAGATTCAACATTATAACTTTTAACTTGAAAATCATTCCCTGACTGATGATTTTCTCTTATCGAACCAATCATTTCATAATAATCATCTTTTCCATACTGGTTATAATAATCAACTAATCTTAATCCTGTTTGTAAATAATCAATTTGATCATTTAAAAACTTATTTCTTACATCATCAACTTTTATTAATTTTAAATAATCTTTCACAGAAGCATCTGCAATTCCCATTTCTTCTGCGATCCATTCATTCTCACGTCCTGATGCAATCCCTCTTTCCTTTAAATCAGGAAATATCCTATGATAAAGTTCAACTTCCAATATTTTATCTTTAATCGAACGCTCATAAGTATTAACATTATCTCTCATCAGTTTTAATGTGAACACTGGATCAAGATTTTCATTGTTCAATTCCATAGAATAATCAGCAACATAACATTCAATATCTGAATATTGTTCTCCATATTCTTCCTCTAATAAGCGATAAGCTCTATATCTCTTATTTCCAGTCTCAATCAAATACTTATCATTAGACTTAACAACTCTAATAGGATTATTTAATCCATCTTCATAAATAGATTTAGCCAGTCTTTCAATAAATTCTTGAGGTGGGTTTGATGGATTTAACTCAAACATTTCTAATTGATCTAATGGAATTTTAACAATCTGTCTTGTTGAAACTAATCCTTTTGTTTCAACAGCTACATCAGAACCCTTATCAATCTTCTTTTCTTTTGGTTGATCCTTTTCAACCTTATTCTTTCTAACTCTTGCTCTTCCAAATTCAACACCTATAGAAGTTAAATAATCTATAAATGCTTTATCTTGTTTTTCCTCTGTAGGATATTCTTTTAAAGAAACTTTATAAGAATATCTATTACGAATCCTATCTCCATTCTCATCAAAACCATTTGAAATTCTTGTTTTCAAAACAACTTCATCTTCTTTAATTGTCCTTGCTATTGTAGGCATATATTTTTCCTCTCTTTCCTAAATTTGTTTTTAAATATCTATATAATTCTTTAAACAATATAATAATCATAATCACTAATGCAGTATAAACGATTATACCGACAAATAATTTTAAACCTTCTTTAAAAGCCATACTAAATATTTTTAATAACTCTAACAAAATTCCCATACTAACCTCTTATCTTTTAAAACTTCTTATATTACTTTCTATTAGCTTTTCAATACAGCTATCAATAATTTCTAATTCTTTTTCATAAACTTTCATTTTCTTTATATTTTCATTCAAAGATTCATTTGTTTTTATACTTTCAAGTCTTTCATGAACATCTTTCTTATAAAAATCTAAAGCTTTAAACATAATGGATTTTTCTTCTTCTAAAACTTCTATAAAGCTTTTATCTCTATGAGGTATAAATTCATATTTATCTGTATCTAATTGTTTTAAATCACCTTCTTGTCTAAAATAATTCAATACCTCTAATTTATTATCTATATATTCTCTACAATCATAAAAAGCTCTATAAAATACATCATCAATATAAACATTAGCCCAACAACCAACCTCTTTAATCAATATTATTCTTTTCATACATTACTTCCTTCAACTTTTTTATACTTATGAGATCAAAATTTTTATCTTGATTTTTCATTTGTTTTTATTATAATAGAGGTGAAAGGTGGCTTGTCGCGAGACTACCTTTTTATTTTTGTTTTAAAAGTTTTATTAACCTTATTAAAGAATTAATTAACAATCGTAACTCATAAATTGTATTCTTCATGCTATCAATCCCCTTTCCATCCCACCGCACGATGTCCGGACTTTAACGGCTTTATACTAAGGGTTTTGAAACCACCTTCACCAGTAGTGGACTTACATGCCATTTCTAACAATGCCATTTCTTTTTATTAGTCTCTTTATCTTTTGTTTCGGCTTTAATCATTCTCCTTGTTACTCAGTTTAACTAACTTATTAATATTTACAATAAACATCTATACATGAACTATCTACCAGAGTCACACCAAACCATGTTGCGGATGGATATAATCCTGAACACCCTAACATTTCAAAACCACATACATATTCGCTTTCTTCAATTTCATCTAAAATTTCTTGACTAACTATTTCATGGTCTAATAATTTTATTTCTTCTAATTTCATATTTTTTCTCCTTTGTTTTCTTTTTAACTTTACAAGTATATTTTACAACGTTTTTGTTGTTTTGTCAACGCTTTCAAACAACTTTTTTGTTGTTTTTTTGATTGCTCTTGATTTTATTAAAACATTTATGTTATATTAATAATAGAGGTGATAAAATGATAGGTAATAAAATCAAAGCATTATTAAACATTAGAAATATCGAAACTAAAACTGCTTATGAACAACTCGATTTAATGCAACAATCTTTTTCTAGAAAAATTAATAACAATAATTTTAAAACTGACGAACTTATTAAGTTAGCTGATATTTCAGATACACAACTTGCATTTATTGATAAAAAAACAAAACAGCCTTTAATTACATTTGACAAAGACGATTTAGAAAAAGAAAACAATGACTAATTAACTAACGTCATTGTTTTTTCTTCATCTTCAATATGTTCAACTTTTATATATCCAATCCTTCCAATTCTCTCTATCAAAAAATCAGTTTTAAACTGAATCTTATTGTTTTGATTTCCTAACACCTCAAAAAGCAAATCAGGTTCCATGCTAATTTTTTCAGTTGGTTTTATAAGACCTCTTGACGGAAAATATGAACGTTTACCTTTAACAGCTAAAGTCTGATCCTTGCTTAAGTAATTAACAAGATAACCTGCTATATCTCCAAAGTGTTCAATTTTTCTAATATCAACAATTCCATGTTTCCAAAGTTTATTTTGCATTATTTCTTGAGGAATATATGGACAATCAAACAATAATACATGAAAATGAATGTCCTTAGTTGCTTTTGTTGGATCTTCAAGTCTTGAACCATCCTGAATTTCCATGACTGCAATATACTGAATTTTTGAACCATAATGACGTCTTAAGTTTTGAGCAAATGTCTTAAACGAACGACAGGCTTTTTCACGACTCTTTAAACCAGGATAAGTCAAAGTTAAAAACTTATCTAACTCTTCATACTGATTTAAATTTGAATTTATTAATCTTCTTAATCTTTTTTGACTACGTCTAATATTGACATCTTCTTTATCAACTTGTACAAACTCTTCAATTACTTCTTGTTCCATCTTCTCTTTATCACTCTCTGCTAATTCCTTTTCAAATGTTGTTATATCCCAAGAGTTAATCTCTTTTATCAAATCATCATTTCTCTTAGTTTTTCTTTTAAATATTTTGTCATAATAAATATACATTTCTGTATACTTCCCACTTCTCACAGTTTTATAGCAATATTCTTCATATTGTCCCATTCTATCAATTTTGTGTCTTAAGTTGCACCTTAATAAATATAAGTAAGGATAGAGTCGCTACGCTCCTCTATCCTCGTGCAACGCTTCGCGCTTTTCCTTTGTTTACGTTTGCAACGTACAAAGGCGCGAAGCTCGCCTAGATAAAGAGCAAACGACTGCCCTTGCTTATTTTTAATGCATTGAACACAAATGAGAAGTAGAAACAAAAAAACAGCTTTTAAAAAGTAAAGCTGATATATCCTTTCTTGCATTTATTAACCAACCTTTCAAAAAAAAGACTAATCGCACAATGATTGTCAAAGGATTAGTCTTTTGCATAAAACATTGTAAAATGATTACAAATAGCAATCCTCTAGGGGACTACAATCATTTTTAGTCATTTTTTCTACGAAAAAAACAGACGTTTCAAGCCCCCTAGTTCCCCCAACTAGAAACGTCATGACTAAAAATGATTACTCAAATTCTTTATAGTGAGGTATTGAAATAATTTCCATATCATTATTAATTTGTAACCAAGCTCGACCTATTTCAAACCCTTTCACATTCTTATTAAAAATCATCATATAGCTCTCTTTAGATGCCTTGCCAACAACCACACGACAAGCAAAATTATCCCTAATAGCTCCATCAATGTATTTGGCATCTGCACGTTGCATAGTGATGATCAAAAAATATCCTGCCGCCCTGCCGAGCCAAATAATTTCACTAATCAACTTTTTAATTTCCGTTAATTCCTTTTTTTCTGCTGTTTCAACAATCGTTAAATACTCATCAATTAATAAAAAAACTGGCTTTAAACTCCGATCCTCATAATAATTGCGAATACCATTTTTACGCATCTGATCATATCTTACCTGCATTTCATCCCTAAAATCATATAGTAATTCTATAACAGACGCTTTTATAACATCATTAGCTACATATCTTGTAAATCTATATTCATCATTCGCATAGTCAATTTTCTTACCGTCAACACACCAAACATCAAATTGTGCAGACAACAAAGAATTTAAAATATAACGAATAAAGACAGACTTCCCCTGTCCAGTATCGCCAATTGCTAACATGTGAGGATATTTAGAAAATTGCCAGTAATACAAGCCTTTATAATACGTACCAACAGACATTTTATAATTATCAATCTCATAGCTATAAATAGGTTCAGTACGCATATAAATGACAAAATGAAAATATCCATTCTTGACAGATAAATTACTAATCCCATAATCACAGTGAATATCAATAGAGTTTCTAAAATTTGCATACTCTTCTTTATTGACTTTCTTATAAAAACGCAATTTTACATAAATACACTTTTCATCATAACGATAATAGCATTTTAAAGAATGTTTTCCTCTCTCATCTACTTTATCATAATTAGCACATTCTACCCTTAAAACATTTAACAAGCTCATAATTTCAGGAAAATGATTTTCTGTTTTTAAAACTCTGCTCTTCAAATAATAAAATACATATAAAGGCAATTTAAGAGCGTAAAAAGTAATATGAGGTACATTATATAAACTTACTCTATGATACATTCTCATTTCTTAATTCCTTCATTCAAAACATCAATTTGATGCTGACAAACTGCAATTTCATTATCAATTTTCTTTAATTCATGTTGAATATGCTGAACTCTTTCCTTTTTTTCTTCTTGTACTTTTACATCAGCTTTTTGAATATCTTCTAATTCTTTACTTATGTTCTCTTTTTGAACCTGTAAAGCATTAATTTGATTTTGATAATTTTCTAAATGAACAAGATATTGAGAATCTAATTCAACTATACTCTTCTTTTTAAAATCACGATAATCTATAGAAAAATTATATTTAATTTCACCTTTAGATATTTCAAAAGTTAAATAATAAGTATTTTTTAACATTCCAAATTGACATATATAATCTGTTACAGTTGAAGAATCCTGTTCGTTTTCAATTCGAGGATGACCAGCTATCAACTCAACAGGCATAGTAACCCCTTCATCATTTTTAACAACACAACTTATCTTCTCTTCTGTTTGATCAATACAATATTCTTTAAATGTAAATTGAGCTACTCCACTCCCTTCATTCCACAAATATTCCTTTCCAACAGAAACAACAGTATCTCTAAAAATCATTTCATCTTGATTATTCAAAGTCATTTTATCTCGTGTATCAGGCATCCAAAATTTTGTTGATACCAAAAACACAAGAAGAACAACAGATAAAATCACACCTATAATCAATGGCTTATTATAACCATCTTTTAAAACAATATATTCATTTTCTTTTTTTAAAAAATTCATTCTTTACTCCTTTCCGTGGTACTTCCACCACAAAACGACCCTTAATATAACCTTCTACAATTATGAATTACCTTTGTATAATATTGACTATTCAACACATTCACAACTTTTACAACATCTCCAGTATGTGGAGCATGAACCATTTTCCCATCACCAATATAAATTCCTACGTGACTTATTTTAGGAGGCTCTGTTTTAAACGTAATAATGTCACCTGGTTGTAAATCATCAATAGTCACTTGCATTCCCATAGTTGACAATTCAGACGCAGTCGTCCTTTCAAAATTAACACCATTTTGTTTACAAGCCCACCAAACAAGTCCTGAACAATCAAATACATTCGGTCCTGATCCACCTCTCACATAAGGACAGCCACATTTAGATAATGCTGATTTTACGATCGCATTCCCTAGTTCACTGTCTCCATGAGGTTCATAATTTTGGTAATTACCACCTATAGATATATATGTTTTATTTTTGATTTGTAAAAGCTGTTCATCAGTTAAATTATCATATTGTGTTAATTGATACCCCTTAATAATTTTTTCTAATCTCAAAGTATAGGTATTTCCTTCACAATAATTCCCTGCAATCAAACGTTCAAAAATTTCTTTATAATCCTTAATTCCTGAACAATTATAGTTACTATTACATAAAAGTCTTGCATGATCTTCCACAGACTGATCCCAGTTTTCATACTTTCTCCACTTTTGACCTTTTGCATCAATATAGCTACTCCCATTATATTCTCCTTTGATTCCAAACAAATTATTTGATTGAATGGCTATATTGCTGGTACCCCAACCACTTTCCTCAATCGCTTGAGCAACTGTTACAGACGTTAAAACATCATATTTATCACGAACAGCATAATGCAATTCTACAATTTTAAAAATAAAATCATTATCTCCATTCATTAAAATCATACTATTTGATGATGATTTACTTATTGCTCCACTCATAGCCGAAATCAACATAAATAGAAAACAAAAAAAGAGTATCAATATCTTTTTCATACTCTTTACGCTCCACCACCAAAGTATCGTTGTTGGAATACATTAACTATTGTTGTAATATAAAATTTTCTATTATGATCATCAACAACTAAAAACTGGCGTTCTCCATGAAGTCCTTTTCTAAAAGTACTCACAATTTTGACATCACGTTCATTCATTGAATTAACAATCAAAGGCAAATCATTTAAACTCTTTCCATCAGTCTTTCCTACAAACTTATTTGGACACGAAGAAAACAATTGAGCTAAATAACTTTCATCATCAGTCAATCCATCATGAATTTTTCTTCTTGTATCATCTATTGTATGAATAACAAAACCACAACCCGCATATGCCTTTCGACCATAATTGATTAAATTGATAGCTTTTAACATAAACCCTCTATCATCTGCATATTCAAGCGTTTCATCAACAAACAATCTAAGCGTATAATAAGGACGTTTTAATTGTGTAGCGTGCTTTCCATTCTCTTTCATTTTTACCTCGTTACGCTCTAAATTCATTCTAAAAGCCATACTTTCATAATCCATTAACAAAGACACATAAGCACTTCTAATTTTCTTATCCTGAACTTTCTCAAAGAATGAAATATCATACAACAATGACTTTGTTAAATCAAAATTCATATTCGTTTTTTGACTATAGATAAACCCATATTTAGAAAGCATATTCCCAAGCGACAGACACAAATTATATATATCTTGCATTTCTATATCATCATATTCTTTATCATCATATTTTGCTTGTATTTCATTTTTAACATCACCTAAAACAAACCAATCATCATTAGACAAATCATATATATTTTTTCCTAATACCCTTTTAACATAAAATTCTTTTATTTTTTTCTCAAACTGATCAATTACATTCTTTCTAATTTCATTAGCAGAAGATTTAAACGTTTCTGTCAAAACTGCAATCTTAGACGTTATATCTGTTTCTGTAATTATTCCATCACTTTTCAAAGTGTAAAAAATTTGACAGACATTAACAGTATTTCTATCATCTATACTTACAATAGAGATTTCATTTTTCTTTGCATATTCCTTATACTCACCATGAATATCAAAAATATGCAATATATGATTTCCTAAACAATGATAACCCTCTTCTAAAGTTTTCACTAAAGCTGACTTTCCTGCTCCTTTTCCACCAATCAATATATAATCATAGCTGGAATTTCTAAAGCTGAACAAATCAGGACAATAAACCCCATTAGCAGTATATCCGATCAAAGAACCATGATCATCAACTTGACTAATTTCACTTTTCAAAAGAATATCTGATACGCTACTTGAAGCAACCATCTTTTTTACTGGGTTAGAAACATCTGTTAATGACTTCACATCACTATTAAGATCATTTGTTTGTATATATCCCGACATTTTCTTAGAAATCAAAATATCTACAACATCATTCAACTTCTTTTGAAGTTTCTCTAAAGTCATACAAGAAACAAAAATACGAACAGTAATTGTTTTAACCGCTTCATTCGTTTGTGATAAATAACTATCAAAAAAATTGATTTCTTTCATTTCTTTAATTTTTCTTTTGCTTGTACGTATATTTTTGGTATCATTACTATCTTCATCATTTCTTCTTATAATACGATTATAGACAGTATCAAATTCACTTTTTGTCATATGTTCACAATCTATTGTTATATAAATTTCATCATCATCTAATAATTTACCAAAAAAATTCTTTTGACTTTCTTCAGGAAATTTATATATTTGTAAACACGTACAATACTTATTTGCATGAACATAATATAATTCATGCCACGAAAAAGGAGAATGACTTGTTATTCTTGTTAATAAATCATAATTCATCTTATTTACAACAATTCCATTCTCCTTTTGTTTTTCTTTTAATTTCAGTTTCACTTTATCCAAAAACAAAACTATCACCTCCTAAAGGATCATTATTCATTCTTTCAATAAAATTTAATAAATCCTGATCCATTAATTGATATAAATTTAAAAAAGATTGTGCTATTTCTTCAAACAAATTATTTTCTTCATCTACAAATATATAACCAGTTGAATAATTAATTTTTTCTAATGTCTGCATAATCTGATATCTATTCACACATACATCACTTAACGAGCTTTCATCATCTAATACCTGTACTCTTTCCTTTAACAATTCCATATTCTCTTTAAGCTGTCTTTTATTCTCATTTAAAAGCCATATCTTTACTTTACCATTGCAGGCATTCAACAGCTTTGTCAATAACCTTTTATTCTCTGCATCAATCAAAGGATCAAGCCCAATAGGGACCACAAAAGAATATTGGTATATTTTTCCTTTAACTTTGTTTACAGTTGATACAATGCCCTCTTCTAAATCAATATCAACAATAGAATTAAGTTTAACACTTTCTTTTCTTAATAATTGTGACTTTTTATTATTGTGTTTCACAACTTGTTCTGATTTATATTTAAATAAATTCTTTATCTGCTCAACCATACCTTTAACTTCCTTCCATAATATCTCAAACATATCACTATACGCTGTATGCCATTCTTTCCCTCATTTAAAGGATTAGGAAACAACATATAAACAACCACCAGCAACATAAATAAAATTCCTAATATTTCAAATCTAGAATGAACAAAATTACCTACTACATGTGAACCAAACATAATCACTAAGCATAACAAAGCCATTGTTGTAAAATCTAAACTATCAGTACTAAATGATTTCGTTTTATCCTTACTTGGAATCATTGCCATATTACAACTCCCCTTTCTTTAACTGATCCAAAAGAGAATTAAATTCATCCATATCTACTTCTTCTTGTGTTTCTGAACTATCTTCAAAACTTGTTTTATGCTGTCCTTTTTCTTCTAAAAGTCTCTGTCTAATTTCTTCTCTTTGTAAACTTTCCCTTACTTGTCCTTCCATCTGTCGTTCTTTCCAACCTGTACCATGTAATTCTTCTTTTGCCTGTTTAACAAGTTTTGCATGTTCTTCAGAATCAATAACTTCTTGTTTAACTTCCTGATACCTATAATCATCACCATATAATTCTTGTTTTGCAGTCTTCACATTTTCGCTATGTTCTTCAGCATTCATCAATCTTTGTTTTTCTTCTTGAAGTTTATAGTCATCTCCAAATAACTCTCTCTTTGCTTGATCCATGTTTTTTGAACGTTCTTCAGCATCTAATAATTTATCTTTTTCTTCTTGAACTTTATAATCATCACCATACAGTTCTTGTTTTGCTTGTTCCTTCAATGCCTTATTCTCGTCAGCCTGTTGTAATTTTTCTTTTTCCTGCTGTAACTTATAATCATCACCATATAACTCTTGTTTTGCTTTTTCTTTAATAGAATCATCATAATCTTTTTGTTGCATCTTTTCTTTTTCTAAATCAATATCATCTCGTTCTCTACCTTCATGTAAAGCCTCTTTCATTACATCAGACTCCATTGCTTTATCAAATTTATTTTGATAATCATCAACGATATCATCATAAGATTTTCCCACTATCTTTTCTCCAACATTTTTAGCCATATCTTCTGTACCTGATAAAATATCTTTACCTATTTTTTTACCTAACTTTCTAAATGGTTTTGTCATTCTTGTTGAAGCAAACATTGCCCCTGCAACCTTACCAAAATTATCATCAATTCCCATTCCTTTTGTAATAAACTGACTTCCTACAAAAACAGTCATACCATAGCCCCAAATCATCAGACATTTATATATAAAATGAAAATCAGACGTCATAATCACACTACTAAAAACTGAAAACAAAGACATCATTGCATATAATATAACCTGCGAAATTAAATTCCCCGCAATAGATTTACCTACATTACCTAAACTTTTAATATCAAAAATACCTCTACCAATAGAAAACTTTCCAAAGATATTAATATTAAACCAGTCCACAATCAAAAATGCGTGTTTCATCATAGCCAGTATATAAACAAGTACAGAAGCTACAATTGTACAATTGACTGTCCAAAAATCAGTATTATAACGATAATATCTTACTTCTCCTAACCCAGTCCAAAATAAACCATTATCAAATTCATCATATGCAACTTGTCCATCTTCATCAACACGAGGATAATCTCCTAATACACCTTTTTTAATAATTTCATCATAGGCATACATATCAACTTCTCCTGTTTCTAAATGAACAACTTTACCTTGTTTTAAAGATTTTAAAACATCAACTGTATTTTGAGATAATATCGTTTCACTAATTTTATAATCTCCATTATTCACAAGTGAATTAATATCTTTAATTGTTGCATTTTTAAACTTTGTTCCCATTGCAAGTACACTAGAAAATACGATTACAAACACAAAACACGCAAAAGTATTTCCTAAAACCTTTAAAGGATTTTCTATCTTAAATATCTTGCATATAACAGCAATAATAAAAATAATAAAAAACACTGAATAAACCAATTTATCAAGATTATTTAATAACGTTTTCACATTAGCATTTTGTAATATATCTAATTGATTAATAGATGTATAAGCCTCATAGCACCCATTTAACATCCACGAAGATAAATTATAAAGTGTTTGTCCAATCCACTTCTGAAACCATCCTCCTAAATCCGATTTAATCAAATAATCATGTAAATAAACAATATCTTTAAATAAATAATCCGCTCCATAGACATTATTTATATTTATATAAAAAGCTGATAAAGTTACAAAATGTATCAGCCATACTTTCAAACTTAATAACCTGTTTTTTAACTTTTCTTTCATAAAGCACCTCACAAAATAAAAGAGAAGATTTTCTCATCTTCCCTTTTAAAAAATACTTGTAAACCAAGTCCATAGATCAGGAGCAAATTTAATTAAAATATACCCTAATCCAACAGCAAATAAAATTTGTTTTGCCTTTTGAGCATTACCACTAAACCAAACAACTGCACCCACAACAATTCCTAAAGCTCCAACAGCCTCAACCCAACCTAAAACTTCCTTTTGAGTACCTGTTGATGCACTCTTTAGATTCTCCGAAATAGATGCATTTACACATACTGTATTACAAACCAATAATCCAGTTGTCACTATCCCATTAACAACCCAATTCTTCTTATCAATGAAAAACATCTTTAATTTTAACATTTTCTTTTTCATACTTATCCACCTTTCTTCTTGTGGTACTTCCACCACGAAATAACCCTTTAAAACAACTTATCATCATCAATGATCGCCTTATTGAAATTTCTGATCCTTTGTTGATTCATTTCTTTATACATATCTCTTTTTCCAAATTTCACAACTTCTAAAACCAAATCACCATAAACGCCAAACATAAATTTAACTACACACACATACTTACGATCCTTAAACGTTTTATCAAAGTTATTAATCTGAATAAACTTTTTTATTTGTTCAGTTGTTAAATCATTAGAGATATACCTCAAAATCTGACTTAATATCGTTGTATCTTTACAAAACAATAATTTTTCCAACTCTTTATTTTGTTCTTCTTTTCCATCTAAACAAAATCCACTCAGTTTTAAATACTTTAATCTTATCTTCATATTTCACTCCTCTAACAACAAAACATAACAATATCAAATATAATCATCAATAATATCAACATATATATTAATCCCATCCACACTTTACTCATACTTTTTAAAACAACATATTCATCATATCCAACTTCTAAATAACCTACCTTTACACCATAAACATATTTTCTATATTCAATTCTCAACAAACCATCTTTTAAAATATTATCTTTATTCATCAAAATACAATTTCTCTCTATTAAAGCTGTATTCGTTTCACCTAATACAACACTATCTTTTGGTATCTCTTCTACAAACAAAACAAGATCATATTTATTAACAATCACATTCTTTCCTTTAATACATTGATTCATCTTACAAAACAAAAGACCAAATAGAATGTCTTTTCTACTCAGCCTTATTCTTCTTTCCTAATCTTTTTGCAAAAACAAATAATACAACACTTGCACATAACATTAAAAGAACTGATATAATTCTCGTTTCATCAAATGTTTTAACAAATGTCTGTGACTTATCTTTTAAATGTTTAATCTTATTTCCTTGAACAGGAACTTTAAATAATGTAATTGTTTGATTTTCATCATTTAAATCAGTATGAGTTGCAATCACCACATTATC
Source organism: uncultured Erysipelotrichales bacterium (assembly GCA_910579135.1). Lineage (GTDB taxonomy): Bacteria > Bacillota_I > Bacilli_A > Erysipelotrichales > Coprobacillaceae > MGBC113645. The sequence goes on along the minus strand of CAJTTM010000008.1, from coordinate 34,587 downwards.
TTTATACAATTCTTCAAAAACTACTAAATCATGATCAGGATTTAAATCTTTAGTATTCACTGTAAATTCAACCTCAACATATCCATCTTTTGCATTTGCAATGAATGTTTTTTCTGCAATAACCTCTTTATTATTGATTAGCAAAGGTTCTCCTGTATTCTTATCCATAAGTTTACCTTTAACTGTATACTCATTTCCTACAATTAAACCTTTATACTCAATCGTATCAATAATAGTAATATCTTTATCTTTATTTTCAATAGAAATTGATTTATCACCATCTGCAGTTGCTGTTGTATGAATATCATTAATATGAACTGTTTGTCCTTCATCATTTAAATCACTATGTGTCGCAATCACAACATTATCCTTATACAAATCTTCAAACACAACTGTCGTCTTTCCTGCTAATCCACTTGCATCAAATGTAAATGTTATATCAACAGTTCCATCTTTTGTTTCAGCAGTAAATGTCTTTTCAGCTACCACTTCTTTATCATTGACCAATAAAGGCTTACCTGTTTCTTTATCCATTAATACACCTTTAACAGTATATTCATTACCAACAGTTAAACCTGTATATTCTACAGTATCAGTAAGTGTCATATTTTGAATAGCTTGTGTTTCATGTGTTCCATTTTCAGCAGTTGCAGTTGTATGAATATCAATAAACTTCACTGTTTGATCTTTATCATTGATATCTCTATGAACTGCAATCAATTTATCATCTTTATATAAATCTTCAAATACAACAGTAGAAGTTCCAGCTAATGCACTCGCATCTAATGTAAATATTAATTCTACAGTTTCATTTGGTTTTGTTGCAATAAAAGCCTTTTTAGCAATCACTTCCTGTCCATTAACCAATAAAGGTTCACCTGTTAAAGGATTCATTAATCGACCTACATCAGTATATTCTTGTCCTATACGTAACCCTTTATGCTCTACTTTATCAGTAATCGTTACCTTTTCTCCAACTTGAGTTTCATGTGTTCCATTTTCAGCAGTTGCAGTTGTATGAATTTCAATTAATTTGTTTTCTACTGATTTTTCAACTGTATATTCTTTTGTTTTCGTATCTTCGATTGTAAAATCAAAAACAACTGGATTTTCTAAAAGTGCATAACTATCATTAGTTTCGATTTCTTCTAATTGATAGCTTGCTCCATCTAATCCTAAAGCTAAATTGTCAATAACAATTTGTCCGTTTTCATCAATTGAATAAATGCCATCTTCAATGTCATTAACATTAACAACATCTCCTGCTTTATAAATGATAGATCCATCAGCAGGATCAATAACATCTTTAACAGCAGTTAATTTAAATTTAGCATTTAATTCTCCAACATCCATTGCAGATTCTTCAAATGCCTTATTTAAAATAATCTTTCCTGTTGGTTTGTCATTTTTAATAACAACTTCTATTACAGGATTATCTTCATCTCCTGTAACTTCAAAAATGTTTTGTTCTTTACTGACTTCAAATTTTACAGGTTCATCTAACTCCAAGTATCCTTGTGGAGTTTTAATTTCTTCAACTCGATAATGCCCATATGATAATTTCAAAGGAGCCATTGTTGTACCTAAAATGTCATCAATATTACTCCATATTCCTTTAATAGAAATATAATTATCAGAATTTGTAGTAAATGTATCATATTTAAAAGGTCCAACTTGTTGAGTAACATATTCATTTTCATCTTCATTGAAAATCTTAAAAGTTACTCCGTTAAGAGAAACGTTCTTTAAAGTTTCAGAATCTTTCTTAATTAATCTAACAAAAGATTCATAATAAAAATTCGTTATTACATATTCTCTATATTCAGTTTCTTCACTTTCAGGTCTAAGAGAAATTTCAAAGATACCTTCCATATCTAAAGTCCCCTCACCTGAACTCATTTGTTTTAAACTGTAATCACCGTATGCTAAATCATGTGATTTTGCATAACCGTTTTTATCAGTAATTAATTCATCAGACTCTAAGTCTTTTGCGACAAATTCGTCACTGTGTTTCCATGCTTCTTCTATGCTGCCATATTGTTTCACATATTTACTAGCAACAACATAAAAATGAATTCCTTCTTCAGGTTTTGCTACACCACTCTGTCCAGGTTTAGCTGCAACTTTTTTAATTCCTAATATAGATGTTTTTGGTTCATCACTAATTGATATATTTTCTTTAATAATTTGACTTGTAGAATCTTCAGATTTTTTCTTTAAATTAATTTCATGAGAAGCCTCATTTAACTTGTAACCTTCAGGAGCTTCTATCTCTTTAACTTCATAAATATCTAACGGAAGATTCTTCCATACAAGTTGGGCATTCTTGTTCTGAATTGTTTTAATCCCTTCATCACCAATAATTTTGTTACCAATCGTCTTTTTAGATATTAATTCTCCAGCTTTATAAATAACAGACCCATCACTTGAATCAACAATATTATTTTTTGCATAACATCCGAATTTGGCACCAATCAACTTTGCATCAGCAACTGGTTTTGGTTCACCAGTTGATTTATCTACTTTAGTTGTAGTAATCTCTCCTAAAACGCGATTATCTGTAACAGTTACATCTGTTCGCGTATTTGCACCAAAATTTGCACTACTACTGTCATATTTGATTTCAATTTCTTTCACAACTTTTGATAAAGCATAACCAACAGGAGCTTTGATTTCTTCTAACTTATATTTACCGAATGGCAAATTATTGATAACAGCTGCTTCTCCTGTTTCAGGATCATTAGCGTAGAATGAATATGTGAAATCTCCTGCATTGACTTTTGTAGGTTCGTCTTTGGACATATCATCTAAGATATCATCATCAATGACATCATCTTTTCCTAATTGTCCTTCTAAATCAGGATCAGGTTCAAAATCTTCTACATTTACATTGTAGAAATAAATTGGTGTAATATTTGTTAATTTATAGATTGCACCTTTTAGTGGAGCTTGTGTCCAATCATCTAATTTTTTTACAAATAGATCCCCTGTTTGATGTCTATTCACAAAAGTTACAGTTTTACTGTCACCTTTTTCTAACGTTACTTCCTTAATTTTACTGTCTCTCACAAACGGTGAAGGAACAGAAATTTCTTGAACGTAATATGTTCCCGGTTGCAATTTAACGTTGATTTCTCCATGTTCGTCTGTAGTGAAAGTATCTACAACATCTTTAATTGCAATATTTCCTAATGTAGATTTCCCAATAACGAACTTAGCACCTTTTACTGGTTTACCAAATTCATCATCCTTAGAAATATTCAACTCTGTATCATCTTCCCAATTGATCTTTAAACTTGAAGATGATGGTTGTCCATCTTTGTCTAAAGCACATAAAATTTGTTTGCTACTAGAAGATCCATTCAACTTTAATTTATATGCTTTATAAGATGATGAAATTGAACTTCCTTTCAATTCAACTGTAGATGTCTTAGCTGTACTATCTTTCTTTAAAATAAAACTATAAATCCAGTTTCCTGATTCTTCACCTCTAAGCTTTATTGTTTCTCCAAAATTACTTACTCTCTTAATTCTGTAAGTTTCTGCATCATTTTCCATGATAACCGCTCTGATGTTTTCAGGAAGCTTCATTTCAAAATCCTGTTTTTCATTCCAATTTCTAATGGATACTGCTCTTGAAAAATGATTTTCCATGCTTAATAAAAAACTATAATCATCAATATTTATACATCTTTCAAACCATGATGTCCCTTCTTTTGGTTCAGTTATCTTCTCAACAACCTTTCCTGAATTTCTAAAGAAAACATCATTATTGCCCGGAATGGCTGGCTGATTTTCAAGCCAGTTATAAAAATCAGTACAAATTTTCTTGGCTGTACTGTTTGCCATATAAGCCCAGTTTTCACCCATAGCTCTTGCAACAGTCATATGAGTAATGATATATCTTGCACCTGTTTTTTGACTATTATAGTGTTTTGTCCAATATAAGTCATCTTTAGGAGCATACCAACTATAGTACATAGCTTTTGAAGCCTTTGAATCAGTAGGCATACGAGTAACCGTATATGATCCTGAACCTGGTCTATGTTTATCAGGCTGAGAACATACTGCCTGTACCTGTTTCCCTCCAATCGTTGCTTTATAATTGAAAGTATACCAAGACGAGTTGGAACCTAAACCGTAATCACTATATCTATATTTGTTTGGAGTGCTTACACTCACAGACTCAGCAAACACTGGATTCAAATTTCCAGCAATAGTAGAAAACACCATCAAAAATGATAAAATAACACTCATCATTTTATATATAATATTTTTTACTTTTTTCTTTTTCATAATATTTAAAAACTCCTTATCTTTTAATTTAAGTTTTTTTATAGAAGACTTATAACTTCTTTTTTTTGTTTGCAAACAAAAAATAGGTTTTTCAACCTATTCTAAAAATTTATAATATATTTATATAATCCATGTTGACAACACAAAGGCTGTCAGCCAAAGCCTGTTTGAAATATTACATAATACTTATTTTTTATCATGTCTTTCCCCTTTCCAATAAAAAAAGATGAAATCATCTTCATCTTTTCTTTATTTATATTATTTTAAATTTCAAATATTTTTTTCTTTTTTAAATCTGAAATAAATGATATTTCATTAATTAATCTATATTTTTTAAAAAAACTTTTAATATAACTTTCAAATTCTTTCAATTCATTTTTATATGTCTTTGAATCAGATATATTTAATTCTTTATAAAATCCAATTTTTTTCTCTTTAACACATATCGATACACCTTTATCAGATAAAAATAAAATCTGTCCGTCTTCAAATTCAAAACCCTTTGGAAAATTCCCATATTCCTTTTTATATGTAAATTCACTTACCTTATTAGCTAAGCCTTTTGTTGACTCATGAGCTAAAATTTCATATTCAACGACAAACTGTCTTACTTCTTCTTCCCCAACATTCAAAGTAATATCTACCGACACGTCTAAACATTTTAGAAAAAAGAAGGTAACATATGGTTGATAAATATCATAAAACAGTTCATTCAAATATGAATACTTACTATTTTCAATAATCAAATCATCTTCATCAAAATATTTTCCTAAAGGCATAACTTGTACTTTTAATCTTACATAATTATCTACATACTTATAATATTTCTCTTCATCCATAATTACAGGAATAAATTGCTGATAACTATTTAATATTTCTTCATTGTGTTCATCTTTCGTTGCCTCAAAACGTTTCTTCTTATCTTTATACAAAAAAGCAACAAAAGTATCTTTAGTAAAGTAAGGTTGACACTGTGGTAAATTATTTTTATTTACTGACATTTTAATTGCTCTTTGTAAATTACCTTTTTCACAATAATTCTTAAATTCAGAATATTTTCTTTTTTCACAGACATATGTTTCAGGTACATCTAAACACGCAGTCCTACTCAAATAACCAAAAACATAAAACGATTCGTATGGCTTTATATTTTTATTATTTACTAATTTCATTATATCTTGCATTTCCACATTATCTGAATATGCAACTTGTTTAATTTCCTTCATTTCATCAAATACTTCTTTATATTTGCTATTTTCTATCAATATTTGTACTATATCTATTACTTTATTCATTCTAATCACCCAACTAAATTATATCGCAAAACATAGAAAATAACAAATTCCTTTCTTTTTTTATATGTAAAAAGGCGGCAATTTTGCCACCTTATCGTTAGTTATTTAATTTTTAAATATATTACCAATTTGTATCAATATATTTGATGTTAGTATAATCTTCTGTAGAATTCGCTTTAATTAGAGGTGTTGCATCAAATACTTCATTTGAATCCAAATCACTATAATTTTTAATACTAACTAACCCATATTCTTTATTTACTTCTTCATCGTGTGTTGTAGTAAAGTAATCATCCCTATTAACATCAATCAAAGCTTGATGATGACCTGAAGCACCAATACCAAACTTTCCTACAAACACATAGCCGTTTTTATATCCAAATTTATCAGCGAGTTTCATCATAAGTGATGCAGCACTAATACAATCCAATTCTTTTTGTATCCAATAAGGAGATGTATATGCACCTTTTTTTAATAAATTAGCATTAGCAACATATTTATAATCTTTCAACTGAATTATATGCTCTAATTCACGAAGTTTATCATAATCTGTTTTTTCATCTTTTACACTTTCTATTAAAGTATCAAGATATTTATCTTCTTCTTTTTCATAATCTAATACTGTAACTTGTTTTGAACAGACTTGAATAGTTCTTGTTGTATTTGGAATTTTTTCCTCAACAACAATATTATAGGTTCCTGGTTTTTTAATACTTCCTGCAATCAAAAAACCATCTTTGACTTTACGTTCAGACCAACCATAATTTTCTGTATCAAAATGTATGTCAGCATAATCAAGTCTATTTGCAAAAGTATCAACAAATTTACCATCCAAATCATAAACACATACAGATAAATATGGTTCTAAATCGTTAAAAATGTACCAGTTAAAAGGATTATTTGTTTTGACATGTGTTACAATATTTAATCCACTGTAAAACCCATGTTCATTTAAAAACTCTATATCATAATCATATATTGGTTTACCCTCTACAACAGTAGTTCTAATAACGTTTACTGTACAAGTTGCAATTTTACCATTATTTGTTTTTGCAGTGATAATCGCTCTACCACTCTTTTCAGCAGTAATTCTTCCTCGACTACTTACAGTAGCAACATTTTCATTACTACTAGACCATGTTATCGATTGTTCTGTCGCATTAGTTGGAGCAAATGAAACATTTAATGTTTTTATTTTTCCTTCTTCTAATGTAACAGAAGTATTGTCTAAAGAAATACTACTAATAGCAATATTCTGTTGTGTCTTTTCTGCAACAGTAATCTTACAAGTTGCAGACATTCCATTAGAGGCAACCACAAGTATTGTTGCTGTTCCGACTTTTTTTGCTGTTACTTTTCCTGTAGATGAAACTGTTACAACATTAGTATTAGTCGATTGCCATTCAACAGATTTATCTGCTGCGTTATTAGGATTAATTGTTGCTGTTAATTGTTGAGATTCTCCAACATTAAAAGACAAAGCTGATTTGTTTAGTGTTACACTACTTACTTCAATTTTAGGAGTTTTAACAGTAAATTTACATTTCACTGTTTTTCCATTTGAAGATTTAGCTGTTACTGTTGCTGTTCCGACTTTTTTTGCTGTTACTTTTCCTGTAGATGAAACTGTTACAACATTTTTATTACTTGATGAATAAAACAATGTTTTATTCGTTGCATTTAATGGAAATACTGTTACATTCATCTTATAAGTATTTCCTTTTTTTAATGTTACAGAAGTTATATCTAAAGATAACATATCTACAGCTATACTTTTACTTGGATTCTTAACTGTAACTTTACTTTTAACAGTCAATCCATCAGCCTTTGCAGTAATAGTTACAGTTCCTTTCTTTTTAGCAGTAACCTTTCCTTTAGAATTAACAGTCGCAACTTTCTTATTAGATGATGACCATGTTACTTTTTTCTTCGTTCCAGTGACTTTTAAAGCTGTACTTTTTCCTTTCACTAAAGTCACTTTTGTTTTATTGAGTTTAATTGGATTTTTAACTGTAATCTTGCATTTGTATTTTTTTGATCCAATCTTCGCAGTAATTGTTACAACTCCTTTTTTCTTGGCTGTGACTTTACCTTTAGAATTAACAGTCGCAATCTTCTTATTAGAAGTAGACCATTTAATTTTTTTCTTGTTTCCTATAACTTTTAAAGTATACGATTTCCCCTTGACTAAAGTTAATTTGGTTTTATTTAACTTTATTTTCGTCTTAGCTTCAACTTCATTAATCACAGAATACTCATTATCAAAACCTGGTACAACAGTTGTAATCATTACTACAGTTAAAAACGCAATTAATAACTTTTTCATAATCATCATCCTTTCCTCTTCTAATAACATATTACTATATAATACGAACAAAATCAAAAAACTTTTCTTGTATATTACATTTTTGGTATAAAAAGTGTTAATTTTACAGCTATTATTTCTTAATTTAGTTTTAAACATTCATACATATCAACCAATAAACATCAATCATCATCTGCAATACACTACACAACATTACAGCCATAGAAAGCATAGACACACCTAACACTGTAAATATAATTACTTTATATATTCTTTTTGTTTTAAAATCAGCAATATAATTAATTATTTCATTTAATGCAATATGCATTTTTTTAACATTTCTTTTATAATAATCAAATCTTTCTATAGTTGAAATCTTAAAAAAAGGAGCATATATTTCTTTATCCAATATTACATTCTTTGCATTTACACAAAGATAAAACAAAAACCAAATAGCAAAATATAATAAACATAAATCTTTAGTTTCAATACTATTAATACAATCCATATTAAAGTTATCTGCAAATATTACATACATTCCTATCATTCCAACACGTAGACAAAACAAACGAATAGGCAACTTGATCAGTGAATAAAAAATCAAAAACAAATCTATCTTATTCAAAAATACTTTTATATATTTTATAATAGTTTTTTCTATTTTCTTTAATTTATTCATATTTTCACATTACTCCAATCACTTACTAGAATAGTGAATATTACACCTACATTCTTTAAAACTTTTTTCATTATTTCTATTCCTTTCTTTACATTTCTAACAAAAAAAAAGAACCAAGATTTATTTTAATTAAAATCTTTAGTTCTTTTTAAATCACTTAACACTAAACTTTGACAATTGAATATATCTTTAAAAACTATTTACCTTGTTTATCTTGTCTAACATGTTCAGTAGCACTCATAACATTGTTTTCAGCATCAATACGTTTCATAATAGCTTGAACTTCCTCGTTACTTAAAATTTTTACTCTTTCAGCTTTATATGTTTGAGCAACATTTGCGAAATCTCCTGAACCACTACAATAATGACCTACAACACAATCTTCAAAATCAATAAATACCTTTTCAAAAATATTTGCTTTCTTTTTATTTGTTGCTTCTTCTAATGCAACCTTATTTGCAGTTGTATAACTAACATCAATTTTAATTTGTCTGTTGTTAAATGTATTTGTACATCTTACACTATACACATGAATTTCAACCTGTTGACCATTAATATCTCTTACTCTTTTTTGACCTAATGTAAAATCATCAAAAATCATAACTGCCAATCTATTTGATAACTTATCAACACAAAAATCCATTAATCCTAAGTTTCTATCTACACCATTCACTAATTTAATCATTCAATTTACCTTTTTTTAACCTTTCTATTTTAAATATTCTTTTTTTAATTTTAATCATTTACTTTTTTATATACATAAACTCTAATATTTTAAAATGAAGTAAGAATCATTTCTCAACTCTCATCATTCATTCTACAATGCTTATTAAAAAAGCCAAGTACATTCATTAACGAATCAGAAACACTTCTTTAATAAACTGTGTGGTTAGGTATTTTTATAAGTCAATATGGTTATTTCACAACAATCATATTACCTAATGGTTTAAGCCAACCTAAATCAGTTTTTCTTAAATGCCACACGCATTATAATATATTTAACTTTTATATATACCTTCTCGTTCTTCTCCTGTTTCTCAACAGTAGTTATTAAATCCAATATATATACGCTTACTTACCTGTTAAATATATCTTCATCTAAGAAAAAAACATATTCTATTGTCAAAGTACCTTTTCAAACTCTTAAGATTTAAAAAGGTACATTGATCAACAAAAAAACTCATATCAATGCAATGTCACTTCTAAACATTGCATCAAATATGAGTTCATATTTCACATTTGGTGGAGCTTAGCGGGATCGAACCGCTGACCTCCTGCGTGCAAAGCAGGCGCTCTCCCATCTGAGCTAAAGCCCCAAAACTTTAAACAAATATATGGTGGGCCAGAATGGACTTGAACCATCGACCTCACCCTTATCAGGGGTGCGCTCTAACCAACTGAGCTACAGGCCCATATACTTTCTCACAATAGCTAATGGTGGGCCAGAATGGACTTGAACCATCGACCTCACCCTTATCAGGGGTGCGCTCTAACCAACTGAGCTACAGGCCCATTAACGATTGCTCAAACATAATACCATAATCAGCATTGTTCGTCAATAGATTTTTACCTTTTTTTGTTTTTTATTTTGATAGCTATTTTGACTTGTTAGAAATTTTTAATTTGTTCTCTTTCTTTAAATATTCCTCTACCCCATCACTTATAGACGATGCTAGTTTCTTATGATATCGACTATTGCGTAGTTGTCCTCTTTCATTCGCATTGCTTATAAATCCACATTCAATTAATACTCCTAATGCTTTAGTTGTTCTTAATATTTTAAAGTGACATGACGATATATTCTTCCTTGTCCCTGTTACTTCTTTCATATTATTATGAATAATAGTAGCTAATTCTTTTCCTTTGTCACTACCATCATAATAAAAGACTTGAGAACCCCAAGCAGAAGAGGCTGATGAATTTAAATGTATACTTAAAAATAAAGTAGGTTCATATTTATCAATTTGAATAGCTCTTAAATACATATCATCATCTTTTGAATAATTATAATTTCGTTTAGTCATATCCTGATCATCAGTTCTTGTTAAATAAACTGTAGCTCCTCTTGACTGTAATTCAGATTTTAAAGCATAACAAATTTTAAGATTTAAATCAGCTTCATACAACTTCCCATATTTTGCTCCCGAATCGTTAGAACCATGCCCTGGATCTAAAACAATCTTCACTTTATTTAACGTCATATTCTTATTCACAAAAATATCTGTTGGTTTGTACAGGATAATCGCTAAAGCAAGCACAACTATAATTGATACCATTTTTTTCTTCATATTATCACCAGTTCATTGTATGAAAAAAAGCAATTCATTATGATTGAATTGCTTTTACATTTTATCTATTAATTGATGATGCTATCTTATGATAAGTCCAACGTTTACCTCTAATCGCTACTGAAAGAGCCATAATATTTTCAGGTAATGCAATACCACACCATCCTGCATCTCCAATATGTTGGATATCAATACCACAACGTTTATTTGTTAATGCAATTGTACGAATTGTATCAATATCACTTCCTTCTTGACTTGTTCCTATTGAACTCAAAGAAAGAGCTCCTTTAGATTTAATTAATTGACAAGCCTTCACTAAAGTTTCTTCTTGTAAACCTGGAACAGTATAAACAGCAGGCATTAAAATAATATCTGCTCCAGCATCAATAAATCTTTCAATACTTTCTAAATCAACTAATGGTTCATCCACCCCAGAAGAGTGCATCTTTCCAGCAATGATCATTCCACCAAAATATTCTTTCGCAAGCATGATTGCCTTTTCTATAGAAGCATTACTTACACCAGTTCCTGGATTTCCAGTCAAACAAATAAAATCAAATCCTAACTCTTTAGCTTTGATAAAAGTTTCTTTAGTCGCATGACGCCCATGTGAGATTTCATGGCGACTTTCCATTAATTCAACATCTTCATCAATAGGTTCTAAGTTACACCCAACTGGTCTTCCTATTAATCTTTTCAATAATTTCACAGGCTCATCTGTTTCTGGTAATCCATTGATTTTAGGATTATCACAATCAAATACATTCAATAAAACCATATCACTTCCAAATGATACTGCTAATTCTGCATTTGTAAGATCACCTAATAACGGTTGAACTGCAACCACTGTTTCTGTCATAATAGTTCTTCCTTCACAAGCAAGAATGGATTGTTTCAATTCCTCCTTGTTCATTGTAAGCATTTCACTTGTTGTACAATTTAATAATCTTTTCATCATATCCTCCTTCATATTTTATAAATATTTATCATATATCTATATAATAAGCCATTTTTATAAAATTGACTAGAAAAACAAATAAACATTTTATTATTTATCAACTTGTTCTTAAAAATGAAGTATGTTATGCTTGTTTTAATAATTACAAGGGGAGAAAAACAATGCGTAAATATAAAAGAGGAAACTATACAAAGAAATTAATTGATAACTATTGTGTTTTAGATATTGAAACAACAGGTCTTTCTTATTGGGATGATAGAATTATAGAAATTGGTATACTCAAAATTAGAGATTGTCAAATTATTGATAGATATCAACAATTAATTAATCCTAATAGAGAAATCAGTTCATTTATCACAAGAATTACTGGAATTACTAATGATATGGTTAAAGCTCAACCTTGTTTAGATGATATTTATGATGATGTATTTGATTTTATTGGTGATGACATTATTGTTGGGCATAATACTTCTTTTGATTTAAATTTTATTGCTAATCAATTTTACATAGACATACCAAATGAATATATGGATACAGTTCAGTTTTCAAGAAAATTATTTCCTGAATTATCTCATCATAGATTATCTGATATGGTCAATTATTTAAATTTATCTCATAATGAACATAGAGCTATAGCTGATTGTATTTCTACATATGAACTCTATGAACATTGTAAAAGTCTTATAAAAATAAGTAGTTCCTCTTTTAAATAGGAACTACTTAATTGCATATAATTTTAAATCATTAATATTTTGATAATTCAATTCTTCTTTTAAATCATAAACAATATTAGATAAAACATATTTTCCATCATTAACATATATTTCAATAACTTGTTTATCAACATAAATATCAATATGACACTCACCATTGATTCTTGGAGTTTTAAATCGTTTCCCTACTTGTGATTCATCATTAAATAGTTTAGCAGCTTGAGTAAATACTTTCTCTCTATTTGTACAAATACAATTATCTTTAAAGGTAATTTCAAATCCACCAATATTCAAATAGCTATCTAAGTTCATTGTACAACTTATTTTTCTAGGAGAAAGTGAAAAATCTTTAACTTTATGTTTAAAAAGTTTATCTACATTAGGATGAACCTTAAAACACAAATGATTATCTTTCATATATAAAACTCTAGGGAATGTATATAATCCTATCCAATCCCCATCTTCTCCACATTTAGGCATTCTTAACCATGCAATAACTATTCTGTTACCATCTTTATCTATTGTTGTTTGAGGAGCATATAAATCTAATCCATAATCTAAAAATTGTGGTTTTTGAACAATAGAGGCTTCACATGTCTCATTATTAAAATTAACTATAGACCATGTTGCATGACTTGGATAATTCTCTCCATCATTGACAATATTCTCTGGTGACATAATCAAAATTCTTTGACCATCCACTTCAAACATATCAGGACATTCCCACATATTACTATCAATACTCTCATCAATTAATCTATTGCTGTAATGCCAATCAATAGCATCTTTACTTGTATATATTAAAACTTCGCCGTGCATTTTTTCTGATGCTTCATATTGACTTCCTACAACCATATAATACTGATCAGTTTCTTTCCAAACCTTTGGATCTCTAGTATTGCTTATATGTCCTAATAAATCATCTTTACTAAATGTAGGAATAATCACTTTTTTAGTATCAGGATCAAAAGTATACCCATCTTCACTGATTATCATAGCTTGACTTGCAATCAAGCCATCACCAGAAACATGAATGTTTTGAGGATTTAACTTTGAATAAATAATAGCTGTATAATAAATATACATTTTTCCATCAACTTCAATAGCCGAACCTGAAAAACAACCATTTCTATCAAAATCTTTACTTGGATAAAGAGCAACCCCTTCATCTTTCCAATGAATAAGATTCTTTGATGTTTTATGTCCCCAATGCATTGTTCCCCATTTTATATCATAAGGAAAATATTGATAAAATAAATGATATTCTCCATTATAATATATAAAACCATTAGGATCATTCATCCAATTATGTACTGGTGTAAAATGTAATTCTGGTCTACTCATAATTCCCCTCCTTAATACATTTCCTTACAAACTGAGTATAATTACAAGGATGTCCAAAATAGAATCCTTGAATAAAATCATGAATAATATTTTTTATTGTTGTATATTCACTAATATCCTCGATACCTTCAATACAAACTTTTAACCTTAAACTATAAACCATATCACTTAAAAGGGATAACATATCATATTCAAACTTATTACCAATAGCTTTCACTGTAAAATCTCTATCTATTTTAATAATATCAGGTTTTAAACTACTTAAATAATGGAAATTTGAATATCCAGTTCCAAAATCATCTAAAGCAATCTTTACATTACTTTTTTTCAATTCTTTCCAAATCTTTCCAACCACTTCAGAAGACTCTAAAATACCACTCTCTGTAAGCTCTATAATTAAATAACTTGGATCTAATTGATGTTTTTCTAATGTTTCCTCTACCAAATCCAATAAATCCGCTTTAAGTAATTGCATATAAGAAACATTGACACTAATATGAAAATTAGGAATAAACTCTTGGAATTGTTTACAACCCTTAACAGCTTGATTTAATATCCATTTACCAGCAGGAATGATTAATCCTGTTTCTTCTAAAATAGGTATAAATACATTTGGAGGTATACTACCAAACTCATCACAATTAAATCGCATAAGAGTTTCAGCACCAAACAATTCTTTAGTAGACTCCATAACAATTGGTTGATAGTAAGCCTCAAAACCTTCAAAACCATTATTAATAGATTTTCTTAATAAAGAAATTAATTGATTCTTCTTTAAAAATTGATCATAATCACTTTGATCAAAAACATATATTCTATTTTTTCCTTGTTGTTTTGCCTCATTTAAAGCAAATTCAGTTAATTTCATTATATTAGAATAAGAAAAATCTTGAATTGCAGAACATTCTAACAATCCTCCTGAAATTGTAAAAATAGCTTCATATTGTTTTTCTTCTACTAATTCATTGATTTTTTGTTTAATATTATTATATAAACGAAGTCCTTCTTTTTTTGTATGATGAAAATCAACTATAATAAATTCATCAGAAATCATTTTGTATAGCATTTGATTTTCTAAGCATTTCGCAATAATTCTTGCACTCTCTTTTAAAATATTATCTCCATACTCAATGCCTAACTTTTCATTAATAAATCTAAAATCATCCATTCCTAAACGCAAAATATATCCTAACGGTGCTTTATCTAATTGATTAATATAAGATTGTAAACTAGATTCTCTAAGTAAACCGCTAATATTATCTGCTTTCGGTTTAACTCCTATCTCATTAATACACCCTACCATATATAATGCTTGATTATTTTCTCTAACAATAAGCCCTCTACAATTGATCCACACTGGTTGTCCATTCTTATCTAACCAACGATATTGCATATTATGAAAATCTTTCTTTCCATCTAAGACCTCATCTAAATCATTGACTAAAGCTTCTAAATCATCCTTATGAACAATGAGTCCAAGATTCTTTGTAACATTATGAAAACTATGGCTAGGCAGACGATATCTATCTAGTGCATGTTCTGAAATATAATAAAAATCATTGACCAAATCATAAACGTATAAACAATCATCTGTAGATGTATTGAGTAAATCAATAATTTGACATATATTTGAAACACTCACATTCATACATTACCTCCAAAATAATATCAATTATATTATATCATAAATTATGTAGACATAAAGAAAAAGATTAATTTCGAAAAATTAATCTTTTGAACCAATCTTTTGAAAAACTCTTTATTTTTGGAATATTTTTGATATTCTTGGATAAATATATACAAATCCAACGTAACATAATATTAAAGTTGGTAAACAATAAACTATATTATATCCAAAAGAATAAATCCATGGATTCATTCCTTCTGGTGCATATGCACCAAATAACCAAGCTCCAGATAAATAATGTGAAATAAATTTTAAAATCATTGTCACAATAATTCCAGTATAAATCACTATTTTACCAATCTTTATATTTTTAAATAATGCTGAAATACCAACAATTGATAAAGGAACTAAATAGTCCAAAATAACTGACCAAGGTCCATAAAACGTCGCAAGACCTAAAGCAAAATGTAATAAGCATGAAACAAACCCAACAATAAGTCCATAACCACTTCCTAATAAGTAGCTTGCTAAAATGATTGGTAATAAATCCATTGAAACATTCCCACCTTCTGGTTGTGATGGAAAAATATTAAATACCAATTCCAATACAATTTGTAAGGCAACAAACATAGATAAATACGATATTGTCTTAGTGTTTAATTTGACATCAAATAAATTCTTCATTCTTTCTCCTCCTTAAAATAGGAGCCAACAAATAAAAAAACTTCCCTAGAGTCAGGAAAGCAAAAAAACATTATTTGCACTCTCTACGCTGGCATTACCCAGTTCAGATCATAAGGGATAAGGTCAAACCTTTCTCAGCATTTAGCACCCCTGGCTCAATAACATTATAAAACTTTTTATAAATTATGCAAGCCAAACCTAGTTTTTTAAGAAATAAATGCTATAATTATTTTATAAAGGAGGAAGTTTGAAATGTCAAAAGTTATTGCTGTTAATGCAGGAAGTTCTTCTTTAAAATTCCAGTTATTTGAAATGAATAATGAATCTGTTATTACTTCTGGAGTTATTGAAAGAATTGGTTTAGAGGATTCTGTTTTTACTATTAAATATAATGGTGAAAAAGATGTTCAAACATTACCTATCCCTACTCATAAAGAAGCTGTTGCATTATTATTAGACACATTAATAAAAAAAGAAATTGTAAAAGATTTAAATGAAATCAGAGGTGTTGGTCATAGAATCGTTCAAGGAGGTTCTTATTTTAAAGAGTCTGCTGTTATTGATGACTATGTTGTTGAAAAAATAGACGAATTAAAAGCATTGGCCCCATTACATAATCCTGCCCACTTAATAGGATACTATGCTTTTAAAGAGGCTATTCCTAATGCTGGTGCTGTAGCTGTTTTTGACACCGCTTTCCATCAAACATTAGAACCTAGATGTTATATCTATCCAATACCTTACAAATTCTATGAAGAACATAAAATAAGAAAATATGGAGCTCATGGTACTTCTCACTTCTATGTATCAACTCGTACAAGAGATTTATTAGGAAATCCTGAACATTCAAAAATTATTGTTGCTCACTTAGGAGCTGGTGGAAGTTTAAGTGCTGTTAAAGACGGAAAATGCATTAATACATCCATGGGATTTACACCACTTGCAGGAATCATGATGGGTACTAGATCAGGAGATTTAGATGCTTCCGTTGTTGAATATTTAGTAGATACTCTTAATATTGATATGCATGAATTAATTCATATTTTAAACAAAGAATCTGGATTACTTGGTGTTTCTGGTATATCTAGTGACTTTAGAGATGTTCAAAAAGCTGCTGATGAAGGAAATGAGAGAGCTAAACTTGCATTAGATATTTTCTTTAGACGTGTTATTGCTTATATTGGTAGATATTTCATCGCTTTAGGTGGCTGTGATGCTATTGCATTCACTGCTGGTATTGGAGAAAACTCGGCTTATGCAAGAAAAGAAATTTTATCTCTAGTTAGTGAAGCACTTGGAATTGTTATTGATGATGATGCCAATGAAAATGGCAAAGGTGAAAGATTAATTTCTAAACCCGAATCTAAAATCAAAGTCTATGTTGTTCCAACAAATGAAGAATTAGTTATTGCTAGAGATACAAAACGTTTATTAAACTTATAGAATGGTTAAAAACTAACCATTCTTTTTTCTTAGAAATAACATACTTATTAACGGTAAAGACATACCCATTGAATAATAGAATACCTTAGATTGATCATCTGTCTTTATTTTCTCCATCTTCTTATTTCCAAAATCAATAGACACTTTCTTACAATTTTGACTATCAATTACTATTTTTTTAACCTCTTGACTTAATAGATATCCTTCTGGAGCCTTCTCTTCTCTTAAATAATATGTTCCAAATTTTAAATCTTTAAAAGTAACTATTCCTCTATTAATATCTGCCTGTTCTTTCGTTATTATTTGACTACATTTCTCATCTAAATATAACCCAAACTCAAAATCTTTTCCTTTAATGATTTCCTTTGTTTGACTATCAATCTTATTAACTTGAAGATTTGATAAAATAATCTTATCTCCTTGAACAGGAATATCAAATTCACTAACCTTAATCGTTTGATTCATATCATTCACATCTTCATGTACTGCAATCAAGTTATTATCTCTATACAAATTTTCATAAACAACAATATCATGCCCCTCTTTTAAATCATTAGAATTTATTATAAATTCAACTTGAATTTCTCCTCTCTCTTCTTTTGGAGTAAAAGATAATAAAGAAACGACTTCTTTTTGATTTGATAAAAAAGGTTTCTCTGTGAACTTATCAATTAGTCGACCTTTTAGTTGATATTCCTTACCAACAGTTAAACCTTGATAAAAAACAGTATCAACAATAGTTATATTCTTATTTGAACCATTTGGATTCAATTGAATCTCTTTTTCTAAGTCAGCTGTAGCTATTGTATGAATATCAATAAATACAACTGATTGATTTCTATCATTAATATCATTATGGGAGGCTATAAGTTTATCTTGACTATATAAATCTTCAAAAACAACTGTAGTTATACCTGCAAGTAACGAACCATCAAAAGTAAAGTTCAAATCAATACTTCCATCTCTTTTATCTGCAATAAAAGTCTTTTGAGAAACAACTTCCTTTCCATCAATTAATAATGGTTTATTGGTTTCTTTATCCATTAATATTCCTTGAATAGTATATTCTTTCCCAGTATGTAACCCTTCATAAAAAATAGTATCAATAATACTTATTTCTTTAGAAACTTGTTGTTCTTCTTTATTCACTTTTGTATGAATTTCAATCAGTTCATTTTCTATTGTTTTTTCAATTGTATAAACTTTTGTTTTATTATCTTCAATAACAAAATCAAAAATAACAGGTTCTTCTAATAAAGCATAATGATCATCTGTTTCAATTTCTTCAAGTTGATAAGAAGCACCATTTATCCCTAATGGTAAATTTTCAATAATAATTTGTCCCTTTTCATTAATTGAATAAAGCTCCTCATCAACAATATCTCCTTTTTTATAAATAAAAGAACCATCAATAGCATCAATAATATCTTTTGTAGCAGTTAATCTAAATTTCGCAAACTTATCAACCTTTGTATATGATTGTTCAAATGTTTTATTTAAAATAATTCTTCCTGTTGGTTTATCATTTTTAATAACAACTTCTATAACAGGACTATCATTATAATGAGTCACTTCAAATAAACTTTGATCTTGACTCACAGTAAACTCTACTGGCCTCTCTAATTCTAAAAATCCTTGTGGAGTCTTTATTTCTTCCACTCGATAATGTCCATAAGATAACCTTAAAGGGGCCATTGTCGTTCCTAAGACATCATCAATATTATTCCAAATTCCTTTAATAGAAATATAATTGTCACTGTTTGTTGTAAAGGTATTGTATAAAAATGGCCCTACCTGTTGAGTGACATACTCATTTTCATCAATATTAAAAATCTTAAAAGTCGCTCCATTAAGAGTAATATTCTTATTTGTTTTCAAATCTTTTTTTATTAATCTTACATAAGATTCATAATAGTAATTATTAATAACATATTCTCTTTGTTCAATTTCATTACATTCAGGTCTAAGAGAAATCTCAAATATTCCTTCTAAATCTAATGTCCCTTCTCCAGAACTCATTTGTTTTAAACCATAATCCCCATAAGCAAGTTCATTAGACTTTGCATAACCATCCTTATCCGTAATAAGTTCAGCAGATTCCATATCTTTATTAACAAAATTATCTCTATGTTTCCATGCATCTTCTATACTTCCATATTGTTTAATATATTTACTAGCAACAACATAGAAATGAATACCCTCTTCAGGTTGAGTGATTCCACTTTCTCCTTTACAAGCAGCTACTTTCTTAATAGAAAGAATAGACGTTTTTTCATCATTATTAAAGATAACCTTTTCCTTAATAATTTGACTTGTATCATCTAAATGAGATTGTTTTAAAACAACTTCCTTAGCTTCATCATTTAGTCTATATCCCTCAGGAGCTTCTAATTCTCTAATTTCATAAACACCTAAAGGAAGATTATTCCAAATTAATTCTGACTTTTCATCAATAATTTTAATCCCCTCATCCCCAACAATACCTTTCTTAGACACTAATTCTTTAGCTTTATAAATAACCGAATCATTAGCAGGATCTTTAATATCATACTTTGCATACAAACCAAACTTAGCACCTATTAATTTTGCATCTCCAACAGAAATAATTGAATTAGAAGATGAAGAAACCTTTATTAATTGAATTTCACCTTTTATACGATTATCACTAACTGTTATACTTGCTTGACTATCTTTGCCCTCTAATGCTTTTGATGAATCATATTTAACTTCAATATTTTTTACAACCTTTGATAATGTATACCCAACAGGAGCTTTCACTTCTTCCAGCTTATATGTTCCTATTGGTAAATTATTAATAACAGCACCTTTTTTAGTTTCTATATCATTCGCATAGAAACTATAAGTAAAGTCTCCTATTTCAACCTTAGTAGGTTCATCTTTATTCATATCATCTAAAATATCATCATCAATAATATCATCATTTCCTAATTGTCCTTCTAAATTAGGATCTGGTTCAAAATCATCTATATTAACGTTATAAAAATAAATAGGTGTTGTATTTGTTAATTTATAGATTGCACCTTGTATAGGTTCTTTTGTTGTATCATCTAATTTTGTAACAGTTAAAGATCCTGTTTGATGTCTGTTTTCAAAGACAATTGTTTTATCATCACCACTTTTTAGTGTAACTGTTTGAATTGTTTTATCCAATACAAACGGACTAGGAACACTAACTTCTTGAACATAATATGTTCCAGGATCTAATTGAATACTGAATTCTCCTTCTTTATTAGTTGTTATTGTTTTTATAACATCACTTACTTTGTTATCAGTTTTTGAACGACCAATTTCAAACTTAGCTCCTTCAATAGCTTTTCCATACTCATCACTTTTAGAAACTGTTAATTGTGTATCATCTTCCCAATTAATTACCAGTTGAGAACTTGATTGGCTAGGATCTTTATCTAAAGCTCCTAAAATCTGTTTCCCTGATGAACTTCCATTGAGTTTCAACTTGTATGCTTTGTATGATGATGAAATAGAAGTTCCTTTAAGTGTAATGACAGATTTTTTAGCATCACTACTATTTTTTAAAATAAAGCTATAAATCCATTTACCCGATTGATCTCCACTTAAATGAACAGTTTCTCCAAAATCTGTAACTCTTTTAATTTTCCTATTAGAATTATTTTCCATAATAACAGCTCTTATATCATCTGGTAATATTAATTCAAAATCTTGATTTTCATTCCAATTTCTTAATGAAACAGCTCTTGAAAAATGATTAGTCATAGTTAAAAGCCATTTAAAATCTTCATTCACATTTGAACTTGTTTTAAAATAATCATTTGCATTTTCTGGTGGTTCTGTTAATTTTTCAACAACTTTTCCAGTATTTTGAAAGAAAACATCATTATTTCCTGGAATATCTGGTTGATTTTTTAACCAATTATAGAAATTAGTACAAATTGTTTTAGCGGTTGAATTGGCTTTATAAGACCAGTTTTCTCCCATAGCCCTCGCGGTTGTCATATGAACAATAATATAGCGTGCACCTGTTTTTAAACTATTATAATGATTTGTCCAATACAAATCGCTTTTAGGAGCATACCATCCATAATACATAGCTTTTGCAGCCATTGAATCAGTAGGCATACGACTAACAGTATAAGAACCAGAACCTGGCCTATTTTTATCTGGTTGCATACAAACTGCTTGTATCTTCTTCCCATTCATTTCTACTTGATAATTATAGGTAAACCAAGAATTATTGGTACCAAGATTGTAATCTCCATAATAATACTTTCCTTTTGTTGTAACATTAACACTTGCTCCATAAACTGAATTTATACTTGTAATAATTGAAGAAAATACTATCATGAAAGATAGAATAATACTTATTACTTTATAGAAAACATTTTTAATTTGTTTATTTATAATCATTTTTTAATACATCCTTTCCATTTGTTTTAAGATTTTATAATAGATCTTAAATAACTATTTTGCGTACAAAAAAAGTAGGCTTACTTACCTACACTAAATATCTATTCCTTGTTGACAGTTTTAAAACTGTCAGACAAATCCTGTTTGATACATTCTTAAATTATATTTTTTAAATAATTTATTTGTATCTTTATAATATTTATTTAAATAATATATTTTACTCAACCCTTTCTTACTCAATCTTCTATTCTTTTACTTATCAAATCAAGCTTTTGAAACGTTTTATCCTTTTTAACAATAAAAAAGATATCCTTACTTTTTTGATATCCTTTAGGAGTTGCTAATTCTTTAATCACATAAATATTTCCTATCTTCAAACCATAAACACAATGCTCTCTTTCGCTTATCCACTCATCTATCATTCTCCCCACTTCATCATAAACTGCCAACCATGCCCCTTTTATAAATTTCTTCTCTTCATCTTTCTTACAAACCTCTATAACCGTTGGAAAACATTGAATTGTTATTTTGATTTCTTCTTGAATATTTGAAGAATCAACACGGAATACATATTCCTCCTTGCTATCTATATATCCTTCAATATCACTAATTTGAGCAATATAAAAGGTCCCTTTATCAATATTAAACAGAGGAACCTGACATAAATTATTCTTTTGACTAATAACATCTAAAATAAAATCATCTTTATGATAAACCAAATTATTTTGAATATCATAGATATCTTCTTTCGCAAATATACCTAAATGAACACCTTCTATTGATTTATTGTTATAAGCATCAATAACCTCTAATAAAAGATAAACATATTGTTTTACTGCAAACAAATTTTCATAATACTTATAATCTTCTAACCTTTCTTCAACTCTAATATCAACAATATCTTTATTTAAAGATTCTTGTAAATAATAATTACCTCTCATAATTTGATTTTCTCCTTCTTTTATCAAATTCAAATTACCTACAAGTTCATCTTTTAAATAAACAACATCATGAGTATACTCATCATAAATATCTTCCTTTGCAAATAAATATAAATTCTTCATAATAACCTCCATATTTTATTCAAATAAATTTTTATGTATAAACTCATCAATTTCCTCTTTTGGTGTTAAAACTTCATAAAATGGCTTTCGTAAATCTATTCTTTGAATATCAATAGAACGAATATCACTTAATTGAATGCGACTGTAAGTCTTTTGATGATACGCCATCACTTCTATATCTAATTCATATTGAGGATTAGCATGAGTTGAAGTTTCTTTGATTGAAGTACATGGGATAACTAACATCTTATATCCTAAATCCTTTAAAACATAACACCAATGTCCATCCATTAATTCTTTTGGAAAACCTCTACCAATATTAAAATAAGCTAATTGATGAATATGTGGACGCTTATTAATATGATAGAAAGTTTCATCACAATTTCCATCTTTTACTAGATGACAGTAAAAATATTCTAATTGTTTTGTTTGATGAAGCAAAGCATAGCTAAACTTCTCTACATCGTAAATCCCAGATTTTTCTAATTCAACTAAGGATTTACTCATTTCTAATAAGTTATTTTCTATAGTCATAATTATTCTCCTTACTATTATATACAATTAGAATTGGCATTTTTCTTTTTTTATTTCTAAAAAAATTAATTTTTTCATATTTTGAAAAAAAAGAGAACTAAAATCAGTCTATAATTATCTAAGTTATGAATAAAAGAAACTAAAAAATAAGCGCCAGGACTCTATGAGTTGACGAGGTCCAGATTTATCGAAAGATTCGGCGGATGATCTGGAGGTACTATGCTACCTTAACGATGAGCAAAAATAATAAGCGATTATTAAACAAATATCATCAGGCATATCTTTATATTCATAACATAAAATTGAATATTGGAGGTATGTATTTATGTGTGGAATCACAGCTTATTGTGGTAATGATGAAGCATTACCGTTTTTACTTCAAGGATTAGAAAAACTTGAATATAGGGGTTATGATAGTGCTGGAATCACTATCTTAGACAAATCTCTTACAACTGTTAAATGTAAAGGAAGATTACAGTTGTTAGTTGATGAACTGGAAAAATATGATTTAAAAGGTCATGTAGGAATAGGTCATACACGTTGGGCAACTCATGGAATTCCTTCTCATCTTAACTCTCATCCTCATACTAATGATAAAAATACTCTTTCATTAGTTCATAATGGAATTATTGAAAATTATCGTGAATTAAAAGAGGAATTAGTTAATAAAGGTTATCATTTTCAATCAGAAACTGATAGTGAAGTTGTTGTTCATTTATTAGATAGTTATTATCAAGGAAATTTATTAAAAGCTGTTCAAAAAGTTTTAGAAAGAATAGAAGGAAGCTATGCTTTATGTATTTTATCAACACGACACCCTGATGAAATTATTGTTACTAAAAAAGATAGTCCTTTAGTCATTGGAAAAACAAAAAATGCAAGTGTTGCTGCCAGTGATATTCCTGCCTTGCTTGCTTATACAAAAGAAGTTTATTTTATAGAAGATAATGAAATTGCAATTTTAAAAGCAAATCAAATTCATTTTTATGATCAAAAAGGGAAAGAAATCACTAAAGAATCATCTATTATCCCTTATGATATAGATGCTGCTAGAAAAAATGGATATGATACATTCATGCTCAAAGAGATTTATGAACAGCCTTATGCCATCAAAGAAACATTAAGAGGACGCATCCAAAATGAAACTATTCTTTTTGAAGAATTAAAAAATATTGATTTTTTACAATTTAATAAAGTTTATTTTGTAGCATGTGGTACAGCTTATCATGCCTGTTTATGTGGAGCTCAAATTTTAGAGAGAATTACTCATCTACCTGTATTAACTCAAGTTGCAAGTGAATTTAGATATAACGATCCTATTATTGATGAACATACACTAACTATCTTTGTTTCCCAATCAGGAGAAACAGCTGATACACTTGGTGCATTAAGACTAGCAAAAGAGAAAAAAGCTAGTACAATTGCGATTACTAATGTTTTAGGAAGTACTATTTCAAGAGATGCTGACTATGTTTTATATACTTGTGCTGGTCCTGAGATTGCAGTTGCTTCTACTAAAGCTTATACAACACAATTAATTTTATTAATGTTATTTGCTTATTATATTGCTCAAGAATTACATTTAACAGTGAATACAAAAGCTATTTTACAACTTCAACAAGTTCCTTGGTATATTGAAAAAATATTAGAAGATGCTTGTCAGTTTAAAGAATATGCTACTATGTTAAAGGATAAACATGATGCTTATTTTATTGGAAGAAGTTTAGATTATGCAAGTGTATTAGAAGGTGCTTTAAAATTAAAAGAAGTTTCTTATATTCATGCAGATGCCTATGTTGCTGGAGAATTGAAACATGGACCAATAGCCCTTATTGAAGAAGGAAGCGTAGTGATTGCAGTTGCAACTCAACCTCATATTGCTTCAAAAACAATTAGTAATATTCAAGAAACAATTGCTAGAGGAGCAGATGTTATCTTATTAACAACGAATCATTATCAAGTTAAAAATGTTGAAAATATTTATTATCTTCCTAATGTTGAACCAACATTACAATCTATTTTAACTGCTATTCCTTTACAACTTATAGCATACTATAGTGCTTGTATTAGAGGTTGTGATGTGGATAAACCAAGAAACCTTGCAAAATCTGTTACAGTTGAATAAAGATATCATATTAGCCAAGTGTAATTCTTGGCTTTTTTTCTTCACAATTGGTAATAAAATTGTTATAATAAGAAACAGAGGTGAATGTCGTGGAAAAAAACAATGTAAAAGATTTAAGCGTTTATCGTAGACGTTTTGAAAATGACCCTAGCTCATTCAATGAGTTTCAGGCAATGGATTTTGTAAAGGAGTTAAAGAATCAAGGACTAAATGATGAAGCTATTGAAGTTGGTAGAACTTTTATGCAAGCTGCCCCAGCTTTAAGTAGATATATCAACCATTATGGTTATGCTTTATATAATAAGTTTATTAAAATTGATGATAGTCAAATTAAAGAAAAAGAAAATTTATTTTATTCTATTTTAGATGAAATTGTTGATTTATGTGCACAAGAAAAATACTCTCCATATGAAGCAACAATTAACAAAGCTATTAAATATGTATTAAATAAGAAGCCTATTGATTGGCAAAAGCTATCTGATTTATTAGATAAGTTAAATCCATTAACTTTAGATGATAGTCCTTTTGTAAATCCTGATGGAAAAGAATTTGAATCCAAAAAAGAAAAATGGTATCGTTTAAAAGTAAGAGCAACTTATGAAATTAAAGATTATGCAGCATGTCTTGAAAATTGTAATATTGCTTTAACTTTAAATTTAAAATGGCACTATTCTAATTTAAATTGGATTAAATATTACCGTGCTAGCGCTTTAGTTGAATTAGAACGTTATGAAGAGGCACAAAATGAATTCTTAGCTTTACGTGGTAGATTTAATCAGGTTAATTTTGATACTATTTACAAATTATATCTTAATACTGAAGCTAAAAATGATGCTTATACTAATTTGATTTATGAATTCTTTATTAGTGGTTATGATAAAGAAAACATGAATATTTATCAATATGTTTTAGATATGGCTAAAGAAAAAGATGTTGAAATGATTATTAAGTTAACTAGTGCTTTAATTTATAAGCTTAATGCTGAAAATGGTAAAGAAGTTGAAGTTGAAGCTGATATTAGTCAATATGAAAATGATGATAGCTCAAAAGTTTATGATGTATTATATAATCAATTAATGGAACATCTTGATTTATTCATTGAAAGAAAAGAAAGTCGTGTTGTTTATTATAACGAAGAAAAAGAATATGGAAGTCTTTACGTTCGTGGTGATGATAATATGTTCTTTAGACAAGCTGATTACATCTATGATGAAGAAGTTCAAAAGAGAGATGTTGTTGCTTACAGTGTTATGAAAACTTTTGATAACAAAAAACAAAGAACTACAACAAGAGCAGTTCTTATTAAAACTTTATATGAAGATATTAGATATTAATGAATGGTTGTTTATACAACCATTTTTTTCACCAAAAAAGTAGTTTTTCATATACTACATAGAGGTGAGATTTTATTAATAACTATCTATTATTTATATTAGCAATTATTTTTAACTGGTTAATGACAATGCTTGGAGCTTCACTTGTCTTTTTTACAAAAAAGAACAGTAAAAAGCTCGTCAGTATTGCTTTAGGAAGTAGTGCAGGAATTATGATAGCCGCTTCTTTCTTTTCATTGATTTTACCAGCTATGGATTTATTAGAAAATAGTGGACGTCTTTCTTTGCTTATTGTTCCCTTTGGTTTTCTTTGCGGAGTCCTTTTCTTAACAGTATGCGATCATTTGCTACCTCACGAACATATGCTTTCTCATGAGGTTGAAGGTGTACAAAGTAAATTATCACAGAATCAACTATTAATGCTTGCAATGACTTTACACAATATTCCAGAAGGTTTAGCAGTGGGCGTAGCTTTTGCAGGCTGTACAAACAATCTTTTACCAGCACTTATTTTATCTATTGGGATAGGTATCCAAAATTTCCCAGAAGGAACTGCAATATCACTACCAATGTTTCAAGCAGGTAAAAGTAAGTTTGTTTCTTTAATGTATGGACAATTCTCTGGCATCGTTGAAATACCAGCTGCTATTATTGGCTTTATCTTTGCTTCTACTGTTTCTAATATTTTACCATTCTCATTATGTTTTGCTGCAGGAGCAATGTTATTTGTATGTGTAGAAGAGCTTATTCCTGAAGCTAGTACAGATGGACAAATTGATATTGGGGCTATTTCTACAATGGCAGGATTTCTTATCATGATGATACTTGATATTATGTTATCATAAAACCTATCTACTGCGATAGGTTTTATTTCATACAGAAATTTAGAGTAAAAAATAATGTTATTTGACATTTTTATACAATATACCCTATCATTAATAATATAAAATCCTGGAGGAAAGATATGAAGAAATTATTATTATTACTTGCTTTAACGATTTCATTGATTGCTTGTGTTCCTATTCATTCTGAATTAGTATATAAAATTGCTTTAACAGACAACTTAGAGAACGAAGTTATTGAAAGCTATAAGAAAACTTTAAAAAGCATTGATTATATTGAAGGAAAGAATGTTGAATATACAATTTATAGTGTAGATGAAATAGATAAAATAAAAGCTAATCTTATTATTACAAAAGATTACTATCCTCATAGCGAAGCTCCTGTTATTGCTTATTCACATAACTGCTTTGTCAATACTGTGAAATCTATCCAAGAACCCGAAGGTCATATTACAGGTATTATGAATAAACATCATATTCAAAAGTTACTTGACTATTTATTAAAAGAAAAATATAAAAAGATTGGAATAGTTTATGATAATGACTATACAATCCAAGTAAATACTCTCAAAATTCCAAACAATAAAGTTTCTATATATAAACAGAAAATAAACAATCAAAATATAATGAAAGATATTGATATATTAGTTTTATTAACATCTCATGATATTTCAAATATTATCACCAAATATAAAAATACTCCTATCATATCTCATGATTTAAAATATCTTGATAAAGTTTCTTTTGTATATGATGTCAATCAACAAGAATTAGGTAAACAACTTGCAGTTATGTCTGATAAAATGCTTATAGGTGAAGCTAATATTAAAGAAATGCCTATTGAAACCATAGAAAACTTTAAAATCTATAAAAATGAAAAACATTAAAAAGAAGACTTAACGAAATACTTTTATGAGATAAGTCTTTTTCTCTTAATTTCAACCTATCAATGCATAACATAAATTTGAATATATAATTTCATAGTGATTTGCATATAATCCTTCATTAAAATAATATTTGATTTAAACAAGTTATTTACACATTTTTCTTGACAACTTCTGATTTTTAAAAGTATTCTTTTAAAGCATTATTAGTTGTTCAATAGATAAACCTGTAAATATTTGTATATCTTCATTACTGAATTTTTCATCTCTATTGCAATTTCAATTTGTTTCTTTGATTTTCTGTTCGTTATGTTCAGCGAGTTTGTATAACAATTCATAGGATAACATTAAACTCACCTCCTTTTATAGTTAGGATAAAACAATAAAAAACATATATATATTTTGAGGTGAATGACTATAAAATTATTATCAAACAAAAGATATAAAAAATCAATGGACTGTTAGTCTAAAACAAAAAAATACTCAATATCGCTACTGAATATTATTTTCTATCTTTAAATTGATACATCACAATAGATGCTGCTATTGCAACATTTAAAGATTCTATAGAATCTATTGGAATATAAAGAGTCCCATCTGCCAAATCAATGATTTCATCACTTACACCATTGCCTTCATTTCCCATCACAAAGGCCATCCTTTCCTCGCCCTTAAATTTAGATATCTCTTTTGCATTCTTTAAAGCAGTTGCATAAATATGCACTCCTTCTTTTTGTAATTTTATAATCTCTTCTTTTAAATCAACAATAGATATCTGTAACTGAAACAAAGCTCCTTGTGTGGCTCTAATAACCTTATCATTATATAAATCAACACTATCCTTAGAAATGAGAATATGATGATATCCAAAAGCTAGTGCAGTTCTTAAAATTGTACCAATATTCCCAGGATCTTGTAATCTATCTAATAATAAATATCTTGATTGCTCATAAGAAACATCCTGACTTAACTTTTTTTGACAAATAGCCATAATAGGTTGTGGTGTTTTTGTAAAAGCTAGTTTATTCATAACTTCCTTTGAAACATAAATAGTCTCTTCTTCAAACGATTCATCTAATGTGGTAATAATTTTTTCAATGCATCTATTTTTTCTAGCTTCTTCAACCAAATGAAATCCTTCAATCAAGAAAAGATTATTTTCATCACGATATTTCTTTTGTTTTAATTTTATAATATTCTTTATTGTTTCATTCTTTATTGATGTAATCATGGATGAACCTCCTTTAATCTCCTTATACATTCTTTATAATTAGGTATTCTTTTTTCTATTTCATTATAAAAATAACGTGAATGATTAGCTTGTAAAAAATGACATAACTCATGAACAATAACATAATCAATTAAATCCTTTTCTAAATGAACCAACGATAAATTAAATGTTACTTTATTTTCTTTATAAAAACAACTTCCCCATCTACCTTTATAATGTTTAATTTCTATTCGAGGCATATCTAAATCAAAATGATATGTTAAATAATAAATAATTCTTTCCTCTATATAATCTAGTAATAATTTCTTTAAAAATATATCTATTACATTTTCTAATGAATGATGATAAACATATAAATAATGATCATGAAGTACACATTTTTTTTGATTAATATCTCTCAATTTAATAATATAATCATGATTATATATTTTAACTATACCTTCATCTCTATACTCTATATTAGGTTTATATTGACATACTTTATCAATAAGTTTATCTTGATATTGAATCAATAATTCTTCAATAGAATGTATAGATGTATATAATGGAGCACTAACAACAATTTGACCATCAATGACTTTAATATATATAGATTTAATCTTTTTTAAATGAAGTTCATATGTATATAATTGATCATCTAAAATAATTTGATGTTTTTCCATATCATTATCTCCTGTATAAAATTTCTCTTTTTTCCCATATTATATGAGAAAGGATGATAATATGAGAGAAGCATTATTAAATAATTTAAAAGGTTTTGATGCTAAAAAGTTGAAAGCAACAATAGATGATGGAATTTCTTCTAAAGAAGAAACTATCCTAGTTGGTTTAGGTGTTCTTTTTGAACAATATTATTTATCATTAGATAATCAACAAAAGGAAACCTTTTTAACATCTTTATCTAATTTATTATAGATCACATAAGTGATCTTTTTTATTATATCTTTTTTAACGTCAAAAGAAAAGACTTCATTAAGAAGTCTTTAAGAACCTAATGTGACTTTTACATCAGATACATCTCCATCACGATCAACAGTTAAAGTAATCTTATCTCCTGGTTTTTTATCATACAACATTGTTAAGAAATCTTTATAAGTTCCAATTTCCTTACCATCAAATTTTGTAATAATATCTCCACTCTCAATTCCTGCCTTGCTTGCAGCAGAACCATTTTGAACTCTCGCAACATAAATCCCTTTATTTGTATCAGTTTGAATACGATACATATATAACTCATAAGAAGAATATGAATCTAAAGAAATACCAGATATACCGAGTGTTGGTCGATTGACCTTACCATTTTGTTTAATCTCTTCAATCATACTCACAACATCATTAATAGGTAATGCAAAACCTGTACCTTCTACTTCTGTAGAAGAATATTTGCTTGAAGTAATTCCTACTAACTCCCCTGCCGCATTTACAAATGCTCCTCCACTATTTCCTGGATTAATAGCAGCATCTGTTTGAATAACATTCATATCCCAATCAGCTTGATTATCATTATTCAAATCAACTGAAATTGTACGATTGGTATTAGATACAATTCCTTGAGTAACAGTACCTGCATATTCTATTCCAAGTGGGCTCCCAATCGCAAGAACTGTTTCTCCTCTTTCTAATAAATCAGAGTTCCCACATTTAATAGCATTAACATCAAAATCCACAGTCATTTTTAATAATGCAATATCTCCATATTTATCTCCACCAACTAACGTTGCTTTAACAGACTTACTATTATAGAAAACAACTTCTATACTCTCTGCATCTTCAATAACATGGTAATTTGTAATAACATAAACAGTTTTACTATCTACTTGGTATATAACTCCACTACCACTTCCTGCAAGTTGATTTCTTTGATAAACTGCAACTCCTACTGTTGAATTACTTACATTCTCAATAATTTTAGTTAAATCAGTTTTAACATCATAATTTACATTTTGAACTGTAGGCTTACTCCCACTTTGATTATTTGTGCTAGTAATTGATAAAACTTTATACATCAAAAATGCATTACACCCTAAAGAAATAACTAATAATACTGATACAATAACTTGAAATAATCTATTTTTATTCATATTTATCATCCTTTCTTTTGATAACTATATCATATACGCTAAAAGACAAAATAATATTAAAAATTTAAGTGAAAAAATGTGATTCATTACAATCATTATATACTATTTTTTTCAATTTATACTCTATGAAATTAAAATGTATTCTTTATGAACTTTAACTCCAACGTATAAAAATACACCCCCATAATTTGTGCCTAAATTATGGGGTGTATTATTTTTTTATATGATTGACTTCTTCATTGATTAAGGTATTGATTTGCCAAGTCAATTGATTGACTTCTTCTTTTAAAAGAATATAATTATGTACAATAGGATGACCATAAAACTTTTCCTTTCTCTCCTCATATTCTTTAATAAGCTCATCGCAATCTTTATCAAGATGTTTATCATTTACAATCTTTTTCTGCATTGCTTTAAGTTCTTCTTCTTCCCTAGACAACTCAACATGTTGATGAATAAGTTTTTCATATTTTAAATATTCCTTAACAACATCTTGTTCTAATAACCAACAATTCAATTCCTTCGCTTTGTTTTCTAATCCTTTATTCAACTTGTTCTCCTTTTAAAGCCCATGTTTTAACTTCAGTAATCTTTACTTTCACGATCTTACCAATATCATTTTTATTCCCTTTGAAATTAACAAGTTTATTATGTTTAGAATATCCGCTTAACATCTCATCATTCTTCTTAGAAGTCCCTTCTACTAAAACCTCAACAATTTGATTCAAATACTTTTGATTTTGTTTATTAGCTTTTTCACTTACTAAATCATTTAAACGATAAAGTCTTTCCTCTTTTTCATGAATATCTATATTATCCTCCATTTTAGCAGCTGGTGTACCAGCACGAGGAGAATAAATAAATGTATAAGCTAAATCATATTCACAATATTCATATAAAGTCATTGTTTCTTCAAATTGTTCTTTTGTTTCATCAGGAAAACCAACAATAATATCAGTTGTAATTGTACAATCAGGTATTTTCTTTTTAATCTTATCAAATAATTCTAGATACTGTTCTCTAGTATATCTTCTTCCCATCCTTTTTAAAACTTCACTACTTCCAGATTGAACTGGTAAATGAATGAATGGTAAAATATTATCATACTTTGCGATAACCTCAATCATTTTTTCTGAGAAATCCCAAGGATGACTTGTTGTAAAACGAATACGTGGAATACCTGTTTTTGCGACATCCTCTAATAAATTAGAAAAGTCATACTCATCTCCAAAATCTTTACCATATGAATTCACATTTTGACCAAGCAATGTAATTTCTTGATAACCATTTTCAATTAATTCTTGAACTTCTTCTAATATATCTTCTTTATGTCTTGATCTTTCTTTTCCTCTTGTATATGGTACTATACAGTATGTACAAAACTTATTACATCCATACATAATATTAACCCATGCCTTATATGGATGAGCTCTATGGCTAGGAAGACTCTCAATAACATCTCCTTCTTTAGACCACACTTCTAATACCATCTCTTTTTCTAGCATAGCTTGTTTTAATAACTCAGGTAAACGATGAATATTGTGTGTTCCAAAGATTAAATCCACTTGCGGATGTTTTTCTAATATCTTCTTAATAACAACCTCTTCTTGTGCCATACATCCACATATACCAAATATAATATTAGGATTAACTCTCTTTAATTTCTTTAAATATCCTATTTTTCCAAATACCTTTTCTTCTGCATTTTCTCTAATAGCACATGTATTCAATAATACAACTTGAGCCTCTTTAATTTCATCAGTTGCTCTATATCCTAATGATTCTAAAATTCCTGCTAAAATTTCACTATCACGCTCATTAGCTTGACATCCATATGTTTGAATAAAATATGTTTGGCCTTTCCCTATTCCAATCATATCAACAGGAATATGATAAGCATCATTGATATGATGTATTTCACTTTTTCCTCTATTTTTAGCCTCTTTTAGTGAAGGCCCTTTAAAATATTTACTATAATCTTTCATATTCTCACCACTTTCTGCATTATTATATCAAATATAAAAAAATAAGGAAGAAAAAAATAAGGACTTTTGTCCTTATCTCTTATTTTTATCCAAAGAATCCATCAGGCTGGATTGAGAAGTACATATAACTTCCTTCTTTAGTCTTTTTGAAGACTCCTTTTAAATGAGCTGCTGCATCATCTGGTGTCAATTCAGATTCAACTTCCATTTCTGCTTTAATTCCAGTTTTTTTAACAAATTTACAACTGCTAATCTTATCATCTGAATATCCATCAAAATAATCAATCATTTTTTGAACTTGAGCAGTTTGCATTAAAATTATACATTTTGCCATTTTTATTTCCTCCTTAAACTATACTTCTATTATAACCATTTTCCATAAAAAAGAAAAGTATTTTTTACCATTGAGATTTTCAATTCTGATTCAAATATGATAATGTCTTAATGTACCAAGGTTGATAATGTCCCAAC
>CAJTTM010000007.1 GCA_910579135.1 uncultured Erysipelotrichales bacterium | reverse complement strand
TCTATAAAATCTAGAACTTTTTCATCTTATTTCCAGTTTCTGCTTGCAATTCAGGAAGGATTACAGATAGTGTATTCAGATTAAGACAAATGATTGTTGATGATAGGAATGATTGTGATCATTCAAGTAAAAACGAACCAGAAGAAGAACTTTATTTAAAAGGATTATTAGATTTATGTCATCTTCGTAGATTTGTTAGTGCAGTTAATAGAGATGAAAATAAGATTGCTCTTGAAGATAGAAAAAAGTACTTTAAAGAAAGTATTGATAAAATCGTTACTCTAAAGAATTTGCTTGATGAAGAAAGGATTAAATTTGTTCAAGAAAATAAGGGATTTGATAAAGATATTAAACGTATTTTATCTAGCGAAAACAGATTTAATACATGGGTGATGGTTGAAGGCGAATATTTGTCACTTTATAAAAAAGATAAGGATTTATTTAATAGATTTTGTGTTAGAGCATTTGATACAGGAATAGAAGAGGCAGAGATAGGGGCTATTGATTATTTTTGGCTAAAACAAGATTATACTGAACTAGAAAATAGATTGATTAATTATCATCAAAACTTAAAAGTTTTTAATTATACTAGTATAAATAGAATATTGTTTCCATTAAATACTTTACTGAGGAATGTAACAGATAGAAGTAATGAATTACTAAGAATGATAGATAAATTAAAGAAAATAGATTTTAATTGTCCTCATAAAGTGAAGTGTAAATTAGTAGAAAATGATAAGGGTTTGTTAGAATTTAAAGAAATATAAAAGATATTGTCTTAGTTTTGAATTTTATCATCTATTTAAAATTATTTAGATAATGGCCAATTAAATGACTAAATAAATGACCAAATAAAATTTATTTAAATATAATTAATAATTGGCTTTCTAGTCTAAAAGGCTTATTTAAATAGGGACTATTTTCAATTGAATTGTTTGATATTAATCAAATTTAATGTTGATTTAATATAGATTGATAATTATTCCTATTTAAACATAATTTAAAAACCAATTATAGATATATTTTTGTATTTATTATAGAAATAGTGATACGTATTTGATACACTAAATTTCTCAAAAGAGAATGTATAGTTAATAAAATTAAACTGCTTTACTTTTGTTCATAAATAATAATATTGAACTTAAAATAAATTAAAACGAATTTTAATATGAAGGATTTGAAATAATAGACAAGGGATAGGAAAATGTTATGAGAGCTACAAGAAGGATAATAAATAATTTGTTTAGTACTAATGAAAATATAGATAATAAAGAAAATGATTTTAAATTGAAACTTATTAATGTAATAAAGGAAAATGTACTAGAAGATAATGTTAGTTTTATGTTTGAAATTTCATTGTATTTATTTGATTTATATCGAAATTATGTAAATGCAGAATTTACAGAAATAAAAAATGATGAGTTAATAAACCAAGGAGATGAAAATACTAATAACATTAATAGTATTGTAAATGTAAAAACAATTTTAAAAAGAAAATACTATGATATGGAACTATTTATATGTTATTGCTGGTTTTTACTATCAAAAAGAACAAATAGTAATTATAATGAGACTGTTATAAGTTTTATGAAATCTATTTGTAAAGAATGGGGTCAAACTACTTTGTTTAATCTAATAACTGAAGATTATAACGAGAATGTTAATATTTGCTACTTGAATTTATGTAGAATATGTTTATATGTTAGTTGCAATTCTCCTTATGATGAAGGCTTTGAAAGTTTAGATAAAATAATAAAAAATATAAAAAAGAATATTAAAGGTAAACCTGATTTTAAAGAATTTAGAAAAAGATTAAATAATAAATATATATGTTCTTGTTATGTAATTGCATCTGATGGAAGTAAATATTTTGCTTTAAGTGGAATATGGGATAATGAAAATTATATAGGATCAGTCCCTAAAGAACAACTAAATAGAGCTAAGGAAATTATTAAAGAATCAGTCAAGAATATTGGTAATATTAAGTGGTGTACAGTTGATAAAGGTATGAGAAGTTATAATTATCGTATGGCAAAAGGTGAATTTGAAGTATTTGAAAATGTATACAATAAGAGGAAACGATGTCTAAAAAAGCATTTTTCATGTTGTGAAAGAAAAATATTGATAAATTTGATTGAGCAATGTGAAAGTATAAAATTATGGATTAGATATTCTCCATGTAGTGACTGTGTATTAGCATTAAAGGAGTGGTCAAAAGAACATCATACTTTTTATTCCACAAATTATTTAGAGGAGTATAAAGAGCAAAAATGTCCTGATGATTGTAATTTGTATTTATAAAAAATCAATTATATAAAGTTGTATATATACTTTAGAAATCTGAATATCTCTATATAGAAGTATCTATAATAAATATGGGTTTATGGGAGTCCTTTAATGGGTGCCCTTTTATTTTAAAAACAAATTATTTAATATTCTATTTCCCAAAAATAAAAAAATCTTATTTTTGGGAAATAATATAGTTAAAATACAAATACGAAATGGATAAATATATACAAGTTTATATGTACACAACTTACATTGATTTAACATCAATTATGTTGATTGGTCTTAAAATGATCTAATTTCATCAAAAAATACATGAATACAAAGAAAATAATGTAATGCGTGGAATAAATAATAAATACTAATCTAAGTAGATTAGTAAAATGATACTCATGAATAGTTAGAGCTAAGTTGTAAAACCTTTATCTATATGGGGAGGGGGTTATAAGTATTTTAACTTTACCTTGTTATATTATAACATTCATTATGTTAAAATGTAATAAATGAATGTTAATATAGTGGTTGCAGTGGAATCTTGAAGAATAAACTCATTAATCATTTATATATGATATAAATGTCAATCTAAAAATATGCAAAAAGCAACTGTCATAAAACAGCTGCTTAACCTTAATTGTATATACTTTCCCTTAATTTTCTTGTTGTTTTAAGGGAATGATTAGATATTTGTGGGAATCACTTTAACCTATAATAACAGGTATTCTTCCTAGTACCTTCTCTTTTCAATTCGTTAGATGCTACTAATTTTCGTAGAGCATCTTCTATAGAACTTATGCTAAGCGAAGGACAAAGTTCATGAATATCTTGCTTAGTGAATCGACCTATCTTATTCATTGTAGCACGCCTTACTGTCTCAAGAGCAAGTAGTTTAGTTTCTACAAGAGCAAGTCGTTCTTCAAAGTCCTTATAAGCAGTAAGAATAGTGCCAAGTAGATATTTGATGAATGGAATAACACGCTTTATCATTAATGATGATTTAGGATTGTTTTAGATTATTTTAAGTTAAAGTATAGAGAAGTTATTTGAAAAAAGTATTTTAATTTAAAAGAAATAGAGGTGTAATTATGGGATTAATGGATAAGTTACAATAAGAATCATCATTTTCTGTTGCTTCTGGTAATGAATATCAGTATGTTGTTTTGCAAGTAACACTAAAAGAAAAGTTTTTTGGAACAGGTTCTGGGAATTTAACAGAACTAGAAGATGTTATAAATAATCAACCCAAAATAGGATATCGATTACATACAATTTCAACTACCAATGGTGGAAGTAAAGGATTTGGAGGAGGAGATCGTATCAAAGCAACTATAGTATTTGAAAGAATAAAATAGTTATTATTAAAATATTATAAGGGTAAGATAGAAGAAGGTACTATTTGTCAAGATATGGTATCTTCTTTGTTTTATTTTATAATATAAATTACTTAAGTAGGGTTAATAAAAAATACTTTAGAATG
Source organism: uncultured Erysipelotrichales bacterium (assembly GCA_910579135.1). Lineage (GTDB taxonomy): Bacteria > Bacillota_I > Bacilli_A > Erysipelotrichales > Coprobacillaceae > MGBC113645. The sequence continues at coordinate 96,761 of CAJTTM010000007.1, read as the reverse complement.
TAATTTTATAATTCAAGATATAAATAACTATATATTTGATTGAATCACTTTTTGTAAAGTGAATATTAATTAATTTAAGTATGGGTATAATTTTTTTTGTACTTTTAAGTGTTAAAAATGACATTAAAATTGTTAAAAATGGACAATGGCGAAATCTATCTTTTTATATGTTGAAAAAATGGTATAATATGAAATGTAAAAAATATATATAATATGAGTTTAATGAATTTTTAATATTAATAGTAAAGTGAAAATAAAAATTTATTTTTTTTATTAATGTTATATAAGTCTATAATTTTGAGGTGTTTTAAATGATAAAATATATTAAAAAAAGATGGAATTATATTCAACAAATAATAAAATTTTGTTGTGATATAGCTACTGTTATTACTTTAGTTATTACTGTTTTTGTTTTAAAGGAAGATATCATTTCTAGGAATAGCACATACATGCCTTTGATAAAAGTAGAGTTATTAAGTAGTTCGAATGTAGAATTAAAATGGGATTTAAATGAGGAAGTTCAAATTTCAGAAATACCAAAAATAACCTTAAAACTAACTAACATAGGCAATGGTGTAGCAAATAAATTAAAAATCGATTTTGATAAAAATATATTGAATGAATGGAAAAAGGAATTATTAGAAATATATCCTAATCCACAAAAGAAATATGATTTTCTTTTTGATGAAAGAGGATTAACAGTAGAATATTCTTACTTACCAAATGATTTGAATAAATATATTGAGGTAGATGTTCCTGCTCAGTATATGAAGTGTTTAAGAGAAATATATAGATAGAATACTAGAGAAAACAGAAAAGAAATTACTCTTCCTATACCATGTTTTAAAATTACATATTATGATGTTCAAGGACGATCAATAAAATATGAGTACGGATTTGAGACAAATATGGATGAAATTGTGAGTAGTACTAGTAACATAGGTAAAGAATCAAAAATATTAAGTTTAAATCTTATAGAAAAGTAAATAGAATAAAGAACTTCAATTTAAAATAGATGATAGGAGATGTCATAATAAAAGTAAATATATATTTAAACAAAAATAGTTTAATGAAAGTATATGAATAAAAAGTAATATATATAAACAATGATAAAAGAAAATATATTTGAATGAAAAAACACAAATGAATTAGAGAGTATGAAAGTAAATAAATGAATAGAGGAGTTAAGGTGAAATATATAATTGAGCTATCTTAATTTCTTTTTATATAGTCTTATTTAAGTGGGTATTTAAATTTAAAAGTATGATATTATTAAATCAAGAAAATAAAATTGATAATTATTTAATAAGTTAAGTTAGATTTGGCTATATTTTAGTTATTAATTATTTTATAATGATAATATAGTTTGATTTAGGAGAGGTAAAGATTATGAGTAAGATAAAAATAATTTGTAATCCATATAAAAAAGAAAATTTATCTAAAGCATTTGATGAGGATGAGAATCAGTGGATAGACATAAATATTGAAAACAATCCAAATAGTAAACTTTTAAGCAATACATTACATAAAGTTTTTTTCTATTTGTAGTTAATAATATTGTAGAAGAAATTATTAATGAATATGGTGTGGATAATGAAGTAATAGAATTACATTTTGAAGGAGTAGAAGATGATTTTAATGAATTAGAAGATGTATGTAAGAGCTTAGTAAATCAATCTAATATTATTCTAAGAAATGGAAATAAACATCTTAATAAAGCAAATGAAGTATTATCAGAAATTATAAAAATTTTTAAGAATTTAAGACCAATTATTATACAAAGTGAGGTAAATAAAGAAGAAATTGGTGGAGAAATTGATAATATATTTAAATACATAATACCATTAGATATTTATATTTCAAGAAATCAAAAACAGAGAACTATTGCCATAATGTGTAAATATAAATTTGATTTAGAACATGGTATAGCAATCATTTATAGAAATGGTAAGTTATCTAAAATAGGTCTTCAAGATATAATTATCTAATAATATATTTACATTTTTAAAATAGTCAAATTATTTGATAAATAATTATATGATAAGGATTAAAAATCTATATAATTCTTCACACTATTTAAGTAGTTAATAAAAGATTAAATCTTATAAATATTAAGAACCAAATGTAATCTATTTTCACTTATGATATATCGATCGGGAGATAAAAGAAAAGTATAAGATAAATATGATTATGAAATAATAGTAAAAAATATGTTTTATTCTATATGTACATATTTATTTAATTTAGAAATACTGATTTTTTAATTTTAGAGTCTAGATTTTCCCAACTGAATAAATCTGGAAATCAGAGAAAACGATGATTATATGTATATAATTTTTATTTTTTGTTTTTCTATGCAATGTTGAAATCCTTTGGTAAAATGTTATACTGATGAAGTATTTATCAATGAAATTTTAATATTCATGTTTATAAAAGCATTGTTTTATCTTGGTTTAATATCAACATATGATGTTTTGAAATTTCCACAGCATTCTTGCGTAGATTCTTGCAGTTGTAGTTTAATATCACCATATGATGTTTTGGGAGTGATTATATTTTTATTTCATATGAGGAGTCTGTTTAATACATTGGTGAAAATAGATTTATAATTTATTTTTGTATTAGAATAATACCAAGAAATACAGATAATCAGAAAAATATATATAAAGATATAAATTATGATATAATATCATTATAAGCAAATAACATATTTAAATACAATGATACTGTAGAAACGAGGTGTAATGATGAAAGTATATGAGTACAAAGTAAAGATAAGGTTAAAGCAAGATTTAGAATACTGTCAACTGGCTGAAAAAACAAGTTATTTTATAGATAGTGCATTAACAGAAGATAATGAGTTTTTAACTTATCATACTAGTAGGCAATATAAAGGATATGTTCATGATTTACTGTATCCAGTTGAAGAAACAGGAATATATAAAAAGGATGAAGCATATTCAATGCGTATTCGATTGGTTGAAGATAAGTTAGCTCAATATTTATTAGGAAAATTATCATTTCATGAGACAAAAGAATTCCAAGGTACAGGTGGTGAAATTAGAATTATACCTAAAAAAGTTATTCAAAGAATATATTCTATAACACCTGCTATTTTAAAAAATCCTAGACAAGGATATTGGAAAGGACATATGTCATTGGAAGAATTTGAGAAAAGGCTAAAAGAGAATCTTATTAAAAAGTATAAATTCTTTTTAGAAAATGATATTGAAGAGAGTTTGCCATTATATGATTTAATAGAATTTAAAAACAAAGTACCAGTAAAAATGCCATATAAAAATATTACTTTATTAGGAGATAAAATCGTTTTAGAAATTGCTTCTAATAAGCAAGCTCAAGAATTAGCTTATTTAGCATTAGGAGTAGGTTTGTTGGAAAATAATAGTAGAGGATTTGGATTTGTTAATTTTAAATATATGTAGAAAAGAGGTGAGGACATGTTAAAAGAGGCATTAGAAGTTTTTGAGAAGAAAATATCAACTAATGATAGAATTGTTATTGATTCATATACACTGAAAGATGGAACATATAGATTAATAGAAATGAAAGATGATCAGTGGGAAATAACAAAGACACTAGATATCTTTTATGATAAAAAAAGAAAAGAAGTTATTGGTGATACAGATGAAGATTATTATTTGATTAAACAGTTGGATTATTATAGTAAGTTAATTGAGATGAATAAACCTATCTATAACAAAACTATACATACAAATAATTATTTATCCATTGCTGTGAAAAAAGAAAGTCTTGTTTCAAATAAATTAACTAGAGAAGTGATTCAAGGATATTTTAATATTTTAAGGGATCCAATAACAAAGTATGAAAAAAAGCTTAAATCAAAAGAATTATATCAAAGTGTAGAGGAACAATTAGGACCAGTAGATAGACAATTATTAGATAAAATTGAAAATCATGTATTAAATACTAATATTTTTAGAGATATCAACTTAGATAAGAATAATTATGTTAAGGTATTTTTTATCTTTCCAGACTATCAAAAGACAATTTCTCTTTATAAAATAGAAGGAGAACGTTATATTATTCCTAATTTATATAATAAAAATGATTATAATATCAATGATAATGGATTGATATTAGGTTTGCCTAATAACAATATGGGAATGAATTCAAAAAAACCATTCCTAGAAAATAAGACACGAAAAGTTAAGGTTCCATATTTACTTGATCAAAAAAGAGCATTATTACAATCACAATTTTTCGATTATCTTTTAGGGCAAGTATCCCTTGGAAAATATAATTTTTATATTGATACTACTGCTGGTGAAGAGGAAATATTAAGCTATAGTGATAAAGATTCTACTTCATCCCTTATAATGAAGAGTGGTTATTACTTAAGATGTAGAAAAGAGAAAAATGAAGTTGAAATTATACATGCTGATAGTATTACAGCATATTCTAATACTTTAAAACAACCATTTATATTAAAGAATTATATAGGGATATCAGATAAAACTATTGAAAAATCTAAAATGAAATATGATGTTACAATTGATGAATTATGGGAAATTTGTCAATTAATTGATGATTTATTTTTTGATAAAAAATTAAAAATTCATTTTTATACAAAACTAGATGAGATTTCAATAAATGATAATATCTTAAAAAGATGTTTATTAGAAAATAGAAGTGTCTTGGCTGCATGGTTCTATCAGGGTGAAAGAGATCAATTAGAGTTAAATATTGATAAATTTACAATAGATCTTATTAATAATTCAATAGGAAAAAACGAATTTTTTAAAGCACAGAAACAATTTAATTTACGATGGTCATTACTAGAATATTTAAATAGTGAAAGGAGAATAGGTAAGGATATGGTAGAAATAAGAAGTAAGTTAAGACAATATATTAATTCATCAATTGATGAATGGGCTTTTGAAAATGATGAAGAGTTTTCATATGCAGTAGGACAATTAGTTAAATATTTTTTATCACTTAGTAAAGCAAAAAACAAATCACACTCTTATATCAATTTATTTTCAAATGCTAAGAGTGTTGAATTATTAAAGAGAAGAATAAGGATGAATTATAGTAAATACAATTATAATATTTTAGAGTTTGAGGGCAGTAGATTTTCAAATTTATATACACAAATTATGACATATGAACCAAAGAAAATAAACAGTGAGTATATAACTGCTGGATTCACAGCACCATCTTTGATTTATGAAACAAAAAAGGAGGAAGAATAAAATGAATAAAAGAGTATATGGAGTATTAGGAGTAAGTTCGATTATGGCAAATTGGAATGCTGATTTTTCAGGATTCCCTAAAACAACGACAAGTGGAGAAACATATGGTAGTGATAAAGCGTTCAAATATCCAATGAAAAAAATGTGGGTAAATGAAGGAGAAAAGGTTATTTATATAAAATCATTAAGATTAGAAAAAGATAAGAAAGGTAATGTTAATCTTATTCCAAGAAGTCTAAAGGAAAGATATGAATACCTATTTGATATTGAAGATTTGAAGAACTGCAAAGATAGTACAGAAGTTCTTAAAAACTTATTTCGTGCTATAGATGTTAAAAATTTTGGAGCAACTTTTGCTGAATCTGGTATGAATATTTCTATTCCTGGAGCTGTGCAATTTGGACAAGGATTTAATAAATATGAAGATACAGAACCACAAGAACAACAAATATTATCTCCTTTCCGTGATGCGACGAAAACGACAGATGAAAAAGGTGAAGCAAAGAATTCTACTTTAGGAACAAAAATAGTAAGTGATGAAGCCCATTACTTTTATCCATTTGTTGTAAATCCAGATGCATATAATAAATTTGTTAAATTAGAGGTTACAAATGGTTATACAGAAGAGGATTATCTAAAGTTTAAAAAGACTTCATTAGTTGCTGCAACAGCTTTTTCTACAAACTCAAAAGAAGGTTGTGATAATGAGTTTGGAATGTTTGTAGAAACAGATAGGCATTTATATTTACCAAATTTGACAGAATATATACAATTTGAAAAAGGTGAAAAGCAAAATATAATTTCTATTTGTTTAAAAGATATTCTTGCAGGAATTGAATCACAGATTCAAACCATTGAAATTTATTATAATCCTGTTACTACAGTTATAAATTGTGATATAGAAGGAGTTAAATATTTTAATATTGTCACAAGAAAAGAGGTTTAGTATATGGAGGTTTTAAAGTTTATTTTAAAGGGGAAGACAGCCTTCTTTAAAAATCCAGAAGTGAATACTTATTATTATTTTACATATGGAAATATACATAAACCAGCGTTGTTAGGAATTTTTGGGGCTATATTAGGTTATAAGGGGTATGAGACTCAATACGATGTGTTTCCAGAATATTACACAAAATTAAAAGATCTTCAGGTTTCTATTGTTCCCAATAAAGAAAATGGACATTTTTATCGTAAAATGCAATATTTTAACAATTCTGTAGGTTATGCGTCTCAAGAACAAGGTGGAAATCTTATTGTGAAAGAACAATGGTTAGAGACCCCGGAATGGACAATATATGTTCAGTTAAATAATGAAGAAAGTCAGAAACTTGCACAAATGATATCTAATAGACAAAGTATCTATACACCTTATCTTGGGAAAAATGATCATCTTGCTACAATTGAAAATATTGAAATTATTAATCTTGAAGAACAAGAAGAAAAAGATATTCGTATTCACAGTTTATCTATTGCTTCTACTATTGAATTTGAATGGGAGGGGTCTACCTTCAAATATGAGGAATACCTTCCAATATCATTAAAAGAAAGTACAAATCATTACCAATTAGAAAAAATGGTTTTGACAGATGCTATTATTAATCAAAGTCAAACAAAGATATATAATGATGGAGATAAAAATGTTGTCTTTTATTGATTGTTATGAAATTTGTAATAATAATGTACTTTTTTATGCACATATTCAAGATAATCATAAGGAAACATTACAAGAACATATTGAAAGATGTCAAAGTTATTTTCAAAAGTTATATGAAGATAAGAATATAGAAAAAAGAATTAAGCACTTTCATCAAAGTATGCATTTTCATAATGAAAATGCAACTTTTGAATTTCTAAAGGATTTATTTGTTCAGCTTGTTTCTTTTCATGATTTTGGTAAAATGAATCCTCAATTTCAGATAAAGAAAATGAAGAATAAATCAACTATAGAACGTAAGGATTTGTTAATGAATACTGAACATTCATTTTTTTCAGCATTGATTTATTTAGATTATTTTTGGAATAAATTAGACATAAATCAAGAAATGAATAAAGATGATAAAAAAAGATTAAAATATATAATTTTAGAACATGCATATATTATTGCTCGACATCATAGTGATCTTGATGAGTTTTCCAGATTTGTACAACGTTTTAATGAGCCTTCAACACAAAAACTCATAAAAAACTTATTGTCTTATCCATTAGACGGATATAAGGGTTTGTTTTTTATTAATATGCATAAAATACAATTATTAATTCGAAATATGCATAAGGGTGCTCATAAATGTACACAAGAACAGAGTTGCATGAAGTATTTTTATTATCGATTAGCCTATTCATTATTAGTTGCAAGTGATTATTATGCAACAAGTGAATATATGAATGGACATGAGTATGATATTATAGGTGATACTCTATCTATTCAAGAATTTTATGACGAGTATAGTCACTCTAACTTATTGAAATCAATTAGAGAGTATGAGAAAAAAGGCTATCAAGGAACTAGGAAACATTTTGAAGATATTTCAGATATTAACGATTTAAGAAGTGAATTGTTTTTAGATGCAGAAAGAGGTTTATTAAATAATATGGATAAATCTATATATTTTCTAGAGGCACCAACAGGTAGTGGAAAAAGTAATACAGCATTTAATTTAAGCTTTCATTTAATGCAGAATAGAAAAAAATTATTTTATATTTATCCTTTTAATACACTTGTAGAACAAAATAGACAAGTATTAAATCAATTATTTCCTCAACAAAAATATCAGGATCAAATTGTTGTTGTCAATTCATTAACCCCATTACCACAAAGTTATAAAAACTGTTTGGATTTCGATGATTCTTCTGATTTTTATCAAAAATTATTGTTAGATAGACAATTCTTAAACTATCCATTAATTCTTTCAACACATGTTAGTTTTTTTAATCTATTATTTGGGGCAAGAAAAGAAGATGTTATTGGTTTTTATCAATTATCTGAATCAGTTATTGTATTAGATGAAATTCAAAGTTATAAAAATCAAATATGGGCAGAAATGATTATAATGTTAAAAACTTGTGTTGAACTTATGAATATGAAAATTATTATTATGTCAGCTACACTCCCAAATTTAGAGGAATTATCTGGGCAAAGTCATGTTATAAAACATCTATTACCTCATTGTCAATTGTATTATCAGAATCCTTTATTTAAAAATAGAGTTAAACTTCATTATGAATTATTGGATGAAGAGATAAAATTAGAAAAGATTAAAAATCATATTATTAATAATCAAAATAAAAATAAGAAAATATTAGTTGAATTTATTTTGAAGGATACAGCTTACAAGTTTTATAAAATGTTATTAGAATCTAGAGATATAGTAATGGATGTAAAATGTTTGACAGGAGATGATTCTCTTATAGAGCGTGAAAAAATATTAAAGCCAATTAGATGTAAAACTAAGACAGGTGTTATTTTAATTGCAACACAAGTTATTGAGGCAGGTGTTGATATTGATATGGATATTGGGTATAAGGATATATCATTATTAGATAGTGAAGAACAATTTCTTGGGCGAATAAATCGTTCTTGTCATAATAGTGGTCATGTCTATTTCTTTAACTATGATAGTTATAGGATGATATATCGTGGCGATTTTAGAAATAGTGATTCTTTAACATTAAAGTATAAAGAAATGAGAGAATATCTTTCTAATAAAAATTTTTCACAATATTATTATAAGGTCATGAAAACTATGAAAAATAATAGAAATAAAAGCTTTGATGAAAACGGATTGGATTACTTTTTTAATGAGTTAATATTTAAATTAAATTTTCCAAAAATATCAGAGAGAATGAAATTAATTGATGATAGTTATTGGGCTGTAGATGTGGTTTTATGTAGAAAAATAAGATTAGAAGATGGAACTATTTTAGATGGATGGAATGTTTGGAATTGTTATAAAGATTTATTACAAGATAACGAGATGGATTATTCTAAAAGACAAGTTAAGTTGATTGAAGTAAGAAGTCAGTTGAGTTATTTCGTATATAGATTTAAGAATAGTGTGGATATTCATTATAATGATATTATTGGTGAATTGCGTTGCATTGAGGATGCAAGTGAATATTTTGTTGATGGAAAGTTAAATAGAGATAAAATGGCTAAATCAAGTTTTGATTTTTTATAGTGAAAGGAAGATACAGTGTGAAAGTGAATGGAACATTAATAAATTATTACATACATTGTCCACGACAGTGTTATTTGCATGCACATAGACTTAACTTAGAAAATAATAGTGAGGATGTTAAAGTAGGCAAGGCATTACATGAAAGTAAGTATATGAATGATGATAATGCTGAAATATCCATTGAAAATATTAGACTAGATAAGCTAACAAAAGAGTATCTTACAGAAACAAAGAAAAGTGATGCTGATGTGGAAGCTAGTCGTTGGCAATTGATTTTTTATCTGTATACACTTAAGAAAAAAGGAATAGAAAGAAAAGGTAAACTAGAATTTTTTCAAAAAAACAAAGAAAAGAAGATAGTAATTATTGAATTAGATTCTCAAATAGAAAATGAATTATTAATGAAAATTAATGAAATAAAAAATTTATTAAATAATGAAAAAGTTCCTGATATTATTGAAATGCGACATTGCAAAAAATGTGCATATTATGAATATTGTTATATATAAGATTGGAGAAGGAAAATGGGATCAACAAAATATATTACAAGCATGGGAGAATTAACTCGTAAGGATAATTCAATATGTTTTCGAAAAAATCAGAAAAATATATATTTGCCAATTGAAAATATCAAAGAAATTTATTGTATGAATGAAATTTCTATCAATACTAAATTATTAGACTATATTTCTAGTAAAAATATAGTGATTCACTTTTTCAATTATTATGGTTTTTATTCAGGTACATTTTATCCTAGAGAACAATATAGTAGTGGAAAACTGCTAGTTAAAGAGGTTGAAGCTTATAATTGTGGGAAAAGAGTTATTATAGCTCAAAAAAATAGTGAAAGCTATTGCGGTAAATATTGATGAAGTTTTATATCATTATTATAAACATAATAATAAAGAAGTGAAAAAAACAATAGATTGGATTAGAAATGATTTTAAAAAGAAACTATTTGAATATGGTGATATTCAATCAATTCTACTTTTGGAAGGAGAATTATGGCAGCGATTTTATTCAACATTTCAATTTATTTTACCTATTGACTTTATGATTAATAAACGTGTAAGAAGACCTCCAGATAATCCAATTAATGCTCTTATTTCATTTGGTAATTCTTTATTATATACTAAATGCATTTCAGTTATTTATCAAACACATTTAAATCAAACTATCAGTTATCTCCATGAACCAAGTGAAGGTAGGTTTTCATTAAGCTTAGATTTAAGTGAAATGTTTAAACCAGTTATTGTTTTTAAGACAATATTTGATTTAGTGAATAATAAAAAGTTAAGAGTAAAAGATCATTTTGAGAAGAAAGTAAATTACTGTATTCTTAATGAAAAAGGAAGACAACTTTTCATTCAGGCATTTGAAGAACGACTAGATAAAACATTTGTAAATAGAAAACTTAATCGTAAAATGACTTATAAAACAGCTATGAAAATGGATTGTTATAAACTAATTAAATATTTATTAGAAGGTAAAGATTTTGAATTCTTTTCTTTGAAAGAAGGTCAATAATGAAGAAAAGATATAATTATAATTATGCGATTGTATTTTATGATATTGGTGAAAAACGTGTACAAAAGGTTTTCAAAATATGCAAAAAATACTTATCACATTTCCAATATTCTGTTTTTAGAGGTGAAATCACTCCTTCAAAACTCATTTCTTTAAAAAATGAATTAAATAGCGTTATTAACAAACAAGAGGACTTTATATGTATTATAAAGACATTTAATGATAATGTTTTTGATGAAGAAGTTTTAGGTAATAAAAAGAGTGAAAGTGATAATCTGTTTATATAATTTACCAGCTAAAATTGATGTTATAGTAGAAAAAATATTGGATATATCAAATAAAAATCAAATCTTTAGGTTGTTTTCTGTTATAATTGTTTTTGCTTGGTAAAAAATTAAAAAAGCTTTGATTTTAGCTATATTATTTAGTTTTAAATACTTTTAAAGATATTGATTTATCTAGGTTTAATATCAACATATGATGTTTTGAAATTGGTTTAACAATTTTAAAATATTACATAATAGAAAGGTTTAATATCAACATATGATGTTTTGAAATTGTGGTTGAGTAATAACGTAGCGATGAAAGACCATGTTTAATATCAACATATGATGTTTTGAAATGCTTGTTTTCTTAACTCGTTTGAGTCACCACGTGCAGTTTAATATCAACATATGATGTTTTGAAATGCACTTATTTCTTGTATAACAGATTTGATTCCTAATGTTTAATATCAACATATGATGTTTTGAAATATCCTATTACAGTAGATGAAGTATATCAATTATATAGTTTAATATCAACATATGATGTTTTGAAATTTGATAACATTTCTTCACATTTTTTACCCATTTCCTGTTTAATATCAACATATGATGTTTTGAAATTAATACTCTTTACATCAATTAATTTTGTTATCTTTTGTTTAATATCAACATATGATGTTTTGAAATCTAAGTTGTTAATATCATCATTAAGCTATGTACAGGCGTTTAATATCAACATATGATGTTTTGAAATTTGTTATTGATGATTGGATATTTGATATTGTTTTTAGTTTAATATCAACATATGATGTTTTGAAATCTTCTCCTGTTGGTGTTTTATCACACTTAGTATATGTTTAATATCAACATATGATGTTTTGAAATGATGAAATTAATGCTGAATTAAACAGATTAGCCGAGTTTAATATCAACATATGATGTTTTGAAATTATTCTTGTTTATGTCCAAACGAACAATAATAATTTGTTTAATATCAACATATGATGTTTTGAAATCTTCATATACTTTTTCTTTTTCTTGTTTAGGTTCAAGTTTAATATCAACATATGATGTTTTGAAATGCAGCTGCGATTGCAATAACTGATTCAACATAACATGTTTAATATCAACATATGATGTTTTGAAATCTATTCAATGTATTATTGAGCCATGCAACTAATACAGTTTAATATCAACATATGATGTTTTGAAATATATAATAAATTGATAGAAAAAAATAGTGCTCTTATGTTTAATATCAACATATGATGTTTTGAAATACTAGTGAGTAGTGGAGATTATTCTCAACTAGCGAGTTTAATATCAACATATGATGTTTTGAAATTACAAATTCAAAATTGATACTCTTATAGTTGGAAAAGTTTAATATCAACATATGATGTTTTGAAATAATAATTTATTTAAAGGAGGCATATTACCTATAACAGTTTAATATCAACATATGATGTTTTGAAATGTAAGATCCTTATTAGAGGCTTTAACTTCTGTGGCGTTTAATATCAACATATGATGTTTTGAAATTTATAATTTCTAATAGAAACTGCTTGAGAAAAGTGAGTTTAATATCAACATATGATGTTTTGAAATTAAAAAGAGCGTAGTTATCCTATTACGTCAATAAACGTTTAATATCAACATATGATGTTTTGAAATATCCCTAGTTTCTTTAATGTTTCCTTACCATTATCAGTTTAATATCAACATATGATGTTTTGAAATTCTATGTAAAGAACGGGTACATTCTGTAAAATCTTCGTTTAATATCAATATATGATGTTTTGAAATTTGATGGTGATTGTTTTATTAAAGAATATGCAAAAGGTTTAATATCAACATATGATGTTTTGAAATGTCAAGGTCTTAAATTCAATTTCAATAGGTTCTCCGTTTAATATCAACATATGGTGTTTCAAACTAGAGATACTGGAATACATTAAAATTATTTTAATTTGAATTTCATAATTAAAAATATTTTAGTATACTGTTATTTGCAATTACTTATGTTAAAATATAGATGAGAAGGTGAGAAAAATGTCTAACAATATTATACAATTTAGTTTTGATGAAACTGGAATCGAAAATATTACAAATTTAAAATATGGTAAGAATTGGCCTGTTGTATATATATTGAACGGTGATAAGGAAGCATATATAGGTGAAACAACCAATGTATATCATAGAATGAAACAGCATAAATCCAACACTGTTAGAAAAACTTTAAACAAAATAAATATTATATATGATTCAGAATTTAATAAATCTGCTGTATTAGATATTGAATCATTATTAATAAATTATATGTCTGCTGATCAAAAATATAGACTTCAAAATATTAGTTCAGGAATAAGTAGTCAGAGTGATTATTATAATAGATCAAATTATTTGGCAAAATTTGATAATATTTGGAATTCCCTTATAAAAAAAGGAATAGCAGACCATGACCGTATTTTCTTAGAAAATTTAGATGTTTTCAAGTTTTCACCTTATAAAACATTAACAGAAGATCAATATGATACAGCAATAGATATTATAAAGAATATTTTAGAATATAGACTAAGTCATCAAAAAGGGACGTTTATAGTTAATGGAAATCCTGGAACTGGAAAAAGTGTTTTAGCAGTTTATTTGATGAAACTATTAATAGAAAGTCAACAAAAGGCAAATAAGTTTCAATACGATGAAAATATTAACTATAGATTAATATTTCAACTTTTATCACAGTATAATGGAAAATTAAAAGTAGGATTAGTTATTCCTATGGAATCTTTAAGAAAAACACTAAAAAATGTTTTCAAACAAATTGATGGTTTAAAAGCTAATATGGTTATAGGCCCATCCGAAGTTATAAAAGATAAATATGATATTTTAATTGTAGATGAAGCGCATAGATTACGTAGAAGAGTTAACTTAATGCCAGGATTATATCATACTTTTGATAATGTAAATCAAAAATTAAATATACGTGATGGTGATGAATTAGATTGGATTATTGCAAGAAGTCAATATCAAATATTATTTTATGATTCAAGTCAATCTATCAAACCATCTGATGTAAGAAAAGAAAAATTTCAAGAACTAATTAATCAGGTAGGAACAGTACAATATACGCTTATGTCTCAAATGAGAGTACAAGGTGGAGAATATTATATTTCTGCAATAGATAAATTATTACATAATCAAATAGATAATAGAATTCAACCAGTTTCATATGATCTTAAGATTTATGATGATGTAGAAGAAATGTATAGGGATATTAGAATAAAAGATAAAGAATTTGAGTTGTGTAGAATGGTAGCTGGATACGCTTGGGCTTGGTCTACTAAAAATGTTTCTCTTAGTCAAATTAAAGTACAACACTTATATGATATTTCTATAAATGAATATAAATATATTTGGAATACTATTAATAAGGACTGGGTTAATTCTTCTAATGCTATAAATGAAATTGGATGTATACATACCATTCAAGGATATGATTTAAATTATGTAGGTGTTATTATAGGGCCTGAGTTAAAATATGATAGAATATTAAAAAAGATATATATTGATAAGAATCATTACTACGATATGAATGGTAAAAAAATGATAGAAGATGAAGAAGAATTATTTAATTATATTATTAATATATATAAAGTTCTTTTAACAAGGGGAATCAAGGGAACTTATATATATGTTTGTGATGATAATTTAAGAGACTATTTTAAAAAATATATTAGGAGTTAGTATTATGGAAGAAGTTATAAAGAAAATAAAGAAATTTAATGAAGATAGAGATTGGGATCAATTTCATTCTCCAGAAAATTTAGCAAAATCAATAAGTATAGAAGCTGGAGAGTTATTGGAATGCTTTCAATGGAATAGTAAATTTGATAAAGAAGAAGTGTGTAATGAATTAGCAGACGTCATGAATTATTGTATCTTACTTGCTGATAAATTGGATGTTGATATAAAGACAATTATTTTAGATAAATTAAAACTAAGTGAAATAAAGTATCCAGTCGAAAAGGCTAAAGGAATAAGTACGAAGTATGATAAATTGAAATAACATATCTTTATATTAAGTATTATATTAAAAAAGAAATTATTTATATAAATTTTTTTAGATTTTTAATAACGATTTTGGAGGTTTATTAATGAAAACAATTAACGTCGTAGCAGCAATATTAAAAAATGAAGATAAAATATTAATTGCAAAAAGAGGATATGGAGAATTTAAAGGAATGTATGAATTTCCTGGGGGTAAAATCGAAAAAGGAGAAAAACCTCAAGATGCATTAAAGAGAGAATTGTTAGAAGAAATGAAAGTAAATATTGATATTGATTATTTCTTTTATCGTGTTCATTACAAGTATCCAGACTTTATTTTAGAAATGGATTGTTTTGTTTGTCATCTATTAGATGATCATATTACTTTAACAGAACATATGGATTATAAATGGGTTTATCCAGATGAAGATAATATACTATGGGTTCCAGCCGATGTTCAAGTCATTAGAGAAATAAGAAAAAGAGGCGTATAGAATGGATAAGTTGAAATTAGCATTAGAACATGGTTTTATAGATTACTCTATTACTGTCGATGATCAGTACAAACCAAAATTAATTTATAATGATTGTGAAGAAAATGTAAAAATGTCTTATGACTTAGAAAAACTGCTAGATGAATGTGATACATTTGATTTTTCGGTTGCATTTATTGCTAAATCAGGTTTAGCAACTTTAAAAAATATCTTGTTAAAATTAAGAAAGCAAAATAAGTGTGGACGTATTGTGACATCCACTTATCTAGGTTTTAATCAACCTGAAGTATTTAAAGAATTATTAAATTTCCCAAATATAAAAGTAAGAATATACGAAGGACAAGAAGGTTTTCATCCAAAGGGTTATATTTTTAAGAAAAATGACTTATATAAAACAATTATTGGTAGTTCAAATTTAACACAAACAGCTTTATTAAAGAATCAAGAATGGAATATATTATTAAATTCATATAAAGATGGGGATATTGTTCAAAAAATCAATAATCAATTTAAAAATCAATGGACTAATTCAATTCCATTAACAAAACAATGGATAGAAGAATATGAAAAAGATTATGTAAGAGTTACATTTTCCCCTATTAAAAAGAAAACAAAAGATATTAAACCAAATATAATGCAAAAAGAAGCTTTATCATCTTTACTATCTTTAAGAAACGAAAATAAAGATAGAGCATTATTAATATCTGCAACTGGAACAGGAAAAACATATTTATCAGCATTTGACGTTAAATATGTCCAACCAAAGAAGATGTTATTTGTTGTACATAGAAAAAACATTGCTTTAAAAGCTATGAAAACATTTCAAACTATTATAAAAGATAAAACAATGGGACTATTTTCTGGCAGTGAGAAGGAATTAGATAAAGATTACTTGTTTTCAACAATTCAAACAATTTATAAAAAGGAAAATAGAGAATTATTTTCTAGAGATTATTTTGAGTATATTATCATAGATGAGGTACATAGAGCAGGTGCAAAATCATACCAAGAATTATTTGATTATTTTCATCCTCAGTTTTATTTAGGAATGTCTGCAACTCCAGAAAGAACTGATGATTTTGATATCTATAAAATGTTTGATTATAATATTGCATATGAAATCAGATTACAACAAGCCATGGAATATGATTTGTTATGTCCATTTCATTATTATGGTATTACAGATTTGTCTATTGATGGAATTAATATAGATGATCAAACGGATTTTAATTTACTTACCTCTGAAACAAGAGTTAATTATATTATAGATAAAATTAAAGATTATGGATTCTCTGGAGAAAAGGTACATGGTTTAATTTTTGTAAGTAGTAAATCCGAAGCTAAAGAACTATCAAATCTCTTTAATCAAAGAGGATATAAAACAGTTGCGTTGACTGGAGAGGATAGTGAATCAAAGAGACAAAAGGCAATGGATTGTTTAGAATCTAATGATGACAATGCTTTAGATTATATTTTTACAGTAGACATATTTAATGAAGGAATTGATATTCCTTGTGTTAATCAGGTGATTATGTTAAGACCCACACAGTCTGCTATTGTCTTTATTCAACAACTTGGTAGAGGATTAAGAAAAAGTCCTAATAAAGATTATGTTGTTATTATTGATTTTATTGGTAATTATAATAATAACTTTTTTATTCCAATAGCTTTAAGTGGAAATACTAGTTATAACAAAGACACTTTAAGACGATTTGTAAATGAGGGTAATTTTATGTTACCAGGTTGTTCAACTATTCACTTTGACGAGATCTCTAAGAAAAGAATATTTAAAGCTATTGATGATGCTAATTTTACAGATGTTAAACTAATTAAGGAAAATTATTTTAATTTGAAAGCTAAGTTAGGCAGAATTCCCAATATATCAGATTTTAAAAAATATGGAGCAATAGATATACAAAGAATCTTTCAAAATAAAAGTCTAGGTTCATATCATCATTTTTTAAAGAAATATGAAAAAGAATATAATGTGAAATTTACAGAACTTGAAGAAAAATACTTGAAATTTATTTCAATGAAATTATCTTCAGGTAAAAGAGTGCAAGAATTAGAGGTGATTAAGCTTGCTATCGGAAAAAGAAATTCATCAATGAAAGAGTTAAGAGACAAAATGAGATCTGAGTATAATATAGATATGTCTTATGTTAGTTTTGAAACTATACAAAATATATTGACTCAAAACTTTGCAACTGGATCATCAAAAACAACATTTCAAGATGCTATTATAATTGATGAAAATTGGGATATTTCACCTGTTTTTAAGCAACTTTTATATAATGAAGAATTTAAAAAACAAATTTTAGAAATTATAGATTATGCTATTGAAATATACAAAGAAGAATATAGTCAAAGATATAAGAATACAGATCTATGTCTATATCAAAAGTATACTTATGAAGATGTTTGTAGATTATTGAATTGGAAAAAGAGCCTAGTTCCTTTGAATATAGGAGGATATTACTATGATAAGCACACGAATACATTACCTGTGTTTATAAATTATGATAAAGAGGAAAACATTTCTGAAACAACAAATTATCATGATCATTTCATAGATCAACAAACTTTAGTAGCAATGTCAAAAAGCAAAATGAAGAAAGATAGTCCTGGAATGAAAATATTTACAAACGCTACTGAAAAACAAACTTTTATACATATATTTGTTAGGAAAAATAAGGACGATAAAATATCAAAAGAATTTTATTATCTAGGTAAAGGAAATATAGAAAAGATCACCCAAGATGTTATGGGTAATAATATACCAGTATGTCAAATATTATATAAGTTAGATAAACCAGTAAGAAAAGATATATTTGATTTTATTATTAGTTAATTTTATAATATAAAGTCATAAGTTTATATTTTGATAAAATGGAGTATGTTTATGATAGAGGATATAATAAAAGAAATTAATAAGTTGGAATATAAAATAAAAAGTGATAAAGATTTTCAAAAAGAAAATCCATATGCACTATTATCATTTGTAGAATTATTATATTTATATATGTCACACAAATTTCCAGGCAAAAAAGATTCATTTATTTATAAAAAAGCTCATATAAATGCTAAACATTTTTCAAAAATTAGGAATCCATTATATCATCCATCAAGAAAAACTATTATTGCTTTAGGATTAGCTCTAGAATTAGACTTAATTGAATTTGAAGCTTTATTGGCTAGTGCAAATTATGCATTATCACTAAATAATAAATTTGACATTGTTATTATATATTGTGTACAAAACAAAATATATGATTTATATACTGTTAATGAAATTATTTATGAATTAGGGTTATAGTTTATTGTTTTGGGAAGAAATAAATAAATATTGTTTGTTAGAGGAATATGTTGATAATCTAGAACAAAACATATTCCTTTTAGATAATCTAGAGATCTTGTGAGAAACATTTCATCTATATAACAAATAATTATATGATTACATTTTAAATTATCACCAATTTTATATAATAATTTATAATCATCAATTGTATATTGATCCAACGTAATTTCATCATGCATATATGAAAGGGTTTCTTTTTCTGTATCAAATAACCAGTTTTTTAATTTGTCCATTATAGTCACCTCAATAAAATTATAGCAGAGAGTCTATAAAAATAATTCGCTTTTTAAGCGAATTTCAGACCGTTGACAAAATAGAAAGCCAACAGTCTGATAAAACAGGTTATGAACCTGTTTTATTTGAATATAATTTATATGATATATCACACTGAAAAGTAATATGTCTTTAATGCGATTGTTAAAGAGATAATCATATTACATTTAGATTACTGAGATAATTTCATAAAGTTTATATATGTATTAGTATCTTCAAAAAATTTTATATTAATAAAAATAAATAATAGAAAAATGGCAATATATATAGTATACTAATTATAGACAAATATAGAGAGGAACAAATTATGAGACAAACAGAAAAAGCAATGAAAGCATTTCATAATTATATCGATAGTCTTGGAGATAAGGTGACAGAGGATAATATTAATGATTATGCTCAAGAATTTATGAAACAATATAACGAAAATTTAAAATTAAAAAAAGAAGGTAAACTTGAACAAAGTGATGAAGAAAAAGCCTATGATTTATATGATAAAGCTATGGAAACATATAGTAATTCAGAATCAAGAAGATTATTAAAACAGGCTATTAAACTTAAACCCAATTTTACAGATGCAAAAATTGAATTAATTTGTTTTTATGAAGATGAATTCAAACGTATACGAGAATTGGAAAAATTAGAAAAAGAAGAAAAAGAGTATTTAGAAAGTGAAGGATACTTTACAGAGGAAAATATTTCATGTTTTTATGGAATATTGGAAACAAGACCATATATAAGATTACTTTATGTAATGGCTTCACAATATCAACAAATAGGATCTTATCGAAAAGCTATTGAATTATATGAGTATATCATTTATTTAAACGAGAATGATAATATGGGAGCAAGATATTCATTAATGGGACTTTATGCAATGTTGGAAGAATGTGAAAAGATGAAAGAAATTATTGATCATTATCCTGAAGATAATATACCAACACATTTATTTCAATTTGTATTAGCTTATAAGCAAACAGATTATACAAAAGCAAGAAGACATCTAAGAGCTGTCCAAATGAAAGTACCAGACTTTAAAAAATTTGTAAAAGGGCAACTTGATGAAGATGATGTAGAAACACATTTTATAGAAGGCTACTATAGACCATTTTCGTTAGAAGAGATTATTATGTATATGAATGCTTTTGATACTATTTTTCTAAACGGCTCTCTTGCTCATTTTATGCAAAAAACATTGAAATAATCTATTTTATAATTATAAAATATAATAACTATCTTTCATTAAAGTATAGAAAAATAGCTTGGTATTAATTATTGCGATGTAATAGAAAATACCAAGCTTTTTATTTTATAATATAATACTTTCTAATGATAAAAATTGTTTTATCATTTATAATCATCTATAATAAATATATGAATATTCTTAGGAAGGTATAAATATATGAGAATAACAGTATTAATTGAAAATACAGGTCCAAATGATTTATTAATTGAACTTGGATTAAGTTTATTGATCGAAAATAATCATTCATCATATTTGTTAGATGCAGGGGCGCTACGTCAGCATTTATATCTAACGCAAAAGCCTTAGATGTTTCAATCAATAATGTCAAATGTTGTATATTATCTCATGGTCATTATAATCATTCAGGTGGTTATGATGCTTTTTTATCTCAAAATCAAAATGTCATTGTTTATGCAATGAAAAATGTTTTTGAACAATACTACTCTGCTTCTGGTGGTGTATTACATAATATTGCTGTTCCTATGTCTATTCAACAAAATCATTTACATCGTTTTACTCTTATTGATCAAATGACTCAAATAGATAGAGATGTATATTTAATCCCACACAATATAAAACATTTAAAATCTATTAATAAAAAAAGTCAATTATATGTTAAGAAGAACAAACAATTCATTAGTGACAATTTTTCTCATGAATTAAGTTTAGTTTTTAATACAAGTAAAGGATTAATTATCTTTAATTCATGTTCTCATGCTGGAATACAAAATATTATTGAAGAAGTGAAACAATCATTACCAAATCAAAAAATATATGCTTTTATAGGAGGACTACATTTAAAAGGGAAAAAGGATCAAAAAGAACTATGTACTTTTTCTAAGGAAGAAATAAAGATAATATGTGAATACTTAATAAAAGAAAATATTCAACTTTATACAGGACATTGTACAGGTTTTATAGGTTTTAAGATGATAAAAGATATTATGGATAAAAAAGCACATTCACTAACAACAAGAAGTATTATAGAAATACAGTGTTTTTTATAGTTATCGTTACCGATTTTTTAATTTTTTTAAAAATGGAAACGATAAATGATAAAAACATAATGCTTTGTGCTATAATATATTTTGGTGATGAAGATGAAATTATATAAAAGAGAAAATTATTTGAAAAAGATAAGAGGATTTTACAGAGCTGATGATATCATTAAAGTTATTACAGGAGCGCGTAGGCGTGGAAAATCATCACTAATACAAACAATAGCTGAAGAAATAGTAGAACACGGTGCATTGAAAGAAAATATTATATATATTGATTTGGATAGAAGAGAATATAGAAAGATTAGAGAGGCTGATCAATTAGAAATACTTATTGATGGGAAAGTATCAAATATTCAGGGATTAAAATATCTTTTTATAGATGAAGTACAAAATGTAAAAGGATTCGAAGAAGTTTTAAATGGATTTAGGAGTGAAGGTGAATATTCAATTTAACTGGTTCTAATTCTTATTTATTAAGTGGAGAATTAATGACAAAACTAACTGGACGTTATATTGAATTTGAAATGTATACTTTGAGTTTTGAAGAATATGAAAGTATGAAAAATTTTATAATAAGTTTATAAGTTCTAATCCATTAGAAGAATTAAATTCGTATATATTGGAAGGAGGATTTCCTCGTACATTACAAATAGATAACCTTAAAGATAAAAGAACTTACACGCAAAGTGTTATAAAAGAAATTTTTGAAAAAGATATAAAAAGAAGAATAAAAATTAAAGATAGAAACGCCTTTGAAATAGTAAGAAATTTTGTGATTAATAACTTTGGTTCTTTAATAAGTATTAATAATATTGTTAGCACATTAAAAAAGAATGGGACTCCAATTAGTAAAATTACTGTATCTAAATATATTCAAGCATTATTAGATGTAAAAATCATTTATGATTGTAGTAGATATGATATGAAATCAAAGAAATCAATAAAAGGTGAAAAAAGTATTATATAGCTGATTTGAGTTTTTATTATGTCTTAAATACTGATAATCAAATGAATTATGGACCTTGCTTAGAAAACATTGTTTATATATATGCAAGAAGTCATAATTATTCTGTAAGTGTTAGTAGAATTGGTAAATTAGAATGTGATTTTATTTTACGTGATGATGAATTGAACTATTCTTATGTGCAAGTATCATATATAATTATGCTAAATAAGGAAACTGAGGATAGAGAATATAAACCATTAGAAAAAATTAAGGATAACTACCTAAAATATGTTGCAACAACGGATTATTTACTTCAAAAAAGGAATGGTATTAGACATATAAATATCGTAGATTTTATGAAAAATAATGAGTGCTTTTAGTTGAATAGTTTGAGTAGAAATGAATAAAAGCTATTAAGAGAAGCTAATTATTCTATTTGATTCAAAAACATGAAATTATTTGATATAAAATAAAAGATATTTATGTTATAATTCACTTTATGCAGTGAATACAACTTTTCATTATTGAATAAATAAGATATTGCAATCATTTTTAATAACAAAATAAAAATTTTGTTGAAATTTATGTAGTAAGAGGGGGAATAAAAAAATGATTCAATTTTTTAAATCAAATATTGAACCAAATAAAAAATTAAGATCTATAGAAATATTAATATTAGTTCTATTATGTATTGGTTCAATAGTTTCTATTTGTATTGGATTTTCAAGTGTACATTCTGATGTAGGGGATATACAATACCAAAGAAGTATTAATATGGTAAGAGATGAAGAAGAGGAAGACTATGATTCAGATAGTACCATATGTGATGTTATATATAGAGATGGTGATAAAAAATTAGTTGTTTCTTATACATATGAAGAATATGAAAAATTAAATAAAAATACAATTGTTGCCTATGAATATAAAACAACTAAAGGCACTCCATTATATTTTCACCATAAAGATGTAACTCATAAAGAAGCACAATACACTTATCAACAAGTCATGGCAGAAGAATTAATGCCTGTATTTAATCTAGGAACTTCAACATTTATTTTAGCATTATCCTTAGCTATTATGATGTTATTCTCAAAACAATTTACAACCTATGAAAAATCATGGTTTATGATTATTATGGTTTTAGCAACCATCTTCTCTGTTTTATTCCCAGAAGAGGGAGCAAATGGAGTCAATGGGATTGTTATCATGTTATTGTATTTATTAGATACTTTCTTAAATATTCTTTGTGAATTATTAATTTCAAAACAATCTAGATATAATTTCCTTGTTTCTGTACTTGTTGAAATTGTAGAAATTATAACATGTATTGTCTTAATGTATAGATTTGCAACAATGACAGTGACTTTATTCTTCTGGTTACCTATTGATATTATTAGTTACATCAATTGGACTAAACATAAAGATGAAGAAGAAAGTGAATTAACAAAAGTCAGAAAATTAAAAGGATATCAAGAAGTCTTAGTTATTGTAGGTATTGTTGTATGGACAATTGTTGTGGGATACTTTATTAGTGGTCTTGATATTGCGACTGATTTTTATAACAATAAAACATTAGAAACAGCAATCATTTATATTGATGCTTGTGCATCAGCTGTAGGTATTGCGAATGGATTATTTATCTTCTTTAGACTAAGAGAACAATGGCTAGCATGGTATATTTGCGCCTTCCTTGAAGCTGTTATTAATATTATTTCTGGACAATATGTATTATTGATTTTAAAGATTGGATACTTTACAAATACAACATATGGATATATCAAATGGAGCAAATATATTAAAGAACATCAAGAAAAAGAAAAAATATCTATATTTTAATTTTATCTGACTTGAGAATATGCTATAAAACTGTTACAATAAAGCATGTAAAAAAATATAAAAAAATAGGAGTGATAATTATGGC
The DNA here is from genome assembly GCA_910579135.1 of uncultured Erysipelotrichales bacterium. GTDB lineage: Bacteria > Bacillota_I > Bacilli_A > Erysipelotrichales > Coprobacillaceae > MGBC113645. The sequence continues at coordinate 72,273 of CAJTTM010000007.1, read as the reverse complement.
AATTGCCGCAGGAGATTTTAAAACAGGATTAACTTTAATTGTAGATGGAGATCCTTGTCAAGTTTTAGATTTTCAACACGTAAAACCTGGTAAGGGAGCAGCTATTTTAAAAACAAAAATGAGAAACTTAAAAACTGGAAATATTCAAGAAAGAAACTTTAATGCATCTATTAAATTTGAACAAGCTAATATTTCAAAAAAATTAGTTCAATATTCTTATAGTGCTGATACAACATATTATTTCATGGATTTAGAAACATATGATACATATGAAGTTTCTGAAGAACAAGTTGGATTCAACAAGTATTTTATTGTTGAAGGATCTAATGCTTATTTAATGTTCTTTGATGGAATGTTATTATCAGTTTCAGTTTCAGAAAAAGTTGAATTAACTGTTGTAGAAACAGATCCAGCTATTAAAGGTGCACCGTCTAACCAAACAAAAGATGCAGTTACAGATACTGGTTTAACATTAAGGGTACCACAGTTTATCGAACAAGGTGAGAAAATCGTTGTATTTTCAACAGATGGGAAATATGCAGGAAGAGTTTAATTAAACTCTTTTTTTTAAAACGATGAATAAAATTGTATTAATAACAGGTGGAGCAAAAGGTATTGGGAAAGCGATTGCTTTAGAACTTGCGAAAAATCATTATGATATTGTTATCAATTACTTAACATCAAAAGAAGAAGCAATAAAATTAAAAGAAACAATCATTAATGACTATGGAGTTCAATGTTTAGCTATAAAAGCAGATGTTTCTTTAGAAAATGAAGTTGATCAAATGATAACAACAATAGAAAATAAATTAGGTGGTGTAGATATTCTTATTAATAATGCTGCTATTGACTTATCTAATTTATTTCATTTAAAAAATGCTGAAGATTTCAGAAGAACATTAGATGTCAATGTTGTAGGAGTATTTAATTGTAGCAAAAGAGTCTATAAGCATATGTTTGAAAAAGAATATGGTAGAATTATTAACATTTCTTCTACAAATGGTATCAATACATATTATCCAATGTGTATTGATTATGATGCATCAAAAGCAGCAATCATTTCAATGACACATAACTTAGCATTTGAATTTGCTCCATATATTCATGTCAATTGCATTGCGCCTGGTTTTATTGGAACTGAAAATGAATTAGAAGGCTATGACGAACAATTTTTAAAAGAAGAACAAGAAAAAATTATGGTTCAACGATATGGTGAACCCGAAGAAGTGGCTTATTTAGTTAAATTTTTAATTAGTGATGAAGCTAACTTTATTAATAACACAATTATTAGAATTGACGGTGGACAAATGGGAAGTTGTTAATCTATATAATTCTTATAGAAAAGGCTGTGACTTTAAAAAAATCACAACCTTTTTATTTGTTTTTCATCTTTGTTAAAGCAAGCAAAATAGAAAGTTTTCCATATTCAAAAGTTAAACCACCTTGCATATACAAAGTATAGGGCTTAACAACCGGGGCATCTGCACTTAATTCAATAGTACTTCCTTGTGTAAAACTACCACTTGCCATGACTTCATCAAAAGGATAGCCTGGCATTGGTGCAGGTAAGACATGAACAAATGAATCAATTGGACTTGATTCTTGAATACCTTGAGTAAAAGCAACAAGGTTTTCTTTTGTTTCAAGCTCTAATGTTTGAATAATATCTGTCCTTTCTTCGTCATATTTAGGAGAAACATTTTTATATCCTAATTTTTCTAACATATATGAAGTAAATACAGCAGTTTTCAAAGCATTTTTCACAGCATGAGGAGCCATAAAAATCCCTTTAAAGAAAGAGTTATTTAAGTTAAAATTTGCTCCTAAATCCTTTCCAATTCCTGGAGCAGTTAATCTTTCAGCAACCCTATAAATAAGATCACTCTTTCCAGCAATATATCCTCCTGTGGTCGCAATTCCTCCACCAAGGTTTTTCATCAATGAACCAACAACAACATCAGCACCAATATGCCCAGGTTCTTTTTTCTCCACTAATTCACCATAACAATTATCAATCATAATAATCACATCCTTGTTCACCTCTCTAATCTTTTGAATCACATGTTCTATTTTAGAAAGTGTTAAAGATAACCTATGTGAATATCCTCTTGATCTTTGAATTTCTACTAATCTGATATTATTTTCTTTTAAACGCTCTACGATCTTTTTTTCATCAAATTCATTATCAATTAAATCAATTTGTTCATAAAAAACACCATTAGCTTTTAAAGATTGAGATGAATTTCCACTTAAACCAATCATCTCTTGTAAAGAATCATAAGGAGTTCCCGAAATAGAAATCATTGTATCTCCATGTTTTAAAAGAGCAGAAAGTGTTAAATATAATGCATTTGTCCCACTCATAATTTGAGGTCTTACCAAGGCATCTTCACAACCTAATACAGTCGCAAAAATTCTTTCTAATTTATTTCTTCCTTCATCATAATTACCATAACCATTAATATCTGCAAAATCAGAATAAGAAATCTGATTTTCAATAAATGCAGATAAGATTCTATTTGAATTATACAAACATATATCATCTATATTTTTATAAATATCCTTTAGCTCTAAATCAGATTGTTCAGCTAAATTTATTAAATCATTATCTATTTGTTCTAAAATCATAAAATCATTACTCTCCTTTAATATCTATCCTATTATACATGAAAACAAATCATATTTTAATACTTTTTCTATATTCAATACAAGATTATAACAAATAATTTAAGAAATATATAATTTTTATTTCACTATTATTACAAAAGAATTTTTATTATATCAACTTGAATGATACAACAAGATTAAGAATAATATATTTATATATAATCAATAGATATTATTTATGAAAATATACAAATTATTCTAGCATACATGCAATTTATACTTATTTAATTGAAAAAGAAAATCAATATACTAGAAACAGTAGAAGAAAGCTATATGAAATTAAAATTAAGACTCAACAACGATAAAAAGAAACAAGTTGAAGAAAAGCTAACAGATATAGGTATAGAAGCATCAGAAGATACTACCTCATTTTAACAGAAGATGCTTATCAACAAGGACAGATATATTGTAAAGACGATACTGATAAGTTATTCTTTCACTTTCAGATATTTAATATATTGAATCTTTGGGAAAAACATTTATATTCATACAAATGATAAGATATTTACAACAAATATAAGAATTTATGTTTTTGAACAAACTCTACTAAATGATCAATTTATAAAAATAAGTCATTCTGTTATTATAAGAAAAAATGCTATAAAAAGGATTAAATCTGCACTTAGTCAAAAGTTTTATCTAACCTTAAATAATGGAGATATCGTAGATGTCACACAAACATATTATTATAAATTTAAAGATTATTATGGAATATAGGAGGTAACAATTATGTTTAATATTATAGTTATTATTGTTTTAGTGACATTTGTAATAGCAAGCGCAATGTTTTGTTATTATTTGATTTATGCTCATCATCATATTATTATCTTATTCAGTAATTTTAACAATCGGATTAAAACAAAGTTATGATATGGTTTCGACAACTAATCGAAATAATTTTTCAATAATTGATTTATCAACTTATACTTTTTGTGGATATCCAGGTACAAAGATGAATGATGATGCAAGTTATACAAAAGTTTATTCTAAAAAAGAAAATCAAGAATACAAGAAATCAGTAGTAAAAGATGGAGATTTTATTTTTACAATATTCATTAGAAATACAGACCATAATGATTTTCGTCCAGATTATTTATGTTATGTTGATTATGTAGGTCAAATAAAGTCTAAAGACGTTAGATATGATAAAGGTGAATTTCCATCAATTGATGAATACACTTTATCAAATGGAACAGTAACAATTACTATAAAATAATTCAAAGGTATTTTAAATAAGAAAACCTATTTGTGACTTTGATGAGAAAAAGTATTATGAATTGATGAGTTTTTATAGAATAATCAATATCAAAAGGAGAATGATATTATGAAAATTTTAGTTTTAGCACCATTACAACAAGAAAATCTTCAAAAAATAGAACAAAGTTTTCCTAACATCAATTTTATATTTTCATCAAATCAAACAGTTACGCAAGAAATGATAGATGATTGTGATGTTATTGTTGGAAACCCTAGTTTTCAATTCGATCTCAATAAAGAAAACCTTCAAGCCATATTACTTAATAGTGCAGGAAGTGATGAGTATGTTAAAAAAGGGATACTTCATCCTCATACAATATTAACAAATGCGAGTGGAACATATGGGAAAGCGATTACAGAACATACAATTGGAATGATATTAATGTTAAATAAAAACTTAAAAACATATGCTTATCATATGAAAGATCATTTATGGAGACCACTTTTAACTGGGAAAGAACTCTATAAAAGTACAGTTGTTATTGTGGGACTTGGAGATTTAGGATATGAACTTGCGAAAAGATTAAAAGCATTTGATTGTAAAATCATAGGAATTAAAAGAACATTATCACCATTACCAAAAGATATTGATGAGTTATATACAACAAAAGATCTCAATCAAGTTCTTCCTAAGGCTGACTTTATTATTACCGCTTTACCACAAACAAAAGAAACAATACATCTATTCAATAAAGAAAGATTCTCATTGATGAAAAAAGATGCAGTTTTTATAAATATAGGAAGAGGAAGTGCTGTTAATACACAAGATTTACAAGAAGCCTTAGAAAGTGGACATTTTTTTGGAGTTGGCTTAGATGTTGTTGAAGAAGAGCCATTACCAGAAAACTCAGCTTTATGGGATTTTGATAACACAATCATAACACCACATGCTTCAGGAGGATATGTTTGGAATAGTGCTCGTCAATATTACACAGATCTTGTGATTAGAAATATACATCATATATTAAATCATGAACAGCTAGAAAATGAAGTTGATTTTCAAACAGGATATCGCAAAACAGTATAACGAGAAACAAAGAAATGATTATTGAAAGGTAATCATTTCTTTATTTATAGAATCAATGATTTTATCTTTAACTGGAATAATGTAATTCAATAATATAAAATATTGACGAAATCAATCAGAAATTGTACAAATATGAAAAAAATGCGTGCTAATATAATATATTTGTTTTATAATGACTTATATTATTAATAATTATGAGGTGGTCATATTATGAATTTTTTAGAAGAGAGAATACAAAAAGATGGTATTGTAAAAGAAGGAAATGTATTAAAAGTTGATAGTTTTTTAAATCATCAAATGGATATTGCTTTATTTAAACAGATGGGTGAAGAATGGAAAAAAAGATTTGCAGATGCTAATATCAATAAAATATTAACTATAGAAGCATCAGGTATTGGAATTGCCTGTGTTGTAGCAGAGTTTTTTCAGGTTCCTGTAGTCTTTGCAAAGAAATCAAAAAGTATTAATATTGAAGGAGAAATGTACATAGCTGAAGTTGAATCTTTTACACATAGATGTAAAAATCAAGTGATTGTATCTAAGGCGTTTTTAGGGCCAGGAGATAGAGTTTTAATTATTGACGACTTTTTAGCGAATGGTTGTGCCTTGCAAGGATTAATTTCAATAGTTTCTCAAGCGGGAGCCAGTGTAGAAGGTATTGGTATTGCGATTGAAAAAGGTTTTCAATCGGGAGGACGTGTTATTAGAAATTTGGGATATCATTTGGAATCACTTGCAATCGTAGATGCTATGGATGCAAAAACTGGAAAAATTACTTTTGGAAAACAATAAAAATGAAGAAGGGGATAAAAATTATGGGGAAATCAACAAGTATAGATAATATTTATCAATTAGAAGGAAAAGTCCCAATTGGAAAAGCCATTCCATTTGGTTTACAACATATACTTGCAATGTTTGTTGCGAATATTGCACCTATTATTATTGTTGCAGGAGCAAGTGGACTTAATGCCAAACAAAGTGCTATGTTAATACAAAGTGCTATGATTATGGCGGGAATTGGAACTTTAATTCAACTTTTTCCATTATGGAAGATTGGTTCAGGATTACCAATTGTTATGGGAATTAGTTTTACTTTTGTTTCTATTTTATGTTATATAGGACCTACATATGGATATAATGCGATTGTTGGAGCTGTTTTAGTCGGTGGAATTATTGAAGGTATTTTAGGTTTATTTGCAAAATATTGGATAAAGATTATTACTCCTATTGTATCAGCAAGCGTTGTCACTGCGATTGGATTTTCTCTTTTATCTGTAGGTGCTGCTTCGTTTGGTGGAGGTAGTGGAAGTATGAACTTTGGGTCTGTTTCAAATTGGATTTTAGGAACAATTACTTTATTATGTTGTATTGTTTTTAATATTTTAGCAAAAGGGCATTGGAAACAACTTTCAGTGTTATTTGGATTAGTTGTAGGATATATTGTTGCGACTTTTATGGGAGTTGTAGATTTTTCTGGATTAAAAGATGCTTCAATCATTGCTTTACCATCGATTATGCCTTTTACACCAGAATTCAATATGAATGCTATTTTAGCTGTTGTTCTAATTTTCTTAGTTTCGGCTACAGAAACAATTGGCGATACATCAGCACTCGCGACTTCTGGGTTAAATCGTGATGCAACAACAAAAGAAATTTCAGGTTCTCTAGCATGTGATGGGTTTATTAGTTCTTTGTCTTCTCTTTTAGGCTGTTTACCAATTACATCATTTAGTCAAAATGTAGGGCTTGTAGCTATGACAAAAGTTGTTAATCGTTTTACTATTGCAATTGGAGCAATGATTATGATTCTTGCAGGAATATTTCCTATTTTTGGTACACTACTTGCAACCTTACCAGATGCAGTATTAGGTGGTTGTACAATTATGATGTTTGGAACAATTGTTATTAGTGGATTACAAATGATAAGTAAATGTGGATTTTCTCAAAGGAATATAACAATAGCAGCATTATCATTAAGCACAGGAATTGGATTTACACAAGTTCCAGAAATATTTCATATTTTTCCACAATTAGTTCAAAATATATTTGCAGAAAATTGTGTTGCAGTTGTTTTTGTTGTTGCGATTATACTTAATTTACTATTACCTAAAAATATGGAAGTCACAACTAAAAATGAAGATAAATAACAAAACAATTACAGTGTCATATAGTGGCACTGTTTTATTTTTATAGAATTGTGTTAATTTAGTTTGCTTTTTTTGTTGCATTATGCTAAGAGGTTGTTGCAAAAATCGTAACAACCACATTCTCTTTCAATTCACCATTTAAAAAAAGATGCTATTTGTTGTAGATTTATTAATATCAAATAATTGAGTTATATAGTTCTATCTTTTATTAATGCACTTACACGAATATTCTCATTTGTTGAATTCTTATAAAAACTTTTCTTTTAAGAAATTTTGAAATCTTTCTACTTGTTGCTGATTACCTGATATTTGAATAGCACCACCAAATCCAACAACCCATGAATAAAATGTACTATTAATAATATTCTTGACACGAACTCTATAAGTTTTATCAAATATCTTTTTAGGTTTAATATCTTTACCAAACTTATCAATAATATTAGAATAAACTGATTCATTAAAATCTAATTCTATAACCTCAATATGACCTTCTCCATACATATAAGTAATATTTTTGAGTTTTTCATGAAAACATTGCATTTCTAATTCATTAAAATAAACAGAAGAATCTTCTACAATTTCAACATTTTTAATATAATCTAAACGATAAGTAATAGAAAGCTTTAAGTCAATAGCACCTTGACATAATAAATAATATTCATTATTCGCAAAACAAGTATCAATTGGAGCTAATTCAATTTTCTTATAATTATCTTCTCTTGATATAAAAGGTTTATGATATTCAAAACGAATCTTTTTATGTTCTATAATAGCACGAACAATAACTTCTAATTCTTTATAGAAGACTTGATCATTTTCATTTTTTTCTACATGAAGATTAAGTCTTTTATCAAAATAAGCATGATAATGAATACTAAACATATCTTGAATCCTTTTTTTATAATTCTCTTTTGTCTTTAATGTAAAAAAATCAGAACTATAAATCAAATCAACGATAGCTTTTGCTTCCATAGTATCTAAAGCAGTATTTACAAAATAATAATAGTAATTTCTACCTTTTTTATAGGACTCAATAATTGTATCTTCATAATAATCATTATAATTATTCACATATTTTTTTATCAAACGATAATCAATATGAAAATCATAATCCAACTCATATAATTTATACTGAATATCACTTACTGTCATAGGATTTCTTTCATCACTATTCTTAATAAGAATGTCAATAACAGCTAAAAATTTAATAAAAGAATCTTTATCTTTGTTTCTCTTCATTACTTATCACCTCATATTCATGTTAAAATAATAAACCATAAAAGTCAATGATACCGACTTATATAAGCGTGTATCTATATAATTGTTATTGTATATTCTTTATATAAAGGAGGATTTACAATATGATAAATCAAATATTAAATAAAATGAAATTAAGGAAGTATAAAGATATATTCTTGGTGGACACAGAAAATGTAGGATATCAAATTCCTAATAATATCCCTAAATCAGCACTCATATATCTTTTTATCAGCAATCCAACAGCTTTTAGTAAATTTCAATATTTAGATAATGAACAGATTAAGATTATTGACCTTTGTCCATTATTACAAAAACAAGCTATAAAGAATGGAATGGATTTTTGTATAGTCACAAAATTAAAAGAATTAGTAGATATATCTCATTCTCATCATATTGTTATTGTATCTAGAGATAAAGGTTATGATTGTGCTATTCAATTTATAAAGGAAGATCATCCAACTTATCAAATAGAAAGATATCCATTATCAATGGAAAATTATTTTCATGTTCAAAATGCTTTTAAAGACATTTTAAAACATATAGATCTAGATACAAAGTATTCTATTTTTAAACATACAAGTATGGAAACACTAAAAAGAGATCTTACTAAAGAACAAAAGGAACATTTTGTTATTTATCATTATAAAGATCCAATATGTGGTAATACAGTTTTTGTAGAGTATGATATCTATAATCATTTATATTTATTATATTATTCAGGAAATATAAAAAGTTCTTTTCAATATAGAGAAGAGGCTTTCCAAATGTTCTTAAAAATGTCACAAGAAATGAAGGAGAAATATGAAAAATATGAATCAAAAGAACAATATACGAAAGCTAATGATCTTAAAATCATTTCTTTTATAGAAGAAGCTTCATTAAAACAACAATCTTTATTAAAATGTCTTATTCAACATTTTGGAAAAGATGAAGCAATGAACTTATATTTAAACTTTCTTAATTAAATGAATTATAAAAATTAGAGTTTTATTATATCATTTAATCGAGTATAATAAAAACATATTGAAAAAGGATATGATAAAATGATTAAAATAGATTTAGTAACTGGGTTTTTAGGTTCAGGGAAAACAACTTTTATAAAACTGTATGCAAAGTATTTAATACAAAAAGGATATAAAATAGGAATCATAGAAAATGATTATGGGGCAGTCAATGTTGATATGATGTTACTTCAAGATGCCCTTGATAATCAATGTGATTTAGAAATGATTAGTGGTGGAAGTGATAAACAAACTCATCAAAGACGTTTGAAAACAAAACTAATTGCGATGGGAATGTTAGGTTATGATCGTATTATTATAGAACCTTCAGGAATATATGATGTAGATGAATTCTTTGATACATTATATGAAGAACCATTAAATAATTGGTATGAAGTAGGGAATGTAATTACAATTATAGATGCAAAATTAGATTATCATTTATCAAAGCAATCTCAATATATTTTCGCAAGTGAAATCGCAAGTGCTGGAAAAATTGTTTTGAGTAAAACTCAAGATGTTTCTAAAGAAAAAGTAAATCATTTATTAAATTATATCAATCAATCTTTAAAAGCCATTCAATGTCATAGACAAATTACAGATGAATTTATTGATAAAAATTGGAATGATTTTACAGAGGATGATTATGAACTGATATTAACAAGTGGTTATATTCCTGAAAACTATCAAAAATTAAGTTTTAATGATATTTATTCAACATTATATTTTATGAATATGAATATAAATCAGGATCAATTATATAATGTATTAAAAAATATTTTTGAAGATAATGAATGTGGAAAAATATTTCGTATAAAAGGTTTTATCCATAAAGGTAATGAAGAATGGTTAGAAGTGAACGCTACCAAAAAAGAAATATCAATGAAACCAATTCATCAAGGACAGGAAGTTATTATTGTGATTGGGGAGAACTTAGTAAAGGATAAAATAGAAGAATATATAAATGAGAGGAGAAAGTGATGTTACAATTTAAATTAATGAATAATGATGATTGTCAAATGGTAGAAAGATTATATTTAGAAGCGTTTCCTAGTGATGAAAGATTACCATATGATTATTTAATAGAAAAGATCAATCAAAATAAAGCTGAATTTTTAAGTCTATATGATAATAATCAATGGATAGGTTTAGCATACACAATTACATATCATCAATTAACATATCTATTCTATTTTGCAATTGATGAATCTCAAAGAGGAAAAGGTTATGGCAGTCAAGCTTTAGCCTTACTTAAACAAAAATATCATCATACTTTAATGTTAAGCATTGAAGAGGTTGATGAAAAATATGATAATTATTCTCAAAGAGTAAAAAGAAGAGAATTTTATTTGAAAAATGGCATGAAAGATATGGATTTTTCATTTGTAGAAGATGGTGTAAGATTTGAAATGTTATACAGCGGACAATTATTGTCTAAGCAAGATTATGATCAATTAATGTTTTATTTTATGGGGCAAAAATATTTAAATTTTAGAGTATTTGAATATTAAAAAACAAGATCTTTTTCATCTTGTTTTTTAATCAATCAAAAATCCTTTTTTCTTTAACTCTTCTTCAATTAAATCTAATATTTCTTCACTTTCAGCTTCTATTGTATGATAATGTTTACCATTACTTAATCGCTTAAGAGGAACAGCCTTCGTTTCATGAATACGTTCTATAAAATTGAGAACTTCTCTTCTACTACTGATAGGTAGAGGTGCAATGACTTGACCATATAATTTATGATCAATCATCACATTTAAAACTTTACCTCCTGCATCTACAATTGTATTTAATTCTTCTGCAGTATCTTTATCTTCATGTTCAACATAAATTACTCTTTTCTTTTTAGAAATAATATCAGTTAATAAGATATAACCTCTATTAGTAGAAATGATGTTATATTGATTAGCTCTTAATAAAGCTATATCAGTCACAATCACCTGTCTACTTACATGAAAACGTTGGGCTAAAGAAGTACCAGATAATGGATGAGTTGCATTTTGAAGAATTTCTAATATTTCTTTTCTACGAAAATTACCATCCATTATCATTCCTCAACAACTAAATTTTTTAAAGAAATATCCAAAGCGGAAACAGAATGGGTTAAAGCACCACAAGAAACATAATCAACACCTGTTTTCGCAATTTCCACTAAACGTTCTTTACTCACATTACCAGAACATTCACTTAGAGCTTTTCCATCAATCATTTTAACAGCTTTGCTCATCATTTCATTAGACATATTATCAAGCATGATAATATCAGCGCCTGCATCAAGAGCTTCTTTAACCATTTCTAAATTCTCTGTTTCTACTTCTATTTTTCTTACAAAAGGAGCATAATCTTTTGCAAGTTCAATAGCTTTTGTAACACTACCAGCAGCATCTATATGATTATCTTTAATTAAAATACCATCAGATAAATTATAACGATGGTTTTTTCCACCACCAACAACAACTGCATATTTTTCAAAAGGTCGCATATTAGGAACAGTTTTTCTTGTATCTAATAAAGTCGTTTTATAATCTTTTAAAACTTCAACCATTTCTCTTGTTTGACTAGCGATACCACTCATTCTTTGAAGATAATTCAAAGCGGTTCTCTCACCAGATAAAATAGCCTTGATATCACCATGGATATAACCAATCAATTCACCTTTTTTGATAAAATCACCATCTTTATAATAACCTTCAAAATAAGCCTCTTTATCTAATAAAGTAAAAGCTCTTTCAAAAACTTCTAAACCACAAATAACACCATCTTCTTTACAAATCAATTGAGCTTTTCCTTTTTTATTATCTCTCATGATTGCATTTGTTGTGACATCTTCACTTGTAATATCCTCTTTTAAAGCATTGATAATATATTCATCAATATTAATCTTCATGCTTACACCATTTATCATAAAAATCTCTATCCTTTCTTTTAATTTCTTCTAAAACCAATTGACGATATTCTTTTTCAATATCATCATAATCCCTATTATCTATTTGAACTTGAGGAATAGATATTTCAATATTATCTATATAAGTTTGAATATGTTTAGCAGCGCGTTTTGCGAAAACTAAACTCTCAAGTAAAGAATTACTCGCTAGACGATTAGCACCATGAACACCATTACAACTTGTTTCTCCTATTGCGTATAAACATTTTTCATTGGTTTGACTATTCATATCCACTTTAATTCCACCCATAAAATAATGTTGTGCTGGAGTAATAGGAACAGGATCTTTTTCCATTGCATATCCTTCTTCTAAACATCTTTTATAAATATTAGGGAAGCGTTTAATAATTTCTTCTTTCTTCATATGAATTAAAGAAAGGTAAACATGATCACAATGAAACTTTTCTTGTTCTTTTCTAATATTCTCAGTAACAATATCACGTGGTTCTAATTCATTACAAAAACGTTCTCCATTAGGATTTAATAAAACAGCTCCTTCACCCCTTACAGATTCAGAAATCAAAAACCTTCTACCAGGTTTCTTAGAATATAAAGTTGTAGGATGAATTTGAATATAATGAATATTCTCTAATTCAATATGATGCTTTAAACAAATAGCCAAAGCATCTCCTGTTAAATGAGGAAAGTTAGTTGATTGAGCAAACAATCCACCAATTCCACCAGTCGCAAGAACAACAACCTTACTATAGATTGCACTTCTTTTTCCATTGTGATCAACAATTATTCCTTTAACTTGACGATCCTCTTCAATGATATCAATCATTCTTGTAGAAGTTCTTATTTGAATATGACTTTGTATACTTGCTTGTTTTAATAATTTACCAGTAATTTCATTACCAGTAATATCATCATGATACATGATTCTAAATTTAGAATGACCGCCTTCTCTAGTATAAATAGCTCCATCTTTATTCATCGCAAACTTAACACCAAAATCAACTAAATCATTAATAATTTCTTTTGAAGAGTGAATCATAATATCAACGGCTTCGGGATTATTTTGATAATGACCAGCTTTCATTGTATCCTCATAGTATGCTTGATAATCTTCTTCATCTAATAATGTCGCAATCCCTCCTTGAGCTAAAAAGGAATCACTTTGTTCAGGAGTATCTTTAGTGACAATTAATATTTTATATTTTTCATCAAACATTAAAGCATTAAATAAACCAGCAGCACCGCTACCAACTATAATGACATCATATTCTTCATACATAGTTATCACTCCTTATTTTGCTAATGAATGCATCATTTCCAAAGGTTTTTTTGCTTTTTCCATGAATTCTTCATCTAAAACAACTTCATTTAATTGATATTTTAAACAATCTCTAATTTTTTCTAAACTATTCTTTTTCATGTTTGGACAAACTTGATTTTTTGTTACAGTATAGAATTTCTTATGAGGATTCTCATTTTGCATTTTGTATAATACACCAATTTCAGTGACTACAATAAATTCATCATGCCCATCATTTCTAGCATAATCAATAATACCAGCAGTAGAACCACTATAGTCACTAAGTTCAACTAACTCTGGGCGACATTCAGGGTGAATTAAAACGGGAGCATTGGGATGTAATTTCTTCGCTTCTTTTAATTCATCAACAGTAATTCTAAAATGTGTTGGACAATATCCATTACAGAAAATAAAATTCTTTTCTGGAAGCATTTTTGCAATATGTTTTCCTAAATTTTGATCAGGTATAAATAAAATGTTTTTATTTGGTAATTGACTTACGATCTTATAAGCATTAGAAGATGTAACACATACATCAGATAAAGTTTTAAGATGTGCTGTAGAATTAATATAAGTGACAACACATAAATCATCATATTCTTCTCTTTTTCTTTGAATAAAATATTCATCACACATATGTGCCATAGGACAATCAGCATCCTCATCAGGCATTAAAACGATTTTATGGGGGTTTAAAAGCTTAGCACTTTCACCCATGAATTTTACTCCTGCAAAAACAATGGTATCTTCTTTGCAATTCACTGCTATCTTTGATAAATAGTAAGAATCACCTACATAATCAGCTATCTCTTGAATTTCTCCATCAACATAATAATGAGCTAAAATAACTGCATTTTTTTCTTTCTTTAATTGTATTATTTCTTTTATAATTTCATCATTCATGATATTATCTCCTTTTATTGAGCATAGTATTGCACATTATCAAACAGTTGTCAAGATAACTGTCTTGTCACCTGTAAAAAATAGTTTTCATATTTTAAAAAGAAGTAAGAGTATAACTTTTATATCAATGCAGAAAATGATATACTAAGACATATTGAAGGTGAGAGAATGAAGGATATATATTATGAAGTCATTGGTGAAGGATTTCCTATTGTTTTATTACATGGTAATGATGAAAATCATCATGTATTCGATGAATTAGTTAGTCATTTAAAAAAAGATTATCAATGTATCTGTATTGATACAAGATATCATGGATTGTCTGTAAAAAAAGGAACAATGTCATATACTCAGTTTTGTAAAGATGTACAAGATGTGATTACTGAATTAAATATTGATGAATATGACGTTATTGGTTTTAGTGATGGGGGTATTACTTCATTATTATTATCTAGTGATCAAAGATTAAAGCATATGATTGTTATTGGAGCGAATGTAAGAGTTTCTGGGTTGAAGTTTATTTTTAGATTATATAATTGGTTAATGTTATTTTGTTTATTACCTTTTAGTATCTATAATAAAAAGATGAGAATAAAATGGCGTTTAATAAATATGATGGAGTTTATGGAAGAAATTTCTAAAGAAACATTGAATCAAATTAGTATTCCAACTCTTATAATTGCAGGTGAAAATGATTTAATTAAACAAGAAGAAACTGAATATATTCATCATAATATAAAATATAGTGCTATGAAGATTATCAAGAATGGAACTCACTTTGTATTAAAAGAGAATTTTAATGAAACTTATCAAAATATAAAGATGTTTTTGGATATATGTCATAAGGAGGAAGATTAAATGAAAGTATGTACTGTAAGAAATATAAAAATTGGAGAAGGTAAACCTAAGATTTGTTTGCCCATTGTAGGTAAAAATGATGAAGAAATTATCAATCAAGCTCTTTCTTTTAAGGAAGTAAGGTATGATGTTGCAGAATTAAGAATTGATTTTTATCAAGATATCTTTAATAAAGATAAATTATTAACCATGTTAAAGAAGTTAAGAGGAGTTATAGAACAACCTATATTATTAACATATCGTTCAAAAAATGAAGGGGGAGAAATTCAGCTTCAAGATAATGAATATCAAGCATTAGTAGAAAATGTTTGTGAAAGTGGTTATATTGATTTAATAGATATTGAATTAATGAGTGGGAATGCTTTAGTTTATCAATTAGTAGGGATTGCCCATCAATATCAAGTGAAAGTGGTTATGTCTAATCATGATTTTCAGAAAACACCTAGTGATGAAGAAATGATAGATAGATTAGAGAAAATGGAATCATTTGATGCGGATATATGTAAGATTGCAGTCATGCCGCAAAATAAAAATGATGTTGTAAGATTATTAAATGTAACTTATACAATGTCTAGAAAACTTAGTAAACCTTTAATTACTATGTCTATGGGAACAATAGGAGTGATATCTCGTATTTGTGGTGAAACATTTGGTTCATCATTAACATTTGCTTCTAAAGGGAAGGCATCAGCACCAGGACAGATTAGTGTTAATGATATGAATTTAATATTAGAGGCTATTTCTAATGATTGATTTGAATCATTGTCAAAAAGTATTTTGTCAGTATGTTAATCAATATGACAAAAGTATAGGTCTAATTCAATTAAAAATTGTTCATACTTTTAAAGTTGTAGAAATATGTAAAGAGTTATGCTCGTGGTTAAAACTTAATGAAGAAGAGACTTCTATAGCCTTACTTATTTCTTTACTTCATGATTTAGGAAGATTTGAACAATATCGTCTTTATCAATCTTTTGAAGATTATAAAACAAT
Source organism: uncultured Erysipelotrichales bacterium (assembly GCA_910579135.1). Lineage (GTDB taxonomy): Bacteria > Bacillota_I > Bacilli_A > Erysipelotrichales > Coprobacillaceae > MGBC113645. Next base: position 55,952 of record CAJTTM010000007.1, on the reverse strand, counting down.
TGATCATGCTTTATTATCAAGTTATCTTTTATTTGAAGAAGGAATGATAAGATGGTTTATTGAAGAAGATGATTATGATGAAATCATCAAGATTTCAATAGAACAACATAATAAATATAGAATAGATGAAAATATTGATAAAAGAACATTATTATTTGTTCATTTGATAAGAGATGCTGATAAACTAGATAACTTTAGAGTTAAAGAAAGTGAATCAATTGAAACATTATTTAATATATCTTTAGAAGAATTACAATCAGAAACAATAAGTGAAGATGTATATCAACAATTTATGAATAATGAATTAATATATGCTCCTATAAGAAATACTCATTTAGATATGTGGATTTCCTATATTGCTTTTATATATGATTTATATTTTAAAGAAAGTGTTTTTTATATTGATAAAAATAATTGGATAGAAAGATCTTTTTCTCGAATAAAACCAATCGAAAAAGATAAATATGATCAACTTAAAAATAATATGAAAAAATATGTTAAGGAGAGGATAGGAAGTGAAGACTAGGAAGGTTATTTTTATATCTTTGCTTAGTGCAATTGCAGTTGTACTTCATATTATAGAATCTCTTTTACCTTTATCTTTACCACTAGGTGTCAAGTTAGGATTTGCGAATATTATATCATTAGTTGTTATTGAAAGATATGGTGTTAAAGAAATGTTTATTGTGAATATGATGAGAGTTATGCTTTCAGGATTATTAACAGGTCATATTATGAGCTATCCTTTTTATATGAGTTGTGGAGGAGTATTGTTAAGTAGTTTATCTTTATGGGGCATTTCTTATTTTTCTTTACCTATTATTTCTAAGTCCATTATTTCAGCTGTTTTTCATAATATTGGACAATTATTTGTTTTAATGATTTTTGTAAGTCATTATGCAATTATGTCATATTTATTGATTATGCTTCTTTCTTCTATTCCTACTGGAATATTAACAGGATATTGTGCTATAGAAATATTAAAACGATTAAAAGAGGAACAATTTCAATAATTGTTCTTTTTATTATGTTATAATGTAAACAAGGAGGTCGTTTTATGGAAGAATATATATTATCTATAGATCAAGGAACTACAAGTACAAGAGCTATTTTGTTTTCTAAGAATGGAGATTTGAAATATGTGTCACAAAGAGAATTTACTCAATATTTTCCTCATTCTGGTTGGGTAGAACATGATGCAATGGAAATTTTTCAATCTGTGATAGAAGTTGTTCAAAGTCTATTTATTGAAAATAATATTGAACCTAGTCAGATTAAAGGAATTGGAATTACCAACCAAAGAGAAACAACAGTTATATGGAATAAGAAGACTGGAAAGCCTATTTATCATGCAATCGTATGGCAATCCAGACAATCACAGGATATATGTGATAAACTTATAAAAAAAGGATATAGTGATTATATTCAAAAGAAGACTGGTTTACTTATTAATCCTTATTTTAGTGCAAGTAAAATAAGATGGATATTAGATCATACTAATGAAAATATTGGTGATTTATTATTTGGAACAATAGATACATGGTTAGTTTGGAAATTAACTGGTGGAAAGGTTCATGTGACTGATTATTCAAATGCATCTCGAACATTATTATATAATATTTATGATTTAAAATGGGATGATGAATTATTAGCCTTGTTTGATATTCCAAAGTCTATGTTACCAGAAGTTAAGGATTCTTCATGTATTTATGGACATAGCGATGAAACATTATTAACGGGTATTCACTTTAAAGCCCCTATTTGTGGTATTGCAGGAGATCAACAAGCTTCTTTATTTGGACAAACTTGTTTTAAAAATGGAGATGTAAAAAATACATATGGAACAGGATGTTTCATGTTGATGAACACAGGAGAACAACCTGTTGTATCAAAAAAAGGATTACTAACGACTATTGCATGGGGAATGAATGGAAAAGTGACATATGCTTTAGAAGGTTCGGTATTTGTTGCAGGAAGTGTTATGCAGTGGTTAAGAGATGGACTTCAATTATTTTCGAATGTAGCTGAAAGTGAAGATATGGCAAAAAGTTTAGAGAATAATGATGGTGTTTATCTAGTTCCTGCCTTTGTAGGTCTTGGAACACCTTATTGGGATAATGATGTAAGAGGAACAATTTTTGGTTTAACAAGAGGGACAAAAAAGGAACATATTGCTAGAGCTGCATTAGAATCAATTGCATATCAAAGTAAAGATGTAATTGAAACAATGAAAGAGGAATCTCATTTAACATTGGAGCATTTATCTGTTGATGGAGGAGCAACCACTAATCCATTTTTAATGCAATTTCAAAGTGATATTTTAAATACTGATATAATGATTCCTCATGTGAAAGAAACAACAGCATTAGGAGCTGCTTATCTTGCTGGACTTGCAGTTGGATTTTGGGAAAATCAAGTAGAGATTAAAGCTCATCATTCTATTGTAGAAACGTATCAATCAAAGATGAGTGAAAAAGAAAGAAATAAAAATTATAAAGGATGGCAAAAAGCAATAGAAGCAACAAGAGTTTATAAATAAATTTTTAATATTGAATTTTATTAATAACTATGTTAGACTCTATCTAGATAAAATATTACCGCCGGGTAACGCTTATTATATTCCGTTAGGCCTTAGAAGGAGTATAATAGGCGTTTTTTATTTTGTAATAGGAGGAAGAAAGATGTTTAGAGAAATGAGAAGAAAAAAGCAAAAATTATCAAAAGAAAGAAGTATAGAAATATTAAAAAAAAGAACTTCAGGAGTATTATCTGTTATAGGAGATGATGAATATCCTTATACAATTCCTATGAGTTATGTTTATAGCAATAACAAGATTTATTTTCATAGTGCCCTAAAAGGACATAAAATAGATGCTATAAAGAGAAATAATAAAGTTTCTTTTTGTGTTATTGATAAAGATGAAATTATTTCTCAAGAATTTACAACTTATTTTAGAAGTGTCATTGTCTTTGGAAAGATAGAAATTATTGATAGCGAAACAATAAAAAGAGAAGCTATTAATAAAATTGTTGATAAATATTCATCTTTAGAAAGTCAAGAAAGTAAAGATAATGAAATTACAAAAGAATGGAAAGCTTTATGTTTATTACAACTTAACATTGAACATATAAGCGGTAAAGAAGCTATAGAACTTGTTCGATTGAATAAGGAGAACATATGAAAGAAGTCAAAAAAGAGTTTTTTAAATATACATCACTTAATATATTAGGGATGGTAGGTCTATCTTGCTATATTTTAGCAGATACTTTCTTTGTATCTAAAGGATTAGGTTCATTAGGTTTAACTTCACTTAATCTTGCCATTCCTATTTATAGTTTTATACATGGGAGTGGGTTGATGATTGGTATGGGAGGAGGAATTAAATACTCTATTTTAAAAGGACAAGGACGCCATAATGAAGCAAATACTGTGTTTGTTCATTCTTTTATGTTTACAGTAGTTTTATCTATGTTGTTTGTATTTATAGGCTTATTTGCTTCTTCTTTGATTACAACAATGTTACAAGCAGATCATGAAGTTTTTTATACAACATGTACTTATTTAAAAACAATTTTGTTGTTTTCGCCGATGTTTATGTTAAATAATTTATTTATATGTTTTATAAGAAATGATGGATATCCTTCTTCATCTATGAAAGCAATGCTTATAGGTAGTTTTTCTAATATTATATTAGACTACATATTTATCTTCCCTATGGATTTAGGGATATTTGGAGCAGCATTTGCGACAGGTTTAGCTCCTATTATAAGTATGTTGACACTATTACCTCTTTTTATTAAAAAGAAAAATCACTTCTCTTTCATAAAATGTAAGTTAACTATAAAGATATTTTTCCATATTTTTACAAGCGGTCTTCCATCATTGATTACTGAAATTTCATCAGGGATCGTTATCATTGTTTTTAATATAATCATTCTTGATTTAAGTGGAAATATAGGAGTGGCAGCTTATGGAATTATTGCGAATTTATCCCTAGTTGTCATGTCTATTTATGCAGGGATAGCACAAGGGATACAACCTATGATTAGTCGTTATTATGGTATGAATAGGTATGAGAATATGAAGTCAACATTTCATTATGCTTTAAAGCTCATGATTCTGCTTTCTATTATTTTATATTTGTTTATTTATTTTAAAGCTAATGATATTGTTCTCATTTTTAATAATGAAAATAATGTCCTGTTACAAAATATTGCGATTATAGGACTAAGATGTTATTTTACATCTTGTATTTTTGTAGGATTTAATATTATTATGACAGTTTATTTTGCTTCTAAAGAAATGGTCTATCAATCTCATATAATCTCTATTTTTAGAGGTCTGATATTAATTATTCCAATGGCCTATTTGTTATCATATCTATATGGAATAATAGGAGTCTGGTTTTCTTTTTTTTCATGCGAGTTTCTTGTATGTTTAATAGGTATTGTTATGAATAAAAAATATAATATAACTTTAAATAAAAAGAAATAAAAAATTATGTAGACAAAAAAAGGATAGTGATACCCCTTTTTAAAGCGTTGCTAATTGTTCAATAGATAAACCTGTAAATCTTTGTATATCTTCGTTACTAAATCTCTTAACTCTTCACTCTCTATCTCTCTTATATCATAGATAGGAGCTTTAAAGTCATTAAACACTTTTTCTAGACTTTCTGGAACTTTCATGCTGTCACTTAATTTGTTTCCATACTTCCATTCCCTTTCTCCTACATATAAGACAATCATAATCACTGGTATCTTCTTCTCTTTATTTTTATTCAAGATAATATAACTTAGATAAGTATATCCTGCAATTCTTATTGGCATATTCTTATCTGGAACACTTTGTATCTCTATACCAAATAGGATATTCCTATCATAATAGGAATATCTTTTCATTAAATTACTTTTTCTTATGATAGATAAAGTTTTGTCATTATACTGGATATTTTGAGTTAATTCTGTATCAAAGTAGGAAAGATATGTAGGATCAATGATTCGATGACCATGAAAGATTGTTGCATTGATAACATCTGCAAAGATATTATCTATTCTTAATAGATCTTTAAAAGAAGCATTAGGAAGAAGTTTCATAATAAGAAACCTGAGTATAAAATAGAACTGAATAACATTAAATTTACCTCCTTTTTATAGTTAGGATAAAACAATAAAAATCATATATATATTTTGAGGTGAATGACTATAAAACTATTATTAAACAAGAGATATAAAAAATCAATGGACTGTTAGTCCAAAATGAAAATAAAAGTTTACTTTTTTTACATTAACTAATAACAAGAATACAAAAATCTACCTTTACATTAAATGTATGTAGTTTTATAATAATGATAGTTTTATTGGGAGGGTGGATTTTATGTATAAACATATAAAAAAGATATTATCTTTGATTGTTTGTTTAATGATGATTATTTGCTGTAGCCAAGATGTGGAAGCGGCTTCTTTAAAAGTGCGTTCTTTTTCTGTTAATTGTTCTTCAACAGTTACACAAGGTAAGAAAATAACATTGAAAGCATCATCAATTGGTGGAATAGGGAAAAAACAATACAAATTTGTATATGAGTTAAATAAAAAAACATATACAATTAAGAAATATTCAACTTCTAAAAATGCAACATTGAAATTATCTAAGAGAGGGACATATACTTTATATGTATATATAAAAGATAAAAGAAAAATAGTAAAAAAACAAAAAACAATTAAAGTTGTTGCTCCTTATAAAGTTAAGCTTAGTACATCAGGAAAATATGTTAATGATACAATTCATCTAAGTGCAAGTTCAACGGGAGGGAAAGAAAAAAAACAATATAAGTTTTCATATAAATATAAAGGAAAAAGGTATACTATTAAAAATTATTCTCAATCAAAAAAAGTTTCCTTTCAAACCAAAAAGACTGGGAAATATCAGTTTATTGTCGAATGTAAAGATAGTAGGAAAAAAGTAGTTTCATCTTCAAAAACAATGAATCTTCAATATCCTCAGTTAAAAGTATCTTTAAAAACAAAAGGGAAGTATGTCACTGATACTATTCAATTGATTGCTGATTCAAGTGGTGGAAAGGGGAGAAAACAATATCAATTTACATATAAATTAAATGGAGAAACACATACATTAAAAAGTTATTCATCTACAAAAACTATATCTTTTCAACCAAAGGAAGAAGGAGATTATCAATTTATTGTAGCGTGTGAAGATGAGAGAAAGAAAGTTGTTACTAAAACTCAAAAAATAAAATTGCACTATCCACAATTAAAGCTTTCATTTCATGTGACAGGAAAATATATTAATGAACCAATTCAGTTAAGTGCTGATGCAACTGGAGGTTTAGGTGAGAAGGAATATAAGTTTACTTATTTACATAATGAAAAAGAATTTATATTAAGTGATTTTACCAATAATCAAAAGATTTTATTTGAACCTGATGATTTGGGGGATTATCAATTTATTGTAGAATGTAAAGATAAGAGAAATCAAACAATTAAAAAGTCTATATCTTTAACAGTTGAAAAGAAACCTAATTTTAAAGTATCATTAGATGTTTTAGATGTTTATGTTTGTCAAAGTATGAAAATAAAAGCAAATGTAGAAGGTGATGAAGATCATTATCAATATTGTTTTCGCTATACTTTTAAAGATAAAGAAGTTTTACTTCAAGATTATTCAGATAAAGATAGTATATCTTTTACTCCTGAACAAGTAGGAGAATATATCATTGAGGTAGTATGTCAAAATAGTGAAGGATTAAAAGCGATTTCTACAATAAAGAAAAAAGTTATTATCAATCCTGCAAGAACTAAAGTCATAGGAATTGCGAAATCTTGGTTGGGATGTAAAGAAAGTGATGGAAGCCATAAAAAAATCATAGATGTTTATAATCATTATAATCATAGTGATAATACTGTTGATTATAAAGTAAAATATGATGATGCATGGTGTGATACTTTTGTAAGTGCATGTTTTATTAAAGCTGGATATGCTTCTATTAGTGGAACTGAATGTGGTTGTCAAAGACATATTGATAATGTTTTAAAGAAAAAGGGAGCATGGGAAGAATCAGATAATTATGTTCCTCAAATTGGAGATATTATTTTTTATCATGGCAATGCTCAAAAATGTAACTCTTCAAAAGATTGTCAACATGATAGTCATCATGTTGGATTAGTTGCAGAAGTTAATGGTAAGGATTTAAAAATTATTGAAGGTAATTATAGTGATAGTGTAAAATATCGTACTCTTAAAGTAGGCGATTCAAGAATAAGAGGTTATGGTGTACCACATTATCCACGTTAAGTATAAATAAAACACCACTGTGGTGTTTTATTTATCAGCAATCTTTTGTAATAATTCAATAATTTGATTGTTTTGCTCTAAAAGTTTTTCGTTCTGTTCAACAATTTTCTTATTTGATTGTTTTGTTTCAATAATATCATTTTCTATTTTAAATAAATGCTTAAAAAATAGTAACATGATATGTTGGTTATCATAATTACCTTTTTTACCTAAAGTTAAGATAAATCGCATAATCATTTCTTTATCAGTAGAATCGTCTATTATAAAATTTCATTGTTCCAATATTTTATTTTTTCCATCTTCAAACATTATTGCCATATACAATCTCCTTTTTCATTATGATAGGCGTTTTTTTTACTCAAAAATATTCATTTCTTTATATTCATTCATTTTTTCAATATATTCTTCCTCATCAGGAAGATTAATAATCATGTCAAAATCATGATCAATTCTTTTTATTTCATGTTGTATTTGTGAAATTGTTTGAATGTCTTGATCTTGTGTTCTTACATAATAACTCACCAAAACACTAAGAGCACCAATAATTAAATCATAATAAAAATCATTACTTGTAGGTGCATCGACAGCACTCATAAAACAATTAAAAGAAGTTAAAATACTATTTTCTTCAAAATCAAAAAGTTGGATAGACTCTTTAATACAAGGAAAAGAAATAGTTGTATTTGTATTATAATAAACTTCAGAATCAGTGAAATCATATAAATCACTTAAAAAATTATCGTTTAATGTTTCATATTCTTTCTCACCAACAATAACTTGATATAAAGAATCAATAGAATTACTCACATTTTTTAAAATTTCACAACCTTCATTAGAAGAAAAACAATCTAAAATCATTTTTAAACGACATAATGTTAGTAAACCCCACAAAGATTGTTGATCATGACTTAGTTTAGAAGCCTTCTTTATAACATCTTCTAAAACTTGATTAAGAAAAGTTCTATCTTCTATTTCTAATATCATTTCACTACAATGATCCATATCTTTCTCACTCGCATTTAAGTCTTCTATGGACATTGTTAAACTATCAGCACGAGTTAAATAAAAGAATGCTTTTTCTATATTTTCTTTTTGAAAATATAATGTACCTAGTTGATAATAAACTTTAAAAAGTTTATTAAAATCATTTCCTTTTATTTGATTTAATTCACTTAATAATGATGAAATATCTTCTTTTTTTTTAAAAAATCCCATAAAAATCTCCTTTTTTCTTTAATTATATGAAAAAAATGAAAATAAAAAAAGAAAAATGTCATTTTTTTTAGAATATTAATAATAGAGGGTCATTTAAAGGAGGAAAAGAAAAATGAACGAAAAAAAATTGTTAGCAGCATTTTTAATCAATTTAATAAAGGAGGATGAAGAAACGGCCATCATTTTTTTTAAAAAGATGATGGAAAAAGATAACATTGTGAAAATTGATGTTTATGATGAAGAAGAAGCAATGGATAGCTATGGTAAGATATTTTTTGTTATGGCAGATATCCATTATGATAATGGGAATACAGATAGTTATCAGATTGGAATGAAAGGAGGAGATGAAGATTTTGTTTTATCAATTGTTGCTAATCAGTATTATGAGAAAAAAATATTGATTGGAACTTGTAAAAATCGATACACTCTTACTATTTTGAAAGATAATCTATATGATTATATTGATCAATACTATTTTAAAAACATGGCTGAACAATGGTGCTATATAATCGATATGGACAAATCTAGTATTAGTAGGGGAATGAAATATCTTGCTAATGAAAAATGTATTCAATTAGATTACATATCACAACAGTTAAATGAGAATATGGATAGTTTTGATCAACTTATGTATTTCATAAAATACAAAGAAAGATTTGCTCATACTATTTATGATCCTTATATTGATAAAGTGATTAATTGTTATCAATCATTTGTTAGAATAAAAATGGCTAATTAAGCCATTTTTCATTTTTTATACCATATAAAATACCAGTTATATCTGCTAGAAACCAACCAATAGGAATAGACCACCAAATGATTTGAGTACCTAGATATGATGCTAGAGCATAAGATAGTGTCACTCTTGTTCCTAAAGAAATCACTGTAAGAACAACTGAAATACCAGGTTTACCAACTCCTCTATAATATCCATACAATAAGAATAAAGCTCCTATTCCTAAATAACATATTCCTTCAATTCTTAAATATTCCACACCTTTAAGAATAATATCAATTTCACTTGGTTTAATAAATATCATCATCAGCTCTTTTGAAAATACACAAACTAAAAAAGAAATGCATAAACAAAATATAGTAGAAATCATTAAAGCAGATTTTAATCCCTTTTTGATTCGAGCATCTTCATGTGCTCCTTTATTTTGGGCAATGTAAGTTGAAAAAGCATTTCCAAAATCTTGTACAGGCATATAAGCAAAAGAATCTATTTTCACTGCTGCTCCAAAAGCAGCCATTGTAACGACTCCAAAACTATTGACTAATCCTTGAATCATTAAGATTCCAAAATTCATAACTGATTGTTGAATACATGTAAGAAGAGAATAATCTTTTATTTTTAAGAAAATGTCTTTATCAAAATAACAATCTTTCTTTTGAGGAAGTAAATCTTTTTTAAAATATAAAACATATATCATAATGCCTACAGCACTTAAAAATTGAGCAAACACAGTAGCGATAGCTGCTCCTTTAATACCTAAATAAAAATAAACAATAAGAACATAATCTAATACAATATTAGTTATAGCAGAGATTGCTAAAAAGATGAGTGGTGTTTTAGAATCTCCTATAGCACGTAATAAAGAAGAAAAATAATTATATAAAAAAGTAAAGAAAACACCTATAAAAACAATCCATAAATATTCTCTTGTCATTGAATAAACAGATGAAGGAATTTGAATAAACTTTAAAATAGGATCAATTGCAGATAAACATAGTATTTCTAAAACAATAGAAAATAAGGCAATAGAAATAAAAGAAACATAGAAAGATGTTTTCATTTTACTTTCTTCCTTAGCTCCATAAAGCATTGAAAATAAAATACCACTTCCCATACACAATCCTAAAATAATAGAAGTTAAAAAAGTCATAACACTAAAAGAAGAACCAACTGCTCCTAAAGCAGATGATCCAATATACCATCCAACAATAAATGTATCTGCAATATTATATAATTGTTGTAATAAATTCCCTAAGATCATAGGTAAAGAAAATAGTATTAATGATTTAGTAATAGGACCTTTAATTAAATTAACATGCATAGTTCACACCTCTTTTCCCAATAATAGAGATAAAGATAATTTTTGTCAATAATATTTTCATAAGAAAATATTTTTAAATTATATAATTTATAGTATAATAAAAAAAGAATGGAGGAAATAAAAAATGGGATTTAGAAAAGATTTTTTATGGGGTGGAGCAATTGCTGCACATCAAGCTGAAGGAGCTTGGAATGAAGGTGGTAAAGGAGTTAGTGTTGCAGATGTTATGACTGCAGGAGATAATGTAACAAAATCACCTAGAAGAATTACTGATGGAGTTATTGAAGGGGAGGATTATCCAAACCATTTAGGTATAGACTTCTATCATCATTATAAAGAAGATTTAGCTTTAATGGCAGAAATGGGATTTAAAGCATTTAGAACTTCTATTGCATGGACAAGAATTTTCCCAAATGGTGATGATGAACAACCTAATGAAGAAGGTTTAAAATTCTATGATGAAATGTTTGATGAAATGCATAGATTGGGAATTGAACCAGTGATTACTTTATCACATTTTGAAATGCCATATAATTTATCAGTAAAATATAATGGATTTATGGATAGAAGATGTATTGATTTCTTTGTGAAATATGCAAAAGTATGTTTTGAAAGATATAAAGGTAAAGTTAAATATTGGATGACATTCAATGAAATTAATAACCAAGCTGAATTAACAGCTATGGGACCTCATCATCTTATTCAAGAAGGCGCTGTTCTTGTAAAAGAAGGTGACGATATTGAATATATGATGTATAAATCTGCTCATCATGAGTTAGTTGCAAGTGCATTAGCTGTAAAAGCTTGTCATGAAATTGATCCAGATGCAAAAGTTGGTTGTATGATTGGTATGAATGGTGTTTATCCCGCAACTTGTAATCCAGAGGATGTTTTAAATGCTCAACAAGCAATGCATCAAAAATACTGGTATGTTGAAGTTCATGCAAGAGGACATTATCCAAGTCATCTTTTAAAGAAATTTGAAAGAAAAGGGTATGATCAATTTATTTTACCAGAAGATGAAAAAGCATTAGCAGAAGGTAAAGTAGATTATATTGGATTCTCTTATTATATGTCTTATGCAACTAAGTATACTGGTAGATTTGGACGTTCATTTGATTTCTCTGAAGAAGATTTTGTAAGAAATACATATTTAAAAGCTTCTGATTGGGGATGGCAAATTGATCCAGTTGGTTTAAGATGGTGTTTAAACTGGTTTAATGATCGTTTTGAACTTCCAATGATGATCGTTGAAAATGGATTTGGAGCATATGATAAGTTTGAAGAAGATGGCATGATTCATGATGATTATAGAATTGATTATTTAAAAGAACATATTGCAGCTATGAAGGAAGCTGTTGATTATGATGGAGTTGATTTATTAGGTTATACAATGTGGGCACCAATTGATATTGTATCTGCTTCTACTGGTGAATATGATAAACGTTATGGTTTCATCTATGTTAATTATAATAATGCTCATGAAGGAGATTTATCAAGAGGTAAAAAGAAATCATTCTATTGGTATAAACATGTCATTGAAACAAATGGTGAAGATTTAGGATAATTTTATGAATAAACAGATATAGATAAAAATATATCTGTTTTTTTATATGCTAACTTTACTTTTCTAATTGTTTGTTATATAAGAAGATGTTAAAATAATGTCGATGGAAGGGTGAGTGTATGAAAACAATCGCAATTATAGCTACTGGAGGAACAATTGCAGGAACTGGAGAGAATGGAAAGACAGTTGCTTATCATGCAGGAGAAATTGATGTAGGCCAAATTATTCAATCTATTCCTATAATCAATGATATTGCAGATATTCAATCTTATCAATTATTTAATGTTGATAGTAATGAAATGGATGAAAAATGTTGGATTATTTTATCTAATAAAATTAATGAATTAGTTATGGATAATAGTATTGATGGTGTTGTTGTTACACATGGTACTGATTTAATAGAGGAAACAGCTTATTTTTTAAACTTGACATTAAATACTTCAAAACCTGTTGTCATTACAGGAGCGATGCGACCAGCAACCGCTACAAGTGCCGATGGACCATATAATTTATATCAAGCAATTGCTTTAGCAGTTAATGATGAAGCAAGAGGAAAAGGAGTTATGGTTTTATTTTCTAATACAATTTATTCTGGTAGAGATGTTCAAAAAGTGAATAATTATAAAATTGATGCTTTTGACCAAAAATCATTTGGTTGTTTAGGATATATGCAAGATAATGATGTTTATTTCTTTTCTAATACTTTTAAAAAACATACTGTGCATTCCATATTTGCAGGAATATACCAAACATTACCTCAAGTAGGTATTGCCTATTTTTATGGAGGAGCTGATGAAAGTATTTTATATCAACTTGCGAAAAATCATCAGGGAATTGTTATTGCGGGATCTGGAAATGGCAATTATAGTCAAAAATGGTTAGAAACTATTAATGAATTATCTAAGCAAGGGATTGTCTTTGTAAGAGCTTCACGTGTTCCATTAGGAATTGTGTTTGATGATCATATCTTTGATCCATTAGAACACTGTATTGCTGCTAATACATTATCAGCGCAAAAAGCAAGAATATTATTAATGTTAGCTTTAAGTAAATCTTATGAAGTGAGTCAAATTAAGGAGTTTTTTAGGGAATATTAATTCTTTGATTATCATATAATTCTTGAGGTGATTGGATGGTTATTGGTGAAAAAGAGTTTTATGATTGTTTTATTTTCTTTGTTAAACCCTTTTGTAATGAATATGGGTTTAAGATCATAAAGAGTCAATTATCTATTCAAAATAGAATATTTATTGATGCTTTAATGAATTATCAAAATCAATCTTTTAGAATTCAAGTGAATTTTCTTTTTGATTATCAAAATAATGAATTGATATTTGATGATATTGAAGGAACTGTAAAATATAGTTTTATTGAATTACCATTTATGCAAGTCTTTAAACAATTTATACAAATACCAACATTAAAAGTAGAAGAAAAGAGATGTTGTTATCAAATTCCTTTACCGATAGAAAGAATTGATTTAAAACAAAAAGAAATGATTATAAAAATAAGGAATGATATTCATTCCTTATAAATCATCATTTAGAATAAAATCTTTCAAATCATTTCGATAACGTCTACTTACAGGAATACTATAGCCATTTTTCATAGTAATACTATCAGGGCTATACTCCTGTATGTAAGATGTATTTACAATATAACTACGATGACATCGTATAAAATGATCAAGATTTAAACGATTGATAATACTTTCTAATTTCTCAGTAACTGTAAGAGTATCATCTTTTAAAATAATATGGGTTACTCTTATATCTCTTTCAAAATAAAGAATATCACCTTGATTTAATAAAAAGATCTTACCTTTCTTTTGAATCTTTAATTTTGGCTGAATTTGAAGTTGATGAATTGTTTTTTCAATCGCATGAGGGAACCTTTCTTCAAGTTCGTCTTTTAAAATATAGTAGACAAAAGAAGTATCAAAAATATCTTTTACATAATCTAAATAATTAGAAATATAAATAATATAACATTGAGGATAAAGTTTATTGATTTTCTTTGCAAGAGGGATACTTGTTTTCCCATCAAAATCAATATCCATTAATATTAAATCAAAACGAAATTTATCTCTATCTAATAGTTTATCTAGTTTATTAAGCTTATGATATTCATGAAGAGAATAACTCACATTTCTTTTATCTAATTCTTGAAATAAAATAGAGGCTATCATTTGAGAATGAGCAATATTATCTTCACATAAACAAACTCTAAGCATATATATCACATCCTTATTTACTTATTATACATGAAAAATGTCGAAAAATGCTTACCAAAAATGAAAATAAAGTGGTCAAAATGTAGCAATCGCATAAAAACAGGCAAAAAAGGAGGTACATAATGGAAGAATATTTGAAAATTATAGAAGTATTAGTTATCGCTTTTGGTATTGATTATTACTTCTGTTCTATTCATACAATGAGGCATGAAAAGTTAACACCTATTATTTTTTATCTTTGTTTTTTAATTTTCTTTATCATTTCTTTTCCTTTTTTTACAAACTATATGATATGGATCATTTATATAGCTTTATCTTTATTTATTATTTCTCATATTTGTTTTAAAGGAACTTTAAAACAGAGATTAATGAGTTTAGGAATATTAAGTTTAATTTATATGTTAGAAGAGATGATAGGAACAATTATTTTATTTATGGTTTATTCTGATGCGTGGCCTATTTTATCTCTTAGTACACCTATGTTACTTTTTAAGATATGTCTTTCAGGGATACAAATGTTTTCTTATTGTTTTATTGTTGTAAAGTTTTTTTCTAAACAGTTAAATCAATTTAAACAGTTTTATTTTATTCCTTTAGGACAAGGATGTTTAATGATTATATTATTTTATTTTGGAATAGAGAAGTGTGAAAGAATTATAGGTTATATATTTATCATATTAACATTATTGATGCTTTGGTGTGATTATGTGATTTATGATGGATTTATGAAATTAAGAGCAGAGAGGATATCTCATGTTAAATTAGCAGAAAGTGAAATTTTTACTCAAAAGCAATTAGAATTAAGAAAGATAAGGCATGATTTAATGAATCATTTAATGGTATTAGAAGATATGATTGATGAATATAGTGAAAAAGAAATAGACAACTATATTGAACAAATAGAAATGATTTATAAGGAGGATAAAGATGACATTTAAATATTTATTTTTAATTTATCTATTTATTCCTTCAATGTTATTTTCTATTATTTGTTATACTTTATTAACCCCAAAAGAAAAAGGAATGAAAATATTTATTCAACAATTTATATTATTTTGGATTCTTAATGATTTAAATATTTATTTTATATCAAATAAAATAATTGCGACTCTTATCTGTTTCTTTATAGAATTATGTGTATGTAAGATCTTTTATTTAGATCATCTCAAAAAATTATCTTATGTATGTTTATCTTATTGTTTTATTCAAATATTAAGTTATTTTCTAAGTGAAGTCGCTTTATCATATCATTATTCCATTGTTCCAGAATTACATGAATATTTTAGTTTAGAATTTAGTGTTTATGCTTTTGTTTTGTATGGATTTTGGTTACTCGTTCTTTCTTTTTACTTATATGTTTATGCTTGGCCATATAAACGTTATTATTTATTTTATAAGTATATGACATTATCCATGTGTCAATTTATCTTTATTTTTATTATCTTTTTATTATGTATTGATTATCCTTTTTATATTATTGTTTTTATGGTCTTAATAGGTATTTTAGTTCTTTGTTATACAAATACAATGATGGTATCAATATTTAAAAAGATTAAC
The DNA here is from genome assembly GCA_910579135.1 of uncultured Erysipelotrichales bacterium. Classification (GTDB taxonomy): domain Bacteria; phylum Bacillota_I; class Bacilli_A; order Erysipelotrichales; family Coprobacillaceae; genus MGBC113645. The sequence continues at coordinate 40,011 of CAJTTM010000007.1, read as the reverse complement.
ATGGATTTTGTAGATAGATATGCTTTAGTTCAACAAAAAGAATTAAAAAGATATGAAAATGATTTAAAAGAATATCAAAAAGCAACAGATGATGATATTAAAAATATAAAATATTTTATAAAAAATCATCTTTATGATCAAGCTCATCAATATATTGATACAAGAAAAGAAAAAATAAAAACAATGAATGCTGTTCATTATTGTGAACATCGTATTATTGATTTAGTTCTTTGTAATAAAATAAAAGTGATGGAAGAAAATCATATTAAATCTAGAATAGATGTTATACTTAATGAAGATATAAAAATATTAGATTTAGATATAGTGACTTTATTATTTAATGTTTTAGATAACGCTATTGAAGCTTGTCTTAATATAGAGGGGGATAGATATATTATTGTAAGGATTTATATGAAATATAGTTGTTTGTATTTAGAAGTGAGTAATAGTAAAGATGCTTTAGAAGATCATTCTGATTTAAGGACAACAAAAAAAGATACAATGAATCATGGAATTGGTATTTCCATTATTAAAGGTATTGTAAAGAAATATGATGGTGATGTTTTATTTAAAGATAATGGAAATTCTTTTAAAGTGAAATTGTTTTTAAAAAATCGATAGTTATGTTCTATCGATTTTTATTTTATATATTTTTCCCCATAATGCTATTTGATAGAGGTATGCTAAAAGTTGAGGTCCCATCATAAGTTGACCAAACCAAGGTGCTTTAAAGCTTTCTCCTTTTGTTTCTATTAATTTCATTAAGGCTTCTTTATCAAATAATTGATAAAGAATATTAGATGAATCTTTTAAGCTTTCTTTTAATTTTTCTACAATTAATTTTGTATAGAGAGGATGATGTGTTTTAGGATAAGGGTTTTTCTTTCTATGAGTAATACTTTCTGGTAAATCTTTTTCAAAGGCTTTTCTTAGTATTCCTTTTTCTTCATTATTATAGAACATATATGAATAAGGCATATTATATAGATATTCAAAGATTTTTGTTGAAGCAAATGGGACTCTTACTTCAATAGAAGAACGCATTGTTTGAGAGTCACAACGAGTAAGGAGTGTTTGCATAAACCATTCCATATTGATATACATCATTTTTTGTTTAAAGTCATTACTATCTATTTCATTTAATGATTGATGATATTGTTTGATAATATAATCTTTGATATTTAATGATTGAATATCTTTATGAAATAATTTCATTTTTAAATCTAAATCTCTCATCCATGGAAAGTGGGGTTGATTATATAATTCTTCTTTATAAAACCAAGGATATCCTCCAAATATCTCATCAGCACATTCTCCAGATAAACAAACTTTATGATTTTTGGATATTTCTTTTGAGAAAAGATAGAAACTAGAATCTATATCTGCCATTCCTGGCATATCTCTAGCAATCAAGCTTGTTTCTAAGCCTTGAATTAAGTCTTCTTGTGAAAGGGTTACATTTTTGTGTTCACTTTGATATTTTAAAACCATATCATCAATATATTCATCATCCATGCTAGTTTGATAATCATAAGCTTTGAAATAATCTTTTTGTCCTTCATAAGAAATACTATAAGTAGATAAATGAGTTATAAATTGAGAAGATATAGCAGTAATAATACTTGAATCTAATCCTCCAGATAACATAGAAGAAATAGGAACATCACTGATTAATTGATTTTGAATACTTTCTATAACTAACTCTCTTACTTTATTAATTGTTTCTTCTAAACTATCAGTATGTTCTTTGACTTTAGGCATCCAATATCTATGAATATGAATATCCCCATCATATATCATATAATGAGCTGCTCTCAAAGAAAAAACATCTCTATAAACTGTTCTTCCAGGTGTACAACTAGGACCTAGTCCTAATAATTCTCTTATTCCATCATTATCAACAACAGCTTCTTTTAAATAATAAAGAATAGATTTTATTTCACTAGCAATAATTAAAGTTTGATTTTTAAAAGCGTAATATAATGGTTTAACTCCCATTTGATCTCTAGCAATAAATAAATGTTTGCCATCGCTAATCACAAAAGCAAATATCCCTTCAAACATCTCTATACACTTTTCTTTATATGCATCATAAGCTGCTAATATCACTTCAGTATCACTCATTGTTTTAAAATGATAACCTAATGCAACTAACTTCTTTTTTATCTCTATCATATTATAAATCTCACCATTATAAACAATAGAATATTGTTTATAATGCATAGGTTGTTGTCCATTCTTTAAATCAATAATAGATAAACGTCTATGAGCCATCAAAACATGATGACTTACATAAGTATGGCTATCATCAGGACCTCTATATCTTAATAAATCAATCATTTCATTTAATTCATTCTCTTTATCACTTATATCGTGATTCCAATTACACATACAAACAATTCCACACATTTTATTTCACCTCTATTTACTATATGTCTAAGTTTATAAATTATGCTTATCTTAACCCCGATATATGTCATTTTTGGTCGTTGACAAAATTATACGGGGGGGGGGTATAATGGACGGAGAATATATTAAATTATGGAAGAGAGGGAAAAATTTATTATGTATTGTAGAAATTGTGGAGCTGAAATAGATGACAATGCAGTTATATGTGTGAAATGCGGGGTTCCTGTTAGAGGAAATAAACGTAATGTTAATCAAAGTGATGAAGAAGCATCTGTTGGGTTAAAAGTATTATCTTTTTTCTTTCCTTTAATCGGTTTAGTTCTTTTTTGCGTTTGGAATAATAATTATCCAGAAAAAGCTAATGATTGTGGAAAATTAGCCTTATATGGATTCTTAACGGATATCATTCTTTGGTTTTTATTAGTAGGATGTACGGCATCTACAACCGTTGGTTATTAATGAGGTAAAGTTATGGCAAAAAGAATATATGCATGCCCAAAATGTGGCTTACAAGTAGGAGTAAATGATAATGTATGTACAAATTGTGGTACATCTTTAGAAAATAAAGTGATTATAGAAAATGGAAAGATAGTGACGAGTAATAATCAAGTTAATAGTGGTAGTGCAATTAAGTTTTCTAATGAACCAACTTTTAGTTTAACTCATCATTTGATTTTAGAGGAATCATCATTATTAATAAAGAAAGCAGATTTATATGCAAGAAGTAATATTATTAATTTAAATATTGAATTCATGAATTTATCTAATAAAAATATAAGAGCTATCAAAATGATAATATATTGTCTTGATACTGCAATGAGAGAATTAGAAGAAATAGAATATAATTATTTAGATTTAAATGAAGAAAAGTATAATACTTTTGGATATAATAAATCTATTTCAATAAAAAATAAACAAACAAGAGCTTTTGATTTAAAGGTTTCTGAGATTATTTTTGATGATTTATCTATATATAATTGTGACATTAGAGTTTCTCAATGGAATCAAATTTCAGATGATGATTTAAATCAAGTAGAAACAGATATACTATATTTAAAAACATTGAGGCAATATGATCAATGTCAAAATGTAAGAAATTATAAGAATGTTATAGATACATTAAAATCAATTGAAGATTATAAAGATTCAAAAAACATTATAGAAGAATGTTATATTAAGATTCATGATAAAGCCTATGAAAACCAAAAAGACACAATAGAAGGATTAGAACAAACAATTCATATATTAAATGAAATTGGAGATTGGAATAATGTTAATCAGGAGATAGAAGACTGTGAAAAAGAGATAATATATCTTATGGCAGAGAAACTAGTAGATAGTAAAGATAAAGATAATCAAGTAAAGAAAGATAAATATAAAAAAGCTATTACATTATATGAACAGATTATTGATTGGAAAGATTCTGTTGAAGAAATAGAGAGATGTAAAGAAGAAATCCAAAAATGTGATGAGTTAATGAAACAATCTAATAAAAAACGTAAAAAGTATATAATTATAGCTGTATGTTCATTGTGTTTAGTTATACTAGGTTATCTTGTTATTGATAAACTTATAACTAGTATGAAATATAATGAAACTATTTCTTTATTAGAAGAAGGTGAATATGCTGAAGCAATTGCAAAGTTTAAAGAACTAGGTGATTATAAAAATTCTAAAGAAATGATAGAGAAAGCAAATAAAAAGCTACAAGATAAGATATTAGGTGTTTATGAAATAAAATATGAGTCAACATTTCCTAAAGAAATAAAGGATTTAAAATATAAATTATTTCTTAATTCAGCGAATGAATTAGATGTTAAATGTGGAGGGTATACAAACAAAATATTTGTAGAATCTAATAATCAATGTTATGTAGATTTTATTAGAGATAATACAATGAGATTCTATTATAGAGGAGATATGATAGGGAATATGACAGTTAACTATATATTTACTTTAAATTTTAAAGATATGAGTATTTCTATAAGCTCTAATGCAACTTCAGAAATTCATGAGGGTAAATTGTATAAAATAGAATAGAAATTTATGAATATGCTATTTAAAATTTATAAACTATTAAAATATAAGAAAGGGAAAAAGGATAATTAAATGGTGGTATATATGGAAAAAGTAAAAGATCAAATAAGGAAAATATTAAACATTATAAAAAAAAGAGTAAATAAAAAAATGTGCATAGCACTTGTGTGTATAGTGGTAATTAGTATAGGTGCATATATGGGTTATAAATATATCTATCCACAATATTGTATTGATCAAATAAATGAAAATTATAGTGAGAAAAAAATTGAAAAAGTTGCAGAATATGATTCTAAATTAGATTTATTAAAATCTTTTTTAGAAAAAGATTTTGGAGAATATAGAGAAATACAATATAAAGTTAAAATATCAAAAGTAGAAATTTTATATAAAAACAAAGAATTTGATAATGCATTAAAAACATTACAAGAAATATTAAAACCAGATGATGTTGTTTGGAAAAAAATGGATGATTGCCGATTTGAGTTAGGAAAAAAATATTTGAAAGAAAAAAAGTATGACAAAGCTATAGAAGAGTTAGAAAAAGTGTCATTAAATTCAAATAAAGAAGGAATAGATGCTTTGTTAGATGATGCATATTATAATGTTTCATTGAATTATTTAGAAAATAAAAATTATGAAAGTGCTGCTAAAGAAATACAAAAAGTTAAAAATGTAAAGTATAACAATTTAGCAGAAACAAAAAAGCAAATATACTATGCATATGGAGTAGAATGTTTCAATAACAAAAAATATGATGATGCACTAACTCAATTAAAAAAAGTAGGGAATTATAAAGATGCTAAAAAGTATATTGATAATGCAGGTATTGTAAAAGGAGAAAATCTTATAGCTCAAGATGATTTGAAGGGAGCTTTGAAAGTTTACAATCAAGTTTCAGATAAAGCACAATATAATGGAATAAAAGCAGCTGTAAGAAAAAAACAGTTAAAAAAGGCTGAAACAATGATAAAAGCTACGGGTAGAAAATATGCGAGTAAGATATATTATGAGACCAGAAATGTTTGGAATTATGATGGAAGCTGGGAAGGTTGGAGTGTAGATGATTCACATGGAGAGTATATTGATTTAAAGCTACATTTGAATAAAGAAGGTACGTTTAACTTGGAAGGAACTGTAGACTTTTATGTGTTTGATGATTATTCATCATTAAGAGAACATTGTCAAGTTTCTCCTGTTACAAAAACAATAAATATGAGAGGAATAAAAGAAATTCCATCAACTTATAAAATAGATGAATATACTAAGTTATTATATTCGAAAGGGAAATTTACACTTAAATATAAAAAAAGGGATGATTATTCAGTAAATTTCCATAACATTTATAGTTCAACGGTAACTTATTAATCTGAATTAAATTTGTTTTAAGTATTAAAGTAATTATTAAAATAGTATAAGATTGGAGGAAAAATGATGTATTGTAAAAATTGTGGGGCAGAAATTAATGATAATGCGATTGTTTGTGTTAATTGTGGAACAGAAGTGAAACATAATGCAAAAAATGAAGTTTCTAATAAAGTTAAAGGAATGTGTAGTAATAAAAAATCAAAAAAAATTATACTATTGGTTATTTTGTTTTTGGGTATGTGTGGTATGTTTTTTGGGAAAATATTGCCAACATTAACAGTTACTACTGAAGATTTGCTCGTTGAAGGGAACTATGAAGAAGCGTATAAGAAAGCAGACGCATCTGAAAAGGAAAAAGTAGAATTTGAAAATTTAATTGCTTATATTAGTAATCAAGCTTCTGATAGTATGAAAAATCCCTCATCATTTCAATTAAGAGAGGCATGGTATGATAAATCTAACAATAGGATAGTTTTGTGTGTGAATGGAACAAATAGCTTTGGTGGTATAGTTTCAAGTTATTGGTATTATAATTTAAACACAGAAAAAAATGAATATGAACTTTTTGCAACTTTATCTTCACTCGAGACAGAAAAGGCTAACTCTTGGGATGATGATTCAGAATTTTTAGAAAAATTTGCTAAAAATGCTGCTAAAATAATTGTGAGTGAAATTATAGAAAATGATAAATTAAAACTTGATGATACAAGTGTAGATAATATAAACAATTTATTTAAAAATGGTCAGCTTAAGAAAGTACAATTATTAAATGTTAATTCAGAATCAGGAAATATTGTTTAAACTGCAATTGTGTTTTATATTTTTAATATCTATGCTAAAATACCCTTGAGGTGAAACCAATGAAAAAAAGACTAATCCTATGTCTACTTTTTGTATGTCTATTTATCTTTTATCATTTCTTTCAATATGGAATATTAGGAAAGATGGAATGTTATATAGATGATAAAAAGATAGATCCTTATCATATAGAAGTCACTGTAAAAGATTCGCATCACAAAGTAATAAAAACAGATAATACTGAAAATGATAACTTTTATATTAAAGATAGACACTATGGAAAAGTATACTTATGTATAAAAGTATTTCACCAGCAATTTAATCAACCCATAGAATTAGAAGTGGAATTCTATAATAATGTTGTATTCATACCAAAATATCATCAAATCAATATCTCTATTAAAGATAACAAAGTTATCTTAACAGATCAATGGGATCCACTTATAGATTTTATGAATATCATTGATAATGAACTTGTAGAAAAAAACAGAAAAATAGTAATCAATAGCACAAAGTCATAATATTTGTGCTATTTTTTCTTTTATCTACATATAATGAGGTGGTGATATGATGAAAAAGAGAATATTTATAATGATATTGTTGAGTTGTATCATTGTTTGTGTTCCAACTTATTATTTATATAATTCATTAGTTGATCCTTTAAAAGAATATGGAAAGATGGAAGTAGAAAGATTTAATCAATTAATTGTCACCCATAGTCAGTTTACTGATGAAAAACAATATAGTGATATGGTTATTATTGAAAGAAATGCAGATAATGAAATTACTTTAATTGATTTTGACATGATCAAAGCCAATCATTTAGCTTCTGATGTTGCTTTAGATATAGAGAATACTTATTCATTAATTGAAGAGGGAAAATATGAAGCAAAAGATAACAGTTATTATGAAAGAAGATTAGAAGATGTATCTAATAGTGGTATTGTATCTCAAGTTTCAATAGCAACCTTGTTAGATAAACCTTTTTTTTCATCAATAACTCCTAAACTTTCTATTCAATATAAACATCTTGCGAGTGTTTCTAGTAGTGTAGAAAAAGAAGTTCATAATTATGGAATGAATCATGTCATGATTGAATTATCTATAAAGATAAGTTTAAAGCTAAGAATGGTTTATCCATTCTTTGAACAATATCATGTACATGATGTCAATATTCCTATTCTTTTAGAAATAGTAGAAGGGCAAATACCTTTGGTTTATAAATAGGAGAGATTTTATTGAAAAAGATATTAAAAGATTATTATCATATGGATGTTGATTATATTCAAAATGGTTATTTTATTTATCAACAAAGAAGTTATTTTATATGTAGAGTTGATTCTTCTTTTATGATGATTTATTCATATTATGATTATATGATTCATATGTTAAATATTCATGGTTATAGAATTATTAAAAATTGTTTTCAACAAACAATGAGTCAAAATTATATTTTATTTGAGTATCAAGATGAACAAATAGATATGAATAATTATATTAGATATAGCTTACAAATTATTCCTATATCCACACTTAGAATATGTGATATAAAAGAAAGCTGGATTCAAAAAGTAGATGATGTAAGAGATGAAATCTCTAAATATTCATATAGTTTTGAGTATGATAAAGATTTAAATGCTTTACTTCATTATTATTGTGGTCTTTGTGAAAATGGTATTTGTTTATTAAATGAAATTTTATTTTTAAATAAAAACGCAGTTGTACCTATGACATTAACATTGAATTATCCAGTTCAATATTATTATCAATTACTTAATCCATGTCACTATACCCTTTCATCTAGAGCAAAACAAATTTATATTTTATTAACTTCAGAGGTGATGTCTTTTTCTTCTTTAAAACAATTTATAGAGGAATCGTATTTTGATGTTTTTGAATTGTTATATTTATATGCAAGAATGTTTTATCCTTCAGTTTTCTTTGAAGCTGTTTTAAAAGAAGAAATGGATTATCAAAAGATTAAATATTTTTTAAATCAATATAAAATAGAATTAAATTGTATTAAACAAATGTATGATATAATTTCACAATATGTGACCCTTCCTAAAATGAGTTGGATTGAATAAGAAAATGTGATATAATAATTCTTAGGAGTAAAAAGTATGGAAACTGTTATAGAAAATATAAAAGTCAATCAACAATTAAGAGCATCACTCATTGAAATAAAAACAAATAGTCAAGGTAATGAAAGTTATTTTCAGGATTATGACTTCTATTTAAAGTTAATTTCTTATTTTGATCATGATGATCCAAAAGTAAGAAAGAATAGTGCTTTAATAGTTGGTATGTTTTCTTTTAAAGATGTTGTTGATGTGTTGTTGAAGGGTTATGATCGAGAAAAAACTGAATACGTTAAAGAAGCTTATTTAAAGGGATGTTTAAATCATGATTGTTATCATCATATAGATACATTAGAGAAGATACAAGAGTCTTTAATGGAGGTTGAAGAGAAAGAACATCAAAAGCATATTCAAGCTCAATTAAAGATTGTTAATGAATTGATTTTAGGAAATAAGCATCATAGAAAGAAATTATTAAGGATGCAACATGATTATGTTGATGTTGTTCTAACAACAGTTCCTTGGTATCAATTTACTTTATTTGAAGATTTAAAAGGGATGCTTTATAAACCAGTAGGGCAAGGCGTATTAGTGAGAACAAGCTCTTTGATGGAACTTAAAGATTTAAGAAACTTTGATGAAATATTAATACCTCTATCTGGTTGTTCGGCTATGAATATAAATGTAGAAGAAATAATTACAAAGATAGAAAAAAGTTCTTTAAAACATATATTAGAAGTTTTATACAATACAAATGATCCTTTCTATTTTAAAGTCAGTGATAGATTAAAAAATAAAAATGGTAAACTTATGAAAGATGTTGCAGAAAGATTAGCAATACTCTTTCCTAAACTTTTACTCAATTCACCACATCATTATGAAATAGAAATTGTATTAAAAGAATTAAGAGAAAATCAAGTCAATGCTTATTTAAAAATTATGGATATTGAAAATAGACGTTTTAGTTATCGCCAAGATACAACATCATTTTCAATGAAACCTTTTCTGGCTGCAACGCTAATGAAATTAGCTTATCCTTATTTTGATGGCTTTTCAAGAGTACTTGATCCATTCTGTGGTAGTGGAACATTGCTTATTGAAAGAGATAAAGCGAGACATTGTCATTTTGTAATGGGATTAGATATTTATGGTAAAGGATTAGAAATCGCAAAGAAGAATGCACATAAGGCTAAACTTAACATTCATTTTGTTCATAAAGATGCACTTAGATTTGTAAATAGCGAAGATTTTGATGAAATATTTACTGATATGCCAACTAGAGAACAAATGAGTGATATGGAAAGTTTAACTGATTTATATGATCGTTTCTTTAAAAGAATACCTAGATTAGTTAAACATAATGGTTATGTATTTATTTATACAAGTGAATTATCTTTAGTTAGAAAAAATCTAAGACTACAACAAAAAGTTCTATCTTTAGTAGAACATTATGAATTAATTAGAGAAAGAAGGATGTATTATTTCTTTATTATTAAAGTAAGATGATAAACATCTTGCTTTTTTATTGGACAAAATGTCCAATGACAAGTCTGTGATATATTCTTATAATAGATTTATAGAAGTTATTATTTTCATATTATGAAATTATATAAATAAAAAAAGAAAAACATCATTTTTATGAGTATAGAATAATAAGGAGGAATAAAAAATATGAACTTATTAGAAATAAGAAATGATGTTTTAAAAGATATAAAGTCTATGACTGTATTTAATCATCCTATGATGAGAGCTGTTTTCTCTCATAAGGAATGTGTAGAAGAACTGCTCTCATCTCTCTTTGATAAACCTGTACATATCAAAGATTCTCAAGTGGAATACTATATTAGTAATCTTCATGGAAAAGAATCAAGATTGGATATTCTTGTTGAAAGCAGTGAAGGAGAAATCATAGATATAGAAGTTCAAAAGGAAAAAGAAGGACATACATTTAAACGATTAAGATTATATCATAGTGGAGCAGATAATCATTTTGTTAAAAAGGGAACAAATTATAAAGATATACCAGATAGTAAAGTGATCTATATATATCATAAAGATTATTTTGAAAGAGGATTACCAATGTATAGAATCAAGAGAGTAGAGATGGAAAGTCAGGAAGAAGTGGATGATGGACAAGAGATCTATATAGTAAATGGAGAATATAAAGATGAAAGTACAGAAATAGGGAGAATGATACATGATTTTCATTGTATTGAACCTAGTGATATGTATAGTAAGTCAATCAAGAAATGGTTTAGATATTATAAACAGGAAAAAGGAGGAGTCAAAAAGATGTGTGAGATCACAAGGAAATGGATGGGAATTGGATATGAAGAAGGAATACTTGTTGGAAAAGAAGAAGGTTATACTAGTGGAAAGATTGAGGGTAGAGCAGAAGGGAAAATAGATATTTTAATAAATCTACTCAAAAGGAAATTAGGATGTTTATCAGAGAATATTATCAATATTATTAATAGTCTTGACGAAAAAGCAATAAGTACAATAGCGTTAAATATATTTGATATTGATAAGGAAGAAGATATTTTAAAATATATTTTGCGTTAATGTATATTCTAAGTGTTTAGAAGATAGATAAAAGCACAATAAATTGATATCTTTATTGTGCTTTTTATGTTGTTAATGAGTATAAAATATTATAAAGATAGAAAATTCATGAAATTCACATGAGATTATGATATTATTTATTAGAAAATGTATTTGACTTCATATAGAATATAGGTGTTACATATAAGGAGAATTATAATGAAAAAAGAATTAAAAGATAATGATAAAGAAAAAAACTATATATCAGAGGGAATGTTTATAGGAATGTGTCTTGGTGTGGCTATTGGATTTATTTTAGGAAATATGGCTAATAATGTTATTATTTATATGTGTATTGGGCTTAATATTGGTATGGTTTTTGGGATGGCTATAGGATCTATGATTAAGAAAGATAATAATAAATAAAAATATAGGAGTATAAAAAAATGACTTTTCAAATTATTGGTATTTTGATCTTGTTGATATTCTATGGTTGTTATTTTATAAAAATGTTCAATCAATGTAGTAAAGGAATTCAAACAGATCAAATAGGTAAAAATAAAGTAGGATTGGTAAAGTTTATAGAAGTTACAATGAAAATAATAACTTATATAGTTCCTGTTTTTGAGGTTATAGGTATTGCTTTTAATATATTTTCTTTTAATAATAGTTTACGAATAATTGGTGCTTGTATGGGTATTGTGGGTGATATAATTTTTATTATTTCAGTGATTACAATGCAAGATAATTGGAGAGCAGGAGTATCAAAAAATGATAAGACAGAATTAGTGACGAGTGGTATATATCAAATAAGTCGCAATCCCACATTCTTAGGATTTGATCTTGTTTATATTGGGATATTGTTGATGTTTTTTAATTGGGTATTATTTATTGTTTCTTTATTGGCGATTCTAATGTTTCACTTACAAATTTTAAATGTTGAAGAAGAATTTTTACTTGAAGAATTTGGTGATGACTATTTGAATTATAAAAAGAAAGTTTGTCGATATATTGGTAGAAAGTGGTAAAAGGTATTAAGATGGATAAATACTTAGAAATAAAAAAGATATTTGAATCTTATAGTAATAAAGATAAAGCAAAAGAAATGTCAAAATATATGAGAAGTATGTTTGACTTTTATGGATTACCTACTCCTAAAAGAAGAGAATGTTATAAAGAATTTTTAAAGTTAGAAAAGAAGAATAAAATAATTGATTGGACTTTTTTGAATCAATGTTATGAAGATGAACATAGAGAATTTCAATATCTTGTTTATGATTATTTATTGAAGATGAAGTCATTTATAGTATATGAGGATATTCCAAAAATAAAAAAATATATTTTAGAAAAATCATGGTGGGATACAATAGATTTTTTATGTAGGATCATAGGTGATATTGGTTTAAGAGATGAAAGAGTTAAAGAATTGATGATTGAATGGTCTAAAGCTGAGAATGTTTGGATAAAGAGAACGGCTATAGAGCATCAATTATGTTTGAAAGAAAAAACGAATAAAAAGTTATTAGAGAGTATTATCGTTAATAGTTTTGGTAGTGAAGAATTTTTCATTAATAAAGCTATTGGATGGGCATTAAGAGATTATTCTAAAACAGATCCAATATGGGTAAAAGATTTTATCAATCAATATAAAGATAAAATGAGTAGTTTAAGTATAAAAGAAGCGAGTAAGTATATCTAGATTAATAAAGAGGTGTTATAATGCAATTTAAAGATTATACAGGAGATTTAAATCATCATGGTGATTATTTAAATGTTATTAAACAATTAGAGAAGAAAAGTCAATATATTGAATATGTTTTAGTTGATGAAGAAGATATAGAATTTATAGAGAAATTTAAAGATTTGATTCTATCAAAGAAAGCTAAAAATAAATGGTGGGGTACTCATTCTAGTGGAAAAAGTGATGTATATAAATTAAGAGTATCACCACAAATATTTAAATATTTAAGGGGATTTGAAACGTTTTGTAAAATTATCAATTCAGACTATGGTGATAGAGTTGAAAATACAGATTTTGGAATCAATGATATTGCTTTTTTTGATAATCAACAGATGCCATTGTTGTTTACAACAACTCATGAAGGTTATATTACAATAAGAGAAGATTTAATGAAATAAGAATAATAAAGGGATGATAGCATGAAAATAGAAAAAGTAAAAATAAATCATATTCCATCAATAATATGGGGAGAAAAAAGTCAAAAAGTTTTTATAGCAATACATGGTAATATGTCTTATAAAGAAGATCAGGTTATAAAAATATTAGCTGAAGATATTATTGATAAAGGTTATCAGCTGATAAGCTTTGATTTACCAGAGCATGGAGAAAGAAAATTGGATACAAAATATTTATGTCAGGTTCAAAATTGTATAAATGATTTGAAGCAAGTGATTGAATATGCCAAAGAGAAATATGATGAAATTAGTATTTGGGCTTGTAGTATGGGAGCATATTTTAGTTTATTGGCTTATAAAGATGAAACTATAAAACAGTGTATATTTTTATCTCCAGTTATAAACATGAAAGTGATTATAGATAATATGATGTTATATAATAATATAGATGAAAATCAGTTAAGAGAAAAGCAAGAAATAAAAACTGATTTTGGACAAACTTTATATTGGGATTATTACTTATTTGTTAAAGAACATCCTATAGTTTATTGGAATAAAAAAACTTATATTTTATATGGTACAAAGGATAATATGCAAAAACAAAGTATAATACAAGCATTTAGTGATGATTTTAATTGTGAATTAACAATGCTAGAAGATGGAGAACATTTTTTTCATACAGAAAAACAATTAAATGATTATAAGAAGTGGTTAAGCAATAAGATAGAGTGAAATATATAGATTAGTGTATTTGAAATGGAAATGATAGATATGATTAGATATGCAGATAAAAAAGATATAGAAATATTAAAATGTTATGATAAGCATATTAGTGAAAGTGAATTAAAAAATAGTATAAAGATAAAAAGAGTTTTAATGATATTTGAAAACAATATTTTTATTGGATGGTTGAGATATAATTTATTTTGGGACAATACACCTTTTATGAATATGTTATATATATTAGAAGACTATAGAAATAAGGGGTACAGGCAACAGTTAATGAATTATTGGGAAGAAGAGATGTTAAAAATGAACTATAAGAGAGTTTTGACTTCTACTTTATCTAATGAAGGAGCTCAATTTTTTTATCGTAAAAATGGATATATTGATTGTGGTTCTTTATTATTACCCAAAGAGACTTTAGAGATTATTTTCATGAAGAATTTATTATAGAGAGGAGATGACTTTATGTGTTTAAAAATCATTCCTGCATATCATTATTTATATGAAACCAATATTTTATTTTCTGAATATACAGAAATGTTGATTTTAGGAGATCCTTCATTTCGAGAATATCTCAATATTCAAAATTATGATGAAGAAATAAAACATTTGGAAGAAAAATATGGTATGCCTGAGGGAAGATTATATTTAGTTTATTATGATGAGAAATTAGCTGGATGTATAGGATTAAGGAAAATAGATGATCAAAAATGTGAAATGAAACGTCTTTATGTCAGAGAGGAATTCAGAGGAAAACATATTGGAAAACAACTTATTGAAAAAATTATAGAAGATGCGAAGAATATAGGGTATTGTTATATGTTGCTTGATACATTACCTTTTCTTAAAAATGCAATTCATATGTATAAACAATTTGGATTTTATGAAATAGATAGCTATAATAATAGTCCTATGGATTCATCAATATATATGAAATTAGATTTAAAGGGAGAAGAATGATGCTAAAAAAATCGAAAATCATAAAGAGAGATACATGGATTTATTATTGGAAGCTGATCCTGATATAGAGGTTGTTCATGAATATATTTATAGGGGAGATATGTATATAGGCATTGAAAATAATAGAGCAATATGTGTTGCTGTGGTTAGCGAGTTTGACAATTTAACATGCGAATTAAAGAATATTGCGACTTTAAAAGAATATAGAGGAAAAGGATATGCAGCGAAGATGATAAGATATATTTTTAGTGTTTATAAAACAAAATATAAAAATATGATTGTTGGAACAACAGAAAATAGGATACCTTTTTATGTTTTGAATGGATTTATTAAATATCATCATAAAGTAAAAAACTTTTTTATAGATTACTATAAAGATGAAATTTGGGATGGAGATCTTCATTGTATAGATATGTATTATTATTTAAAAGAATTATAAAATAAGATTAAAGGGGTAAAAACAGAGGATTAAATGTTTTGAAAAAGTAAACTTCTAGTCCTTATTTGAGAGTTATAAAACATAAAGGAGTGTAAATTATGAAAGAATTAATTTTAAAAGCAAAACAGTCGAATTGGGGGATAATAGGACCAGGAAGTTGAACATCTAAAAAGTGGAAAATTTATAGTGATTTAAGTGTTGAAATAAAGAGCTCATATATGCCTTTAGATAAATGGCAGCAATCACAAAAAAAACGTTATAGAAAGTTGGGTATAACCATAGGTGACTCTTCTTATGATAAAAACGAAAGAATATTACATACTCATATAAAAAAGGAGAAATATGATCAGTTATTAGAAATTTTAGAATCTGCAAAAGAAAATGATACAATTATTTATGCATGTGATGGGGATGCTTGGGAATTTATTCAATATGATAATGGTAAAGAAATATGGAAAAGAGATATAGGGCATATTTATGAGATTCAACCATTAGAAGAACTGGCAAAGATTTTAAGAGATATAGGATATAGTATAAGTAAATGATTGTTAAAATGATAAAGAGATATTGTGATAAAATATATTAACTTTTCATATCTAAAATAAGAATGCAACTGAAAGTTGATGGTTTTCACTGCTTTTTATGTATATAATCGTGACATGAAAAGGAAGAAAATCTAATGAGGTTTGGAGAGAATTTAAGAAAATTAAGAAAATCAAAGAAATTATCACAAGAAGATTTAGCTGAGAAAATGAATGTTTTAAGACAAAGTGTAAGTGGGAAACAGGTGATGCCTATCCTGAAATGAATAACATATTACAACTTTGTCAAATATTTCGTTGTCATATTAATGATTTAGTCAGTGATAGTATTATTGATATTGATTCATTTGATGAAGGAATTAAGATGAATGTTGTGAAATTCAAAAAAGAAAAACAAAGCCAAATGAAAAGGTTAAGTAAAGCAATATATATTATTGCGAAAATATCTAGAGTGATAGTGATGATATCTATCCCTTTAGTTGTTGCATCAATGATATTGACTGGAATTGTGATGAATAAGATTAATGTTGTGGATAATGAAATAAGGATTGAAGGGAATAATATTCTTTCTATTGAAGAAGTAGAAAATAAAGTTTCTTTTAAAGTTAATAATATAACAATATGATATTATAAAAATAAAAGATGTTTTACAAAATCACTCAAAAGTAATGGTTATAGGATATGTAGAAACAGGTTTGGTTTTCTTAGTTGTATGTTTAGTTTTTATTTGTATTATATTAAAATCACTTGAAAATTTATTTAGTAATATTAATAACGGAGATACACCATTTACATTAGAAAATGTTAATTCTATAAAAAGAATGGCTTATATAATGATTGTTTTAACAATTTTACCTAATATTGCAGGAGTTATATTTGAATTATTACTTCATATGAATTTAGATATAGGATTTGAAATGTTTAATTTAATTGAAATACTATTTTTGTTTAGTATTGCTTATATCTTTGAATATGGTTATGAAATTCAATTAGATTCAAAAGGAAAGATGTATGGTGATGAAGATGAATAAAAAAGAATTTATAAATGAACTATCAAGAAAACTCACTTTATCTATAGAACAATGTGTTAAAATCAATGATATATTAGAAAGTCATTTCTTTATTAGTAAAAAGAGTAAAGATAGGATAATAGAGGAATTGATAAACGAATTTAGTATAGAAAAAGAAGAAGCTATTCATATTTATATGACAGCAGTTAAAATTGTAAAAGATGAGGTTCGAAATAAATTAAAACATCCATTTTTAAGTCAAGATTAAGTGAGTTTAAATAACTATTAAAAATGGATATAGCAGTATTTTGTATGAATTCTTATAGGATTTCATACAAAAACTGCTTTTTATTTTGAATATGACAAATAGGTGTCTTATTTATATGGTATACTTAATCTAGGAGGTTATCATGAAAGTTAATAATAGATTATTTGAAATTGTATATATACTTATGCAGAAGAGAAAAGTTACAGCAAAAGAGTTAGCGGAACGTTTTGAGGTTTCTACAAGAACGATATATCGTGATATAGAAACAATAAGTTGTGCTAATATTCCTGTGTATATGACAAAAGGTAAAGAGGGAGGAATAGGACTTCTAGATGGATATGTATTTAATAAGGCTATTTTATCCAATGAAGAACAAGATCAAATTTTATTTGCATTATCTAGTTTAGATAAAATGAATGTTCAAGATGAAAAAGATATATTGGATAAAATGAGTTTATTCTTTAATAAAGATGTTAATGATTGGATAAGAATAGATTTTTCAAGTTGGGGAAAAGATAATAAACAAAAAGAAAGATTTCAACTCATAAAGTCAGCTATTTTAAATCGACAATTAATTGAAATATCATATTATAATTCTAAAAGTCAAAAAAGCCAAAGAATAGTTGAACCTTTACAAATATGGTTTAAAGATAAATCATGGTATTTAATGTCTTATTGTAGAGTAAAGAATGATTATAGAGTTTTTAAAATAACAAGAATAAGAAAAGTTAAATTATTGGAAGAAAAATTTGAAAGAAGATTACCTAAAGAAAATCATAGAGAAATAAAAATAGAAACAATAACATTACAATTAGAGATAGATAAAACAATGGCATATAGAGTTTATGATGAGTTTGAAGATGAAGAAATCACACTAAATCAAAATGGCAATTTTATCATTAATGTAGAGTATCCTAAAAATGATTGGGTATATGGATATATATTATCTTATGGAAAATATATTAAAGTTATCAGTCCAGTGCATATAAAAGATATCATGAAAAAGAAATTAGAAGAGATGTTAAAAAATTATTTGTAATATGACATATAGTTGTCATATTAGGTGGTTTATAATTCATAATAGGAGGTAAGGATTATGAATTATGAAATTGTAGAATTAGAAGAAAAATGGATATCTGGGGTATCTATAAAAACAACAAATCAGGAAGGAAAATCTATACAAGATATAGGAATCACTTGGCAAAATTTATTTAATAGAGGGGTTTATCAAAAAATACAAAATAAGGTCAATAATAAAACAATAGGATTGTATACAGATTATGTTAAAGATTATACTAAGCCTTATTTGTTTATTGCAGGAGTTGAAGTAAGTCAAAAAACAGAAATGGAAGGTGTTGTTAGTAGGATGATACCTAAAGGAAAATATGCGAAATTTGTAATCGAAGGAGATGTACAAAATTCGGTTGGACAAGCTTGGCAACAAATATGGTCCTTGGATTTAAAAAGAAAATATACTTGTGATTTTGAAGAGTATCAAAACCATTTAGAAGATATGCATAAACAAGAAATTCATATTTATATAGCATTGGAGGAAGAATAGGATGGTGTTTGATTATAAAAAAGAATACAAGGAATTTTATATACCAAAAAACAAACCTAGTATTGTTGAAATTCCTAAAATGAATTATATTGCAGTTAGAGGGCAAGGCAATCCAAATGATGAAAGTGGAGATTATAAAAATTCAATTGGACTTTTATACGCAATTGCTTTTACAATAAAAATGAGTTACAAAGGACCATATAAAATTGATGGTTATTTTGAATATGTAGTTCCACCGTTAGAAGGATTTTGGTGGCAAGAAGGAATAAAAGGTATGGATTATAACAAAAAAGATGAATTAAATTTCATATCAATTATAAGATTACCAGATTTTGTAACAAAAAAAGATTTTGATTGGGCAATACTTGAGGCAACAAATAAAAAAAATCAGGATTTCTCAAAAGTAGAGTTTTTAACTTATGATGAAAGTACCTGTGTACAATGTATGCATATAGGTTCATATGATGATGAACCTAAAACAGTGGAATTAATGCATAAGTACATGAAAGATAATGGATATGAATTAGATATAACAGATACTAGGTATCACCACGAAATATATATAAGTGATCCAAGAAGATGTAAAGAAGAACGCTTAAAAACAGTGATAAGACATCCAATTAAAAAGGGAAAATAATTATGAATGAATTTATAAATATAACATTAGAGAATATTGATAATGAACATTTATGTTGTGCTATTAGTGATTTAAAACATCAAGAGGGAGTCAATTTAAAAAAAGAGTGGTTAAAAGAAAGATTAAAAGATGGACATGTATTTAGAAAATTGAATGCCAGAGGAAAAACATTTATTGAGTATGAACCCATTGAAACAGCATGGGTTCCTATTAGTGGTGAAAATTATGAATATATTTATTGTTTATGGGTTGCAGGAAGTTATAAAGGAAAAGGAATTGGAAAAGAATTATTAGAATATGCAATCAATGATTCAAAAGAAAAAGGGAAAAGCGGATTATGTACTTTGGTTTCTAAAAAGAAAAAGCCTTTTATTGGTGAAAAGAAATTTTTTGAACATTATGGATTTAAAGTGGTTGATGAAATTAATGATTATCAATTATTAGCATTGTCTTTTGATGAGCGTGAAGTTCCTTGTTTCAATAATCATGTCAAACAAATGAAAATAGATACAAAAGATTTTACTATTTATTATAGTCCTCAATGTCCTTATGTTATCAATTGTATTAATGAAATTAAAGAATATGCTCATAGACATCAAATACTATTAAATATTATTAAAGTCAATACATTACAAAAAGCAAAAGAAGTTCCTTGTGTATTTAATAATTGGGCAAATTTTAAAGATGGTCAATTTATTTCCAATACATTATTGAATAAAAAGAGTTTTGAGAAATTAATCAAAAGTTAAGTATGGAATTTATAAAAGTTAAAACAATTTTAAATAAAGTTAAATATGGTTCTTCTTGGTATGGTATTGATTATAATATGAATTTATATAGAGGGTGTTGTCATGGATGTATTTATTGTGATAGTAGAAGTCAGTGTTATCATATAGCTCATTTTGATAAGGTAAAAGGAAAAGAAAATGCTTTACAAATATTAGAAAAAGAATTAATGAGTAAAAGAAGTAAAGGTATTATTGGTATTGGAAGTATGTCTGATACCTATAATCCATTAGAAATGGTTTATAAACAAACAAGAAGTGCATTAAAACTCATTCATCAATATGGATTTGGTGTATCTATTGATACAAAAAGTGATTTAATTTTAAGAGATATAGACTTGTTAAAAAAAATTAATGCTCAAAATAATGTGATTATAAAATTTACAATAACAACACCTAGTGATAAACTATCAAAAATTATAGAACCAAATGTATGTGAAACATCTAAAAGATTACATGCCATTAAAATATTATCTGATAATGGATTATTTGTTGGAATAATGATGAATCCTGTTTTACCGTTTATTACAGATAATGAAGATGATGTAAGAGAGCTTGTAAAACTCGCAAGTCAAGCAGGAGCAAAATTTATTCATACTTATATGGGTATGACTTTAAGAGATGTTCAAAGAGATTATTATTTTGAAAGATTAGATGAGTATTTTATAGGTTTAAAACAAGAATATATAAGATTTTATAAGGATATGTATAATTGTGTTTCTATAAAGCATGAAAGACTTTACCAAGTTTTTATTAATGAATGTAAAAAATATGATATTTTATATGATATGAAAGATATTATTAAAGCATATAAAAAAGAAATAAAGCATTATGAACAATTGGCTTTATTTAAATGATAATAAAAGCTGTGAAGTTAACTGTAACTTACACAGTTTTTTTTAATATTATTTAAAATTTTATTTCATTGACTTCAATTTTTTATTCTGTTAAGGTTTAATTGAGCAAGATCTTACTCAATTAAATGAGGAGGAATAAATAAAAAATGTATCATGCAAGATTTAAGAAAAGTTATTATGAAGCTGGTTATAAATGGGGAGACCTATTATATAATCATGGGAATTTAATTTCTAATCAACATACTTTTCAAATTAATAAGGAAAGAAAAAAGTTTGCGAATGAATGTTTACCATTATATCAAAAATATTATCCTGAAGTATTAGAGGAAATAAAAGGAATTGCAGATGGACAGAGATTGTCATATGAGGATTTATGTACTTTTTTATTAAGTATGTATTGTTTTGAATTGAATAATCATTGTACTTGTATTGCCCTTCAAGATTCTCATCGTATTATTTTTGGAAGAAATAGTGATTTTTTAGTAGAATTGGAGAAATTGTATATGAACTGTGTATATCATTTAGATAATGCTTTTTCTTTCAATGGAAATACAACAGCTTTTGTTCAAATGGAAGATGGAGTCAATGAATATGGATTAGCAGTTGGATTGACTTTTATTTATCCAATCGTTATTAAACCTGGATTAAATGCAGGAATGTTAGTAAGATATTTACTTGAAAAGTGTAAAACAACAAAAGAGGCAATAGAGTGTTTAAAGAACCTCCCAATCGCTTCACAACAAACATTAACGATTGCAGATGAGTTAGGAGATATTGTGGTTGTAGAATGTAATTGTAATGACATAGAAGTTGTTAATGTGGAGGATGGGTTTGTGGTAGCAACAAATGTCTTTCATAGTGAAAAGATGAAGAAATATAATAACGATAATATTGATGATTGGAGAGCAGAGGAAAGATATTTAGTTGCTAATGATTCACTAAAAGAAAATAAAAATTGTTTTTCTATCGATTTAATAAAGGGCATTTTATCTGGAAAGTATGGATTTATGTGTCAATATGATAGAGAAACAGGTGCTGATACAGTATGGTCAGTTGTCTATGATTTAAAAGAAAAAAGAGTTTATAGAGTTGAAGGGAATCCATCACGAAAACAATTTAAAGAAGATATAAGGATGAAATTGAAATAATTGTTGAGAGCTTATCATTTGATAGGCTCTATTTATGTGATATAATACTTTTCATTAGGAGATATAGAAAGAAGTGAGAATATGAAAGTAGGGCTTTTATTAGAAGGTGGAGCAATGAGAGGGCTTTATAGTGCTGGGGTGCTTGATTATTTTATGGAAAAAGATTTAAAGATAGATGGAATTGTAGGTGTATCTGCTGGAGCTTTATTTGGTATGAACTATAAATCAAAACAGATAGGAAGAGTATTAAGATATAATAAGAAATATGCCTCAAATAAACATTATATGGGGGTTTATTCATGGCTAACAAGTGGAAATATCATGAATGAAGATTTTTGTTTTCATAAACTAGTTCATGAATTAGATCCAGTAGATTTTAAGACTTATAAAGAATCAGATGTTGATTTTTATGCAGTTGTTACAAACTTAGAAACTGGTAGAGCTGAGTATATACAATTAGATGATTTAAGTGATCATAATCAATTGGAATATTTAAGAGCATCTGGATCTATGCCACTTGTATCTAAAATCGTACACGTCAATCAACAAAAATATTTAGATGGGGGAGTAGCTGATAGTATTCCTATAGATAAGATTTTAACTATGGGATTTGATAAAATTATTGTTGTATTAACAAGACCTATTGAATATAGAAAGACAAAAAGCAATCAAAGTATCTTTAAGATATTTTATAGAAAATATCCCCAATTTATTCAAACAATGAATCAAAGATATCAAAAATATAATAAAGGCGTAGAAAAAATCATTGAATTAGAAAAACAAAAGAAAATATTTGTCATAAGACCGTCAAAAACAATACCTATAAAAAGAATAGAAAAAGATACAGAAAAAATACAAGAGATGTATGATTTAGGGAAAGATGATATAGAATCATTATATCAACGATTAATAATGTATCTTAAAGAATAATTATTATTCAACTATGAATAAACTAATGGTTTATAAAAGTAAACTAACATGCTAAAAATCGGGATATATTTTGGGATAATAAATTGACAAAAAGACTAAAAAGGATAACTCTCTTACAAAGGGTTATCCTTTTATTTTATGTACAAAGACTCACGTATATATTTTTGTTATGTAAACACCAGTATATTGATAACCAAACACGCACTATGATATAATACTATCATGCACCTTAACAAACGAGAGCATATTTAAAACTAAAAATAACAAGGAGCATATACCATGACAAAACTAACACCCGAACAAGAATATAAAGTAAATCAAGTCATTGCAAACTTAGAAATAGAAAACATGCACGTTACTCCAGAAATGAAAAAAGACTTAGCAAAAGTAGCATCTGGTGAAAAAACCACAGAACAAATCATACAAGAAATCAAAAGGAGATACACACATGTCTGATGAAAAATACTGTTATCCAAATACGAATATACTAAAAAACAAACAAGCTATTTAATCTTGTTTGTTTTTTTCGCCCCAAGTACATAATTGGTCTAAAATTGGCATTAAAGATTTTCCTTTATCAGATAGATAGTATTCTACTTTAGGTGGGATTTCTTGGTATTCTTTTCTAATAATTAAACAGTTATTTTCTAAATCCTTTAAGTTAGATGTTAAAGTTTTAAAAGATATAGGATCTAAAAATCTTTTTAGTTCATTATATCTAAAAGGTCCATAAAAGGCTAAAGAATATAAGATAGGTAATTTATATTTTCCAGAAATCAAAGACATACTATAAGAAAATCCAGTATCTTCAAAATTCATTCCTTTTTCTATACAACTCATTTTACACTCTCCTTTAGGTAAGTACTATACAATGATATTATATCATAGTATAATGGGTGTGTAAATAAATGATAAATGGAGGATAAAAAATGAGAAAACAAATTAAAACTACAGAAGCTATTTTTCCAATGCCAGTATTAATGATAGCAACTTATAATGAAGATAGAAGTGTTGATGTTATGAATGCAGCATGGGGAACAATGTTAAGT
The DNA here is from genome assembly GCA_910579135.1 of uncultured Erysipelotrichales bacterium. GTDB lineage: Bacteria > Bacillota_I > Bacilli_A > Erysipelotrichales > Coprobacillaceae > MGBC113645. The sequence continues at coordinate 15,726 of CAJTTM010000007.1, read as the reverse complement.
AGGAATCAAGTTATATTAAATTTAACAGAAACACATAAAACTGTTAAAAACATTAAAGAAAGAAAAGCGTTTACTGTAAGTATAGCTGATAGTAAACATGTTGTAGAAGCTGATTATTTTGGAGTGGTATCTGGAAATAATACACTTAATAAATTTGAAAACAGTGGGTTAAGTGCAATTAAATCAGAAATTGTAGATGCACCAATTATTAATGAATTCCCTATTTGCTTTGAATGTGAATTTATAGAATATCAAGATGATGAGTATGGAGGAGGAGTAATAGGAAAGGTTGTAAATGTTACTGCTGATGAAAATGTTATGAGTGGTGATAAAGTTGATATTGAGTTAGTAGATGCTATTGCGTTTGATCCATATACTCATGGATATTATAAAGTTACTAAAAGAGTTGGAAATGCTTTTAAAGATGGATTGAAATTAAAAAAATAATGATTTGATAGAAATATAATTAAGAAAACACAGGATCATTACCTGTGTTTTTATATAAAATAAAAAGATAGATACATCTATCAATAAAAAATAGAGCGAGTGTCGTAGATATCTACAACTCTTTTCCAATAACGAAAGAGTACATATAATCTTCCGTTGCTAATAATAATATATCACGTTTTAAGTATTTATGGAATAGACTTTTTGTTAATTTTACAATCTTTCGCATAAATTGTAATTTAATTATTTAACAATAAATCTATAAATTGCATAGACAACCCATATAAGCCAAGAGAATGTCCATATATCAAATATAAAACTTATTGATAGATACAAAATTGCAACTATAATGGCAATTATCCAATTCATTAGTTTTTTATTTTTCACAATATTTCATCTCACTTTCAAATTATTATTTTTCTTTCTCTAATTATAGCAAAAAAAGAGTAAATCTTAAATATGATCTACTCATTAAATTGTAATTTTTAATAATAACTTGTGTGAAAATTATTGCTTTTTAGATTTTTCTTCTTTTTTCTTTTTACTCCACCAAGTACCAGCTAGTGAACAACTTCCACCCATACATATAAAAACTATCATAATTATCCAAAATTCCATATTCTACCTCCTAAAATCTTTTTATGTTTATATTTTTTTCATTATAAATATTTCAATTATAAAAATAATAAATGTTATTAAACCTGTTAAAATTGCTAACAGGATTTTTTGATAATTTCTTTTTCCTATTTCTTGTTGTACTTCTTCATAAGATAATGATTTATTTTCCATAAAAGCAATAATTTCTTTATAAGTTTGAATGTTATTATTCTTTTTAAACTTTTCGACGATTGTTGCTGTTACAAATGTTATTACAAAAAATAATGCCCAAATAATAGCCCCAATATATCCATCTATACTAAATAATGGGTATGCACTAAACATTAAAATCAACATTTCTGCTAAGAAAATATAACTCATTATATTAAACTTTTCTATTTTCTCTTTACTAACTATTCTTTTCATCTCCTCTATATCTCCTTTTATAAAATCATCTAGAGTTACATGAAAAATGTTAGATAACATAGTTAAACTTTTTATATCAGGGCAACTTTTATTTGTTTCCCAATTAGATATTGTTTGTCTTGAAACAAATACTTTTAATGCTAATTCATCTTGTGAAATATTTTGTGTTTCTCTATGTTTTTTAATTCTTGCTCCAATATTCATTTTGCACCTCCAATTACATTTTATAAGAAAGAAATATTTTTGTCTGTCAAAAGTCTTTGACATTGAGTTATTAGTAATGAAATATAGTAAATATTTTCTTAATTATAACAAAAAAAGAGTAAATCTTAAATATGATCTACTCGATAAATTGTAATTTGTAATTATACTAATTTCGCTAATTCTTCTTTTACCTTTTCTAAATCACTTGAAGTTAGTACAGGAATTAAATTGTTTATTTCTCCTATACTTTTATCCCACCATTTTACTTTTTCCATTATCTCAATTAGTTCATCATCAAATCTCTGTTTAATAACATTACAAGGATTTCCAACTGCAATATGGTATGATGGAATATCTTTTGCAACAACAGAATTAGCACCAATTATTGCTCCATCTCCAATACGAACTCCTGGCATTATCGTTACATTTTGTCCTATCCATACATCATTTCCAATAACAGTATCCCCTTTAATAGGTAAATCATTTTGTGACGGTGGAACTTGCTCCCAACCCTCTAATGTATAAAATGGAAATGTTGTTACTGCATTCATTTGATGATTAGCACCGTTCATTACAAATTCAACCCCAGAAGCTATTTGACAAAACTTTCCTATAATCAATTTATCATTATTAAACTCGTAGTGATGTGTTATATGACTTTCAAATTCTGTATCTGCAATATAAGTAAAATCTCCAACTATAACATTTTTATTTTTAATAGTAGGTTTCACATATATTTCTTTATCATATCCAACTATTGGATGTATTGTATTTGGATTTGGCATTTTTCCATCTTTCATATTTTTAATTCTCCTTTACAGATTGTAATTTTTTAGTTATATTCTATTGAACATTACTGTCTTTTCTTTCATTGATATTTTACCTACTTCATATCCATATTCTTTAGATTCCTTTTTGTAAGTCAAAAAGGAATGGTCTATATCAAATCCTAAAATTTTTTTAATTTCTTCATAAGATAATTTATAACTGTCTTTCTTGTTTACTTTTAAATATCTCCATAATGGCTCATATTTGCTCATTCCTAACACCTCTTGTAATTTATCTTTTAAAGTAACCTGTAATAGTTCCTTTTTGTAAAATGTGTCCACTCATTGCTTTTAGTAATTTCTTTTTCATAATATTAGATGATAATTCTAAAAAAGTATCTAACGAATAAATTGAATATCTATAATTGTGTTTTTGAAATTTTGGTGGTTTTGCTCCTGCATATTTATGGAAGCCATAAGCAATACCTTGCATAACATTATCCATATTTCCAACATTTTCTGGGATTACAGAATTTGCCTTTATATTCCAAGCAATCCAATGAGTAAAGTTCTTTATCGGATGGCTTAAATCTTCTAATATTATTACTAAACTTTTTGCTTTATCTGATAAATTTTTAATTCTAAATTCTGGAGATATATTTTTTCCATAACCAGTATATTCTACTGGAATCATATCCCCATTCTCAAAAGTTGTTTCAAATTCTAATTTATCATATTCCATAAATAACCTCACTCCTAAATGGTAATTTGTTTCTATCTATTTTTTATATAATTTAATATTTTAGTTGTTAATGGTTTGAATATCAAATACATAATATATCCAACAATTCCACCAGTTACATTTGTTATTATGTCTGTTACATCAAATGACCTACCACTAAATGGCTGTAATACTTCTATGATTAAACTTACAGTAAAAGTATAAAAAATAACTTTTAAGAATTTTGTATTTTTTTTATTTGTTAATGGCATTAAAAATCCAAATGGAATCAACATTATAACATTTAATGCTACCTGTCTTATAAAATCACCTCTACCATTTAAAACATCTACAAATGGTACTAGATTCATTTCATAAGGATAATGATGAAAAAATAAAAATGGTATCTTTGTTAATATTGGCATTAAAGTAAAATACAATACAAAAGATAAGTATATATACATTGTAGTATTTATAAACAATACATCTCTACCTTTTTCTTTCAATTTCTTATAAAACTTCCAAAAATATATTATTATTAAAACTACAAAATCAACTAACACTTTCATATTCTTTTCTCCCCTATAAATTACTATTTGTGCATCACTTTTATAATCTATATTATACTACTTTTCAAGGCATTTTAATAGTGTTTAAGAGCAAAAAAAGAGAACTACTTATAAAGTAATTCATCACTTATAAAACTGACTGAAAAAACTATAATTCAAAGTCATCTCGACCTTTATCTTTATGTTTATCATTTTCTTTGTTCCAAATATAATCATCTTTAATTGATTCAATAGTGTCATCACTAAATATGCCATGTTCGTACATATCTTTTGAAACTTTCCAATAATCTTCTCGTTCTTTATCTTTACCAAACATCTTATTTTTTATGAATTTTACTAATCTACTGAATAAGTTTTTGAAGTAATCGACCATTTCTTGTAAATGCTTATTATCACTTTTTAACTCTTTAATCTCTTTATTTTTGCTATCAATATTTTTAGATAGAGTATCAACTTTAAGAGATAGTGCTTTATTGTTTTCAGTTAGTATCTTAATTTTTTCTCTGTTTTCTTGTAATTCAGTATCAACGTTGTTTAAGGTTACTGATAACATTTCAGTTTTTTTAAAATCTTTGTTAGTATCTTGCACCTTATCAACATATTCAATGATTTTATTTCTATCACTTTCTGAAATAGTGAAAGTATTTTTAACTATTGGTGCTTTTTTTAGATTATTGATAGTATCTTTAATATCATTTGTAGTTTTATCAAGTTCATTAGATTTTTTACTAGCAATTTCTAGTGCTTTCTTATTCTTATTAAGTTCTTCTTTCATTGCTTGGTAGTTAGTCATATCTTTAACATTTATATCTTTATTTCTTCCTTTTTCTTTCTTTTTTAAGATATTATTAAGACCATATTCTTTATTAAAACTAGCAATACATAAAACTCGCATTTTATCTTGAATAGTACGTAAACTATCTCTTGTGAAAACATTACCTTTACCAACTTGTTTGGACATACCATTTTTGTTTTTATATTTTATTGGTACACCTACAATATGAAGATGTGGACTTGTTTCATCATAATGAATAATTGCACTCGCTATTTTGAAATCAGGAACTAACTCTTGTAAATCATTAAGTTGTTCTTTAAATACATTAGTCATTTTATGTTTAAATTTATCATCTTTAGTGTCCCAGTATTTCTTATCTCCAAGTTCTATAATAATCTCACAAGCAAGATCGTTTTTAGTATTATCACTTATCCTTTTAAAGTAATCTATAATCTTTCTATCATTTCTACCTTTATTTTCTTGCTCTTTGTTATATTCGAGTCTTGCTTCTTCAAATTCTTCTAAATAGAGATTTTTAACATCTTCATAAAGCGAAGTAGTACCTTTTATTATTTCTATCAGTTCGCTATTGTTATCATATTTACGATAGTTATGCTTGTCCACTCTTGATAATTGCTTTGCATTTTGAATAGCATTATTAGATAATGAAGTAGAACCAGAAGCATTATTCTTTGCCATATTTTTTGATGATGGCTTTCTATTTTTATCACTACTTAAATGCAGCGAGTAAGATAATTCATTCATAAAATATCAACCCCTTATTTATCATTAAAATATTTTCTTGCACTTTCTAAAGTAGGGAAGAACTCTTGATTCATCATAGCATTAGAATTTGGCTCAATGTAAGTACAAACAATATAGTGATTAAAACATTTATCAGCATAGATTAAATACAAGTTTTCCTTTTCTTCAATTAAATAACATTTACCATATTTTAAATTATAAAATTCATTTTTATATTCAAAGTCCATATATAAATCACGCTCTTTATTTTAAACATATTTTGGCTTCGTCAAAATGTTTAACCCCCTAGGTATTTTGACGTACCATCAAAATTACCTCGTGGGCTAGAGTTTCCCTAGAACCCTTATGCCTTATTTCATAATGTTTTAAAGCTAATCGCAATAAAACAAAATTACATAAGTCTTGGTAACAAACTATCGCCACTTTCATTGTCTTACGACAACAAAACGTGCCACGTTTGTTATAACTTTTCCCTCGAAAAAGTTAACAAAAAATCTCTTAGGTAGATAAGTCTAAAACAAGAAAAGTAAACTTTTTTGTTTTAAATTTGTTCCGTTATTTATTCAATTATTTCTAGTCAAGGGTCTAGACTAGCAACTTTGTTGCCCTTGACCAGAAGTATCATTTTTCATTGTTTCCATATTAACTGGTTTAACGCCTATTTCTATTGGTATAGGTTCTTTCATATAGATAACACTATCATTAGTTTCATCAGGTATATAATCAAAAGCAGCATTTACATCTTGCATTTGAAATTCATCTTTACCACGAATATAGATAATTCCATATTTATATTCTTTCATTTTTATATCTGGGTCTATCTTGCAATAATCTTCAAGTGGGAATACTCTTATTATTGCTCTGTCATCCCTTATAAAGTTAAAATAGAAAACTCTATCTTCTACAAAATACGTTGCTTCTTCATAACCGACATCATAATATTGTCTTAATCTCATTATATGTTTACCAATTTCTTCTTCAGGAAGATAATTACTGAATCTTAACTCACCAACTAAATTACCAAATAAAGCAGGGGTTTTAACATCAATATAACCTTTATCAAATAATTCATTACAAGGTTTGCAGATACTTTCTCTAAATAGTATTTCATCAACGATTATTAGACTATTTTTTTTGTTTTAGTTTTATCTCATCTACATATCTCATAATTAGGTCAGATTTTTCTTCTCTAGTATAGTCTTTCCAAGTTTTAGTTCTTTTCTTATATTCATCTTTTAACTTAACTCGATTAATATAATCAATATCTCGTTTTAATAATATATCTTGTGGAGTAAAGTTTAGTTCTTCACAACTTGCAGTATCAGTTAATTCATCATTTAATTTAGTGATAGCATCTTCAACGATTTTCTTTTCTTTATTGTAAACTTTTAAATCAAATGCACCCTCGATATATGCTTTTCTAATTCTCTCTAATTTATCATTTTGTTTTAATAGTTCTTTTTCTAAAAGTTCCTTTGGTTCATCAAATTTTTGCTTAATCATAGGTAGGAAGAATTGATTAACAACACTATCATATTCCACTAATTTTTGTACGAAATTATCAAAATATTCACTAACAACATTTTCTTTTAGATTAACCTTGCAATCAGTACAATAGTAGTAATAATAAACATTACCATTTTTCTTTTTAGTGGCTTTTCCACCCATTAAGCGACCACATTTAGGACAAGTAAGTTTTTGTAAATAAAGATATGTTAGTGTTCTTTGATAACTGCGTGAGTTCTTTTTCTTTTGCACTTGGCATTCTTCCCATAATTCCTTACTAACTATTGGCTAAACAACATCAAAATAATAAGTAGGGTGCTTTGTTCTTTTGCCGTGAACGAAATCACCTTTATAAACCTCATTTTCAAGTATTGCTGTAATAGAAGAATCTTTACCTAATACTTTTTCTTTATTTAGTATATTAGATATAGTTTGATAAGAATTACCTTGATAATATAGATTAAATATTCTTTCTACAATATCTTTAGTAGAGCAATCGATTACTAACTTTTTATCTTCGTGTTTATATCCTAGAGGTGCTTGACTTGGAATATGTCCTTGCTTAATTGCACCTGCTAAACCTATTTTTGTTCTTTCGCTAGTCCTTTCAATTTCATTTTGACTAACACTCATAAGTAGTCTTGAAATCATTTTCCCGTTAGCATTAGTAGTATTTATTTCATCGTTAGCACAGTCTAAATAGGCATCATTTTCTTCTAAAAATGTCATTAACTTTTCCCAGTCAAAGATACTTCTTGTTATTCTATCTAATTTTAAAGCCACTATCGTGTTAATTTTCTTGTTTTTAATATCTTCTTTTAATCTCTCAAATTCAGGTCTTAAATTGCCTGTTTTAGCACTTATACCAGCATCTTCGTAATAATCTACTATCTCATAACCTTTAAATTTGCAAAATTGTTCTAGTCGTTCTTTTTGCTCTGGTAAACTAAAACCCTCACGGGCTTGATCTTCCGTGCTTACTCTCAAATATAGCCCACATAATTTCTTTTCTTCGTTCATAATTATTCCACACCCTTTCTAAAAAAATAAGAGATAAAAGCCCATAGATACATCTACTACCTTTATCTCTTTAACTTATGTTTCTAAATTGTGTACTTCCAAATCATAACCCCATTAAAAAGATTTGGTAGACAAAATAATTCAATATTTGCTTTATATGATAAGGTTTTAAAGAGAAAAAGTCAATATCATTTGCTTATTTTGCTAGTGTTTAAGCCATATTCTTAATATAATCTTCTAGTTCTACTAATTTAATCTTTTTACTTAAATTACCTATATAAATATCAGTAGAGTAATTAAATGCTAGAAAAGTAGTATTGTTTATAATGATTTTATGTGGTTCTAGATAGTTTAAATTAGTATTATTGATACGTTTGATACTACCATTGATAATCTTTGGTGTAGTATGGCAAAACTCACAAATAAATAGGATACGTTGTTTTAAACTACTTTCCATCTCTAACTCTTGTGTAGTAAACTTTATCATAAATGCACTGTCCTTTCTTTGTTAATTCCTTTGTAAACACAAAAAAAATCAACCCGAACGGATTGATATGTATCTCAAGTTCAAACTTTAAAAGTTCGAACAGCAACGTCACTGGAGCGGGTGATGGGAATCGAACCCACGTAGTCAGCTTGGAAGGCTGAAGTTCTACCATTGAACTACACCCGCATAGGATAAAGATATTTAATTTAATGGAGCGGGTGATGGGAATCGAACCCACGTAGTCAGCTTGGAAGGCTGAAGTTCTACCATTGAACTACACCCGCATAAAATTGGTGATCCGCAGGCGATTCGAACGCCTGACCCTCTGATTAAAAGTCAGATGCTCTACCGGCTGAGCTAGCGGATCATGGCTGGGATACCTGGATTCGAACCAGGGAGATGACAGAGTCAAAGTCTGTTGCCTTACCGCTTGGCTATATCCCAATAGAAAATGGTGGGAAGAGATGGATTCGAACCATCGAACCTAAAGGAACTGAGTTACAGTCAGCCGCGTTTAGCCACTTCGCTACCTTCCCATCATGGTGCCGACTAAAGGAATCGAACCCTCAACCTACTGATTACAAGTCAGTTGCTCTACCAATTGAGCTAAGTCGGCTTTAACTATTAAAAAAATGGTGGAGGTTAACGGGCTCGAACCGCTGACCCTCTGCTTGTAAGGCAGATGCTCTCCCAACTGAGCTAAACCTCCGAGTGCCTATTTATATTAGCATAACTTAGGTTTATAAGTCAATGCTTTTTTAAAATTTCTATAAGTTCTTTATCTTCTTTTTTTAATGTTCAAAGATAATATAATTAAAAAATTTTAATTATATATTGACATTTTATAAAACGGTAATATAATTACTTTGAAAATTTTAATTAAATAAGGAGATTATACATGAGAATATTAACAGATTCTACAGCTGATTATACATTGGAAGAAGCAAGACAGTTAAATATAGATATTATACCATTAAAGGTTGTTATTGATGGAAAAGAATATAAAGATAGAATAGATATTCAATCAGAGGAGTTTTATAAACAATTAGTTCAATCTTCAACTCTTCCAACAACATCACAGCCATCACCTCAAGATTTTATGGATTATATATTGAAGGCAAAGGAAAATAATGAACCCATTATTATGATTTTACTTTCAAGTCAATTTAGTGGAACTTATCAAAGTGCAAAATTAGCCGCTGATTTATGTGAATATGATAAAGTTTATATTATCGATAGTCAAACAACGACACTAGCATTAAGGTTATTGGTAGATAAAGCTATATCAATGAGAGATAACAATGAAGATGTAGAAATGATTGTAGAAATAATTGAAACATTAAAAGAAAAGGTAGCAATTTTTGCGATTGTTGATACATTAGAATATTTATATAAAGGTGGACGTTTATCACGTACATCTGCAATGGCTGGAACTTTATTGAAAATTAAACCAGTAATTGGGGTTGATAAAGGGAAATTGGATGTTTTTTCAAAAGCAAGAGGTTTATCAAAGGCTACATTAGAATTAGTTTCAGTAATTCATGATCATGGTGATATTGATTTATCACAAAATATTTATTTTGGTTTTACAGGTGAAGAAAAATCTATGGATAAATTTAATGATATATTAGATGAAGCTTTTTCTGTAGGGAAAGTAGAGAGTAAATTAATTGGTCCAGTTATTGGGACGCATGTTGGACCTGGTGGAAAAGCAATTGCATATTTTAAAAAGTAGGGTATAAAAAAACTTAGGAATTCCTAAGTTTTTATTTTCTTATTTTACTCCTGGTTTACCAAGTAATTTAAACATGTTTTTCTTGTAAACTTCAACACCTGGTTGATTAAATGGATTAACACCTAATAAGTAAACAGATAAAGCACAAGCTTTTTCAAAGAAGTAAACTAAATAACCAAATGAATATGGAGTTAATTCATCCATAGTGACTTGAATATTAGGAACTCCTCCAGTATTGACATGAGCATCAACTGTACCTTCACATGCTTTTTTATTGACATAATCAACAGTTTTTCCTGCAAGATAGTTAAGGTTATCTAAGTTGTCAGGATCACTAGGGATTTCTAAATCAGCAACAGGTTTTTTAACTTGGAATACTGTTTCATATAATACTTTAGTACCTTCTTGAATAAATTGTCCTAATGAATGTAAATCAGTAGAGAAAGTTGCGCTAGTTGGTAAAATACCTTTATCTTCTTTACCTTCAGATTCACCAAATAATTGTTTCCACCATTCAGCAACCATTGCTAATTGTAATTCATAAGTAATAAACATTTCAGCTTTATAACCAGCTTTATTTAACATTTGTCTAGCAACACCATATTGATAAGCTTGATTTGTTAATAAATCAGGATTATTATATTCTTCCCTTGCATCAGCAGCACCTTTCATCATAGCTTCAATATCAATATCAGCCATAGCAATTGGGAATAAACCAACAGCTGTTAATACCGAGAAACGTCCACCGATATCATCAGGAACAACAAAAGTAGTATATCCTTCTTGAGTTGCTAATGTTTTTAATGCTCCTTTAGCTTTATCAGTAGTTGCAATAATTCTTTTTCTAGCAACATCTTTTCCCTTTGTTTTTTCTAATAAATCTTTAAAAATTCTAAATGCTACAGAAGTTTCAGTAGTTGTACCAGATTTAGAAATAACATTGATAGCAAATTCCTTATCTTTTACAAATTCTTTGACTTGAGCTAAATAATTAGAAGAGAATGTATTTCCAATATAAATAATCTTAACTTTATTAGTAGGGTATAAACCATTGATAGCTTCAATTGCAGCTCTAGCACCTAAATAAGAACCACCAATACCACAAACTAATAAAACATCAATTTCATCTTTTAATTCTTTTGCTTTCTTTAAAATTTCTTTAACTTCTTCTTTGTCATAATTAACTGGTAAATCAACCCATCCAAGAAAATCACTTCCTTGACCTGTCTTGTTATGAATCATATCATGAAGTCTAACAACTTCATCTTTATAAGATTCCATGCTTTCAGCTAATTTGGCTTGAGATAAATCAACATTAATCATTATGTATTTTCCTCCTTTATTTTTTCTTCTATCCATATAGGTAGCATGACTTTCAATGGAGTGAATCCTTTAGGTGTTTCAACTATAGGTAAACGTTGATTACGATACCCTCTTTTATGTTTCCTGTTATATTGATATACTGCCTTTAATGACAATTTGGCTTGATGATGAACAGTATCAATATCAATGACTTTAACAGTAATTGTTTCACCAACTTTAACAAAACTTTCAACATTTCTCACAAATTTATGAGAAATTTCTGAAATATGTATCAAACCAGTTGAGTGATCTGGTAACAGAGCAAAAGCACCATAAGGCTGTATCCCAGTAATGGTAACATCAATAATATCTCCTACCTGAATACGATGTTCCATTAGTACACCTCCAATCAAATAAAATTATACCACGAAATAATGTCTTTGTATTCCTTTTTTTGAAATTCCTAAAAAAATTATTAAACTGATATATGTTTGTTTGTTTAAATAATAATGATAAAATATTTATAAATCTATGTAACATTTTATCGTTTTAAAGATACTTATATATGAAGGAAGGTTAAAAATGAAAGAATTATATAATAGTTATAAAAAAGATGTATATTTTTATATTTTGAGTTTATGTAAAAATCCATCATTAAGTGAAGATTTAACTTCCAAAACTTTTTATCAAGTTCTTTTATCGTTGTCATCTTTTAAAAAAATTCAGATATAAAGACTTGGATTTTTGGGATTGCGAGAAATGTAACTTATAAAGAATTAAGAAAATATAATAGAGAAATACATATGGATCAGGTATCTGATTATCCATTCTTTGATGAATATCATTATAAAGTTGATGAAATCATGAAATTAATTAAAGATGAGCCAAAGGTTCAACAAGATATTTTTAAATATAGAATAGAAGGATATTCATATGAAGAAATATCAATAAAGATGAAAATGAATTCAAATTCAATAAGAGTTATTTATTTTGGAATTAAAAATGAATTAAAAAAACAGTTGAAAGAAGATATGTTATGAATAAAGAGTGTGCAATTGTACAAAATTTAATACCTTTAGTTAATGATGAGGTAACAAGTGATGAAAGTAAAGAATTTGTATTAAAACACTGCGAATATTGTCAGGACTGTAAAAAAACGTTAGATGTACCATTATTTAGTGAAGAATCTCTTAATAAAAAATGGTACAAGAAAATAAAAAAGACTTCTGTAATTTTTCTTATTCTCTTTATCTTACTTACATGTAGCTTTAATGGTACAAAATCACAATTTCAAAATTTTATATTTATGCCATTAATTGTTTTTTTTATATCTATTGGAGTGATTATTTATGTTTTCAATATGCTTTTTCAAGGGAATCCTATTTCTCATATGATTGTTAATCATAATAGTAAGAACTATATTAAAGAAAAATATTCAAAGCATAATTTTTATGTTGAATCTAGTTCCTATAATATTAAAGATAATCATTATGTTATAAATATAAAAAATCAAAAAGTATTGATACACACTGCAACTCTATAATGCAATTTAAAAGGAAATCTTATTATAAATCATTATGAAGATATTACTAGTGAATTAAATACTTTTTATAGATTAGAAGAATATTGTTCACTTGTAGATAAAGTCATGACTTTCCCAAGTTTTCCTTTACCAAAGAGTGAAATTCAGTTTGGAATAGTACATGATATAGAAGATGCTAGTGAATTTGGAATTAATAAGGCAAAGCTTGAATTAGATAAGGAATATGATTTAAAGGAGATGGGGGAAAAAGCAGGTATAGTCATTTGTTATATTGAAGATAAGGACATTTCAGTAGAAAATGTATCTTAAATGATTTTAAAATTAAAAGAGTATTATAAAATACAAGATGAAATAAAAAGATGATATAAACATGGAGTAAATATAGACAAGAGACTTTTAATCTTAAAAAAATGTGGTATAATAACACAGAATGACGGAGGTTATGTAATTATGGAAAATATTGAAGAAGAAGTCAAAAAAGTTATAAATAAATTAAAGCCATACTTAAATAGAGATGGTGGAGATATTGAATTTGTGAAATTTGAAGATGGTGTTGTATATGTACATATGTTAGGAGCATGTGTAGGATGTGCAATGATTGATGAAACTTTAAAAGAGGGTGTAGAGATGATTTTGGTAGAAGAAGTACCAGGTGTTCTTGAAGTAAGGGCGATTTAATGAAAAAATTTTTAAATGAATTTAAGGAATTTGCATTAAGAGGAAATCTTATTGATTTATCTTTGGGTGTGTTGATTGGTGGTGCTTTTACAGCATTAGTATCATCGTTTACTGAAACAATTATAAAGCCAATTTTAAATGTTTTTGGTAATCCTGCTGATGGATTAGGGTGGGTTATTCCACTACCTAATGGTAGTGAAGGACTTCAAATTGGAGCTTTTATTTCAGCGATTATTAATTTCCTTATTATGGCTTTTGTGATTTTTATTATTATGAAATCTATTAATAGGTTATCAAGTTTAGGTCATAAGGAAGAAGAAGTTGTTGAAGAAGTCAAAGGACCTACAAGCGAAGAATTATTAACTGAAATTAGAGATTTATTAAAAGAAAAATAAAATAGTTCTTGCGTTCAATACATAATTAGCATATAATGTGTGCGTCAATCTTTGTAGAATAATGTTATTAAATTTGAACAAACTAATAGAGGTGAGTCAAATGAATAACAGAAAAAAAGAACAAATGAAGATTGCTAGTATTTTATTCGATCTAGGTTTAGATGAAGATTTAATATGTGCAATGACTTCACTTAGTGAAGAAGATTTAGAAAAATTATATCAATCTTAAAACTCTTATTAAGAACCACGAGATGAGGATCTATGAAGTGGTGGCAACCCTTATTTAAGAAGGTGCCTAACCGAAGCAAGTTATAACTTGAACAATAAGAGGAAAGAAAAAGAAGCTTTCCTCTTGAGAGCTTTTTTTGTTGATAAAGTGGGAGGAAAGAAAAAATGGAAAAAAGAATTTTATTTACATCAGAATCTGTCTCAGAAGGACATCCTGATAAAGTATGTGATCAAATTAGTGATGCAATTTTAGATGCTTGTTTAAAAGAAGATAAGAATTCAAGAGTTGCATGTGAATGTTTTACAACAACAAATTTAGTTGTGATTGGCGGAGAAATTACAACTAGTGCAAAGGTTGATTATGAAAAAGTTGCAAGAGAAACATTAAGACGTATTGGATATACAGATGAGTCTGTAGGAATTAATGCAGATACTTGTAAAGTAGTAGTTGTATTGGATACTCAATCTGCAGATATTGCATTAGGGACAAATACCACAGTTGGTGGAGCAGGAGATCAAGGAATTATGTTTGGTTATGCTTGTAGTGAAACAGAAGGTTATATGCCTTTGCCAGTATCTATTGCTCATCACCTAGTTAGATATGCAACTGAAAAAAGACATACTGGTGAGTTTAAATGGGCTAGACCTGATATGAAATCACAAGTCACTATGGACTATACAGATATGAATAATCCAAAGATTGATACTATTCTTATGTCAATTCAACATGATCCAGATTTCAATGAAGAAGAATTTAAAAATTATATTCAAAATTATATTATGAAAGAAGTTGTTAAGAAATATAATATGAATGAAGATTATAAAGTTTATATTAATCCAACTGGAAGATTTGTTATTGGTGGACCTCATGGAGATACTGGTTTAACTGGAAGAAAAATTATTGTTGATACATATGGGGGAACTGCTCGTCATGGAGGAGGAGCTTTTTCTGGAAAAGATCCATCTAAAGTTGATAGAAGTGCGGCTTATATGGCAAGGTATATTGCGAAAAATATTGTTGCTTCAGGACTTTGTGAAAAGATTGAAATTCAATTATCTTATGCTATTGGTGTAAAAGAACCTACTAGTATTTTTGTGGAGACTTTCGGCAGTGAAAAGGTAAGTAAAGATGTTATTTTACAGGCTATTGATAAGGAATTTGATTTAACACCTCAAGGTATTATTGATACCCTTGATTTATTAACTCCAATATATGCTTCAACTGCTGTTTATGGTCATTTTGGTAGAAGTGCAATGCCTTGGGAAAAATTAGATAAGGTAGATGTTTTAAAATCATATTTATAAAAGATATTTGTGCATAGTGCACAAAAAACAGTTTACTTTTTGTTTCTTTGAACTCTATATATTTATATGGAATGATGTATAATATTTCATGGTATGTGATTTAAAGGAAAGAAAGGTAACTATTATTTAATAGTTATAACCATTATACAGTTTTTTCTAATCCGTAGCTGTATAATGTATAAGAAAGCTCGTTAAGAGCTTTTTTCAGACTGTTGACAAATGAAATAGTTAACAGTCTTTTCATTTTGATCATTAT
>CAJTTM010000006.1 GCA_910579135.1 uncultured Erysipelotrichales bacterium | reverse complement strand
CAACATTGTCCTTTTTTGATAGACTGTATTAATATTTTATTTCGTTACAGCCTCTAATGAATTTTTTACCCTTATAAATACGAATTGGATTTCCTCTTACTAATTGATTCTTTTTATTCCAATTATCATATTGAATGACTTTATTGATAGATGAACTTGTATCTTCTATCTTTTTCATTAACCTTAAATAAGCAATTTTTTTATTTTGAATTTGACTTCTTTGATCCATAGATACTACTGAAATCCCTGAAGGTAAATGAACAGCTCTAATAGCTGTAGAAACTTTATTCACATTTTGTCCACCTTTCCCTGATGAACGAAATACTTCATATTTAATGTCATTATCTTTATCAAATCTAAATTTATCTTTTAAAACAGAGACATCAATAAACCAATTTTTTCTTTTATGATGGGGACGAAATGGACTTTGACATATCCATTCTACACTCCCTTCAAGATAAGATAAATCTTCTTCACTATAGAAAATAACACTCTTTACACATTTATCTTTTTCTTCATAAATAGAGATAACTTCTAATGTTGGAAATTCTTTTAATAACTCCTTATAAAATAAATAACAAGCTCTTTCACATTCTTTTGGCCCCTGACCACTACTAATCTGTATCAACATTTATATGTCACCATCGGCTTCAATCTCGCTACTAATTCAATACACCCATATTCTAATAAAATATGAATAACATCATCAATATTTTTATAAGCTTCACTTGCTTCTTCATATAAGAGTTCCTTTTGATTGGTAATCACTTTACCATTCATAGTTGTTGTCTTTAAATCATCTATATGACTATATTTACCAACTAATCGTCCTTTACACAAATACCTTGGCCATTTTCTTCCTGCCCCATGAGATAAAGAATATAATGTCTCTTCTTTAGGAATACATTTTACAATATATGAATAAGTTCCTCTAGATCCAGCAATAATCACAAATTGATTCCATGAAGATACAGAACCTTTATGATGGTAATAATCATGATTATCTATTTCTATATAATTATGAATACAATCAATAATCATATCATTATTATATTTTAATTTTGTCTTCTCCATCAATAAATCAGCTATTTGTACTCTATTTTCAATCGCAAACTCAATAGCTTTTTGATGCTTATTTAAATAATCTTTCATCTCTTGTGTATCTTTTTCTAAAACGTTTTTAGAGGCATATTGACGATAAATGCGTTCTCCTATATTTCTAGAACCAGAATGAACAAGAACATATAAAAACTTTTTATCTAAATATAATTGATTAGCATCTTCTTGATGATATATCTTTTCTATTTGTTGTAATTCTGCAAAATGATTACCACCACCAATAGAAAACTTTCCTTGTATCTTGGTATTCTCTAATCTTTTGATAAGATTTTTCATATTTAATTTCTTTAATTTAACATGAGTATGAAATAATGACATTCCACAACCAATATCATTTCCAATAAGATAAGGATAAACTTTATCTTTGACTTTAATAGTTGTTCCTACTGGAACTTTACCATCATGAAGATCTGGTAATCCAACAATATCTACGACTCCATCTAAAGTAGATATTTTTTCAAGATGTTGTATAGCACTATCTTCAATCCATAATTTATTATTTTTTATAATTTTTATTCCCATATTTCCTCCTGTGTTTTGATCACAAGAGCATAATAAAAGCACAGTAGATAATCTGTGCTTACTTAATTCATACACTTGTGATCTACATGTTTTTGTTTTATTCTTTTTTTATCAATATTATTTCTTAGCATATCGACCACATCCTTTCTTGACTGAATTTACTTTATCATATTTTATGTCTTTGTGCAAGATGATTCATATCATAAAAGCGAGGAGAATTCCTCGCTAGTTCATTTGAATTATATCAATAATTTCATCTATAGATAAATATGAGACATCTATATGTATAGTATCCATCTTATAATATCCATCTAAATATTGAAGTGATCTTTCAATAACATCTTCTTTTCTTATTCCTTTATCAATATCCTTTTTGATTCTTTTGATTAATTGTTCTTGATTAGATACTAATGTGATTTTATGTAAACAAACATTAGTTAAATCCAATTGATCAATAAGTGTATCTAAAATCTCTTGAGTAGGAATGACCCAACAAAAGATAATGTTTTGATAAGTTGTAGAATGAATAAAATTATTTAAACAATAAACAATATTATTCATAACAATCTCTTTTGTTTCATTATTTACAATAAAAGGATGCATATCCCAACACCAATCACCATCTAAAAATACACAATGATCTAATGAGTTTAATAATCCTTGACTAACAGTTGTTTTACCAACGCCCATTGGACCATTAATAATATATAGATTTTTAATCAAATGTGACATATTCATTCTTTAAAGGTGGTATAACTTTTAAATCAGATACATATAAAACATCAATATTTCCACCAAATTCAGGATCATATTTCAAATAAATCTTACCTTCTAATTCAACCCATTCTCCAGGAACAAGCTGTGATGAAGAAGGATGAACACAAACCATTCCAATTAAAGAAGTATCTTCTTCACAACAAACCATAGCTTCTCTTCCAAGAATAAATCCATTGTTTAATAATTTATCTTGTCCAATATACTTTCCTCTAATTTTAATGGTTTTTTGATCGTAAACTTCTGGATGATCTAAAGCATCATAACAGAAGATTCCAAAATCATGATCTAAGACATCTAAATAATCACTAGTTACATCATAAGGTAATTCATCATCTTCCATAGTATTAACAGTACCATCTTCTTTTTCATAAATAATTTGTGCAGAACCATTAATTGCTTTTAAAGTATTTCTTAAGAAAGATTTTTTCATTGTCTCATCAATTCTATTAATAATAATCAAATCACTTCTTATAACTTGATTATAAATAAGAGATCTCATATTATTAATATATAAACTAAATGTTTTTGCATTAATAGTTGTTAATACTTGAACAACTTCCCATCCTTCTGGTTTATCTAAATTAATAATATTATCAGTACTATACATACCATTTAATTCAATAAGAACTTGAGTAGGATGATATTTTTCTTTTAAAGAAGTAAAGAAATCCTTAGTAAGATCCTCTTCATTATCAATATAAACAAGATCACAATTCATCTCTTCAATACGTTCTTGATTAAATTCAATCTCTCCTTCTTCACTTACAATTACAACTGTTTTTTCATTTTCACAAAAATCAGTATCTAAAATTGTATCTTGTAAAAAAGTTGTCTTTCCGCTATCCAAAAAACCATTAAATATATACATTCTTGTTTGAATATCCATATTAATCTCCAAATAACTCTTTTAATTTATCTTCATCTAAATCTTGCCCAATAACACAAACCCGACCAGTATAATCAGCTTTGCATTCTCTAACTTCATATTCATCAGGAACAAAATCAAATTCTAACCAACCAACATTACTCTTTAAAATACCTTTAGCACGTAAAATCATACCATATTCATTAGTAGATAAAGCTTTTAAGATATCCTCAATCTTTTCTTTAGAAAATGTTAAAGGAGTTTCATATCCAACACTTGTGAAAACTTCATCTGCATGATGATGGTGATGTCCACATCCACATTCGTGATCATGATGATGTTCATGATGTCCGTGACAACATTCGTGGTCATGGTGATGTTCATGATGTCCATGACAACATTCGTGATCATGATGATGTTCATGGCAACATTTGTGATCATGGTGATGTTCATGATCGTGATGATGACCGCATACAGGACAAATTTCAGCTTCTTTCAATAATGCTTCTTGAAGAGAATTTTTATCTTCAATAGTATTAAGAATTGTCATTCCATCAATATCATTCCAATCTGTTGTAATGATATGAGCATTATCATTTGTATCTTTAATAATAGATACACATTCTTTTAATCTCGTTTCATCAATATCTTGAGTTCTGCTTAAAATAATAGTAGATGCGTATTCAATTTGATTATTGAAAAATTCACCAAAGTTTTTCGCATATACTCTACATTTCTTGCTATCAACAACAGTCACAAAACTATTCAATTCAATTTCATCGCTATCAACACTTTGGACTGCTTTAATAACATCGGAAAGTTTACCAACACCTGAAGGTTCGATGATAATACGATCGGGATGATATTCTAAAACAACTTGTTTTAACGCTTCTTCAAAGTCACCTACTAATGAACAACAAATACAACCAGAGTTCATTTCAGTTATTTCAATACCTGCTTCTTTTAGAAAAGAACTATCAATACCTATTTCACCAAATTCATTTTCAATAAGAACAACTTGTTCATTACCAAAACATTCTTTTATCAATTTTTTAATAAGAGTTGTCTTACCAGCTCCTAAAAAACCAGAAATAATATCTACTTTACTCATAAATATACCTTCTTTCTATAATTTCAAACCATATTATAACATATAAAAAAATTAACTCAACTCATTGAACTTAATATGAATTGATAAGAGATGTACACTATTAAATATAATATTTTAAACAATAAACGCATATCTTTTAAGTTGTTTTAGATATGTGTTTATATTCTATCATTGAATGAATTCTTTGATTTCTTCAATTGTATTTGCAGTAAATAATGCTCCTTGTAGCTGTATAAGCCTTTCTATTTCTATATCTTTTAATAATGGTTCTATATCTTCGTCAAATTTTGATTGAATATGAATACAAAGAGAATCAATAATCATTTGTTTACTTTCATCAAGACCTTTAGAAAATCCCTCAGATTTACCAAGGTTATAACCTTCATCATACTTCTCTTGTTTTTCTCCTTCAACTTGCATCTTACCAAACATCCTCTTATTGGCAATATCTCTTAACTTGTCATCTTCATTAAATTTCTCTATCTTCTCTTTCATTGTCTCTATCACCTTTTTCTTTAGATTCATTATAACATCATCAAATCCATTTTTAAAGGCATAGACCGCTAATTCAAAATCACTAAATTCTTCTATCTTTTTTTGTTTGATCATTTCATTGATATAAGGTAATTGCACATAAGCTCTTGTAAGTAGACTCTCTTTTTCTCTTATTCCTTTCTTATTTCTACTTTCATATGTATCTACCAGTTCATCAGTTCCTTTATTCATTCCATCAATCAAAATAATCTGTGAAACATGATGAAGTTTGTAATAAGGATCTCCTGCTTTTAATTGTTCAGATAATAACTTGGCACCGTAGAGTTGAAATCTTTTTCTTAATGTTTCACTAAAACAAGAATTCTGCATTTCGATATCAATTTCTTCATTTTGATCAGTTTTGACTCTCAAATCAAGAATCATATCTTTATCATCCAATTGGGAGGGGATGAGTTCAGGATTTAAGATATGAAGTTCTTTAAGTTTGATATTTAAAGCCCCTTCAATAAGAATGGTTAGAAGATATATGCCATCTGGGGTATTACTACCAAGGATATACCTAAAAGCAAAATCATTTTTGTAATCAATTTTAGTTTTCATAAAAAAACCTCCTTATTATTATATTCAATAAAAAAGAAGGAATTTCTTTTTCTTTTCATAATATGAAAAGAAAAATGATATAATATTTACGCTTTATTAAAAAAGTGACAAGGATTTCATAAAAGTATATAATATAAATATATTAAGGAGTGATGAAGATGATAGATGGACATATGCACTTAGAGTATGGACCTTTAAATAAAGAATATGTATTAGAATTCGTGAATGAGGCTATTCGTAAAGGAATGAAAGAAATACAAGTGTTAGATCATACACATAGGTTTATAGAATTTGAACCAATGTATGAAGAATTAAAAGAATATGAAGTACAAAAAGTATGGTTAGAAAATAAGAAGATGAAGTTTAAAGATCATTTAAGTGATTTTATTAATTTAATGAAAGAAATACAACAAATGGATTTACCAATAAAAGTTAAATATGGATTAGAAGTATGTTATACTCCAAAGAGTGAAGAATTTATTAGGAAAGTTGTATCACAATATGATTTTGATTTTTTAATTGGGTCAATTCATTCTATTGATGGGATATTATATGATATGAGTTTTTCTAAAGAATTACTATATGATAAATATGATATTGATTATATTTATCAAAAATTTTATGAATTAGAATGCCAATTAATAAAATCTGGTATCTTTACTCAAATAGGACATCCAGATCAAATTAAGCTACAACAACTTTATCCAAGTTATGATTTAAAACCAACATATCAAAAACTAGCAGATTTATTAAATCAATATCATGTAAAAGCAGAAAACAATACAGGAATACATTATCGTTATAATCATCCTGATATTGGATTATCAAAAGAATTTTTAGATGTTTTAAAAGAAAATCATGTAGAAATGATAACTTCAAGCGATGCTCATAAACCTAGTGGTGTTGGCACAGATATAGCACTCATTTATGAGGAGACAATGAGATGAAACTATTATTTAAACAAAGAATTTTATCATGGTTCGACAGCTATGATATTTATGATGAAGATGGTAATGTGATATTTGTCGTTAAAGGGGAATTGTCATGGGGACATCGTTTAAATGTCTATGATGTCAATGAAAATCATATTGCAACCTTACAAGAAGAAGTTTTAACATTATTACCACGTTTTAAAATGTATGTTCAAGATGAATATATAGGACAAATTTTAAAGGAATTTAGTTTTTTTAAACCTAAATTTAATTTAGAGTGTAATGGTTGGCATATTGAAGGAGATTTCTTTGAATGGGATTATTCAATATGTGATGAAAATGGTTGTGTAGTTGCAGATATATCAAAAGAATTATTTCATTTCTCAGATACTTATGTGATAGATGTAGCAAAAAGAGAAGATGTATTATATTGTTTGATGATAGTACTTGCGATAGATGCAGAAAAATGTTCAAGAAGTTAAAGAGGCTGTAACGAAATAACTTTTTTAAGTTGATTTCATTCAGCTTCTTTTCTTTTTCCTTGTTTTTTGCATAAAAAAACATCTTTCTCCATTTTTGGTAAGATGTGGCTTCAATCTTTGTGTTATCAATATATTGAATAGACTTATTAATATGCATAAGATTTCCTATATTTTGATTTATATCATGTCTGCATAAGGATTCCGGACTTCTAGGTCACTAAAACCACTCATTCTCGCAAAAAGAACAACTTTTAAAAGCATCACATGATCATATCCCTTTCTTCCACGACGTTCACTTTTCTTTAGATACCTACACAAATTCCTCCTTCTAATGCCTTTAGCAAAGAGATAACCTCATCATTGGAATTTATTTTTATTCCCAAATCTAGTGATAAAGATAACTGAAATACGTTATAATTATTTTTGTAATTAGATTGTATTGTGGTTATCATAATCTAATTATACCAAAAAAGACAATACATATCAGCATAATACTGACAACATTGTCTTTTTTTGATACTGTATTAATATTTTATTTCGTTACAGCCCCCTTTATATTGTTAATTTATCTGAGTTTTATCATCTTTATAATTATTAATTTGATGAAAAAAGAATATTAATAACATTAAAAAATTCATCAAAATCATGAGTATTAAGAAGTTTTTGAATATTAGCAGGATTATCAAACATGTGAATTAATTGATCAAAAAATTTAGAAAAAATCTTTCTTGAATTATCATTAATACCAATCATTGCAACAACATGAACATATTTATCTTCTGACCATAAAATACCTTCATTGAATAAAGCAATTGAAATAAAACTTTTATGAGTACTTTTAGCAGTAAGTGAATGAGGTACAGCTATATCATGAAAAGCTGTTGATGAAAGTGCTTCTCTATTAAGAACATCATTATAAAAATCTTTTCCTGTATAATTTAAATTTGATAAGTCTTTAGTCATTTGAAGTAAAGTATCCTCTTTATTAATAAAAGGTGGATTTTTATAAAATAATTGTTCATTAAAAAAGTTAAGAATATAATCTTTTAATTCATTTCGTTGCTTAATAAAAGATATTTCATCAATGATTTCTTCTATTTTATAATAATCTTCTAAATCAGGAAAAGGTTTCATATAAACTGATCTTATATTAAAATGATTATTTATTCCAGTTGCAAGAATAAGAAGATCGATATCAGGATTGATTTCATCAATATAATCACTAATTGATGCTATTTTTACAATAGCAATTTTATCATCAAATCTTTGACAAAGTTTTTTTAAAGTTGTTTTATAGAAATCATAGTATTCTATATAAATAAAAGCACAATTAACTCTTGTCATTTTAGTAAATGAATTATCTTCAAAGTATGAACCAATATGAAAAGAAATAAATGCTATTTCATCTTCATTAAGGTAAATATCATAGTTTTGCTTTATCAGTTGAGCAATAAATACAGCAATATCATAAATTAAAGGATAGGACATTTTGATTGTATCAGTTAATGGATTTTTTACATGAAAATTATTATGAGCTCTAAAAAATAGATTTTGGATATGTAAAATGAATTTAGAAATAAAACTTTCTTTAAAAGGAAATAAATGATAATTCTCTTCTACCATTTGAATAATATTTTTTGTAATTTCAATATATTTATTATCAACATATTTATGAATATTACGAAGATTAAGATTATCATAATTAATCATATTTGATTGACTAACATTATTAGCAATAATAAGTGAAATATTAGTTAGTTCAGATCCATTA
This sequence comes from uncultured Erysipelotrichales bacterium, assembly GCA_910579135.1. Taxonomy (GTDB): domain Bacteria; phylum Bacillota_I; class Bacilli_A; order Erysipelotrichales; family Coprobacillaceae; genus MGBC113645. The sequence goes on along the minus strand of CAJTTM010000006.1, from coordinate 101,171 downwards.
AATAAAATACCATATTCCTCCATAAAATAATCATTCATCATTAAAGCCACACGATAACTATTAGAATGAATAATTTGATGATCTTCAATACTTTCTGATAATTGATAACCACTTTCTACTCTATTTAAAATAATAATAAGATGTGTTGTTAAATTATTAAGTGAAAAATCATTGCATACAAGATGATAATGTTTCATGGCTTCTTTTAGTTTTAATTGTATTTCATTATAATCATATTGAATTTCAAATAAATGAAAACCTTCTTGAAAAAATTGAGTATTAAAAGAATAATCAGATATAAAAGAATATATAAGTTTACGCATACATTCTTCATTACCTAATAATTGAATTATATTTTTATTTCTTACAATAATTAGTTTATATTTTTGAATAAAAGATTTAATATTGTGAATATCTTTTTTTATTGTCGTTTCACTTACATAGAGTTCATCTGAAAAATCAAAAATATTATATCCTTGAGGATGTGTAATAAGCTTTTGAATAATATATTTGTGTCTTTTTTCTTGTTCAGTAGGTATATGTTTTTGCTTATATACAAAAGCATCATATTTTTTCTTATTAACTTTATATCCTTGAGAACTTGAAATAATAATTTGTTCTTTATCATTAATTGTAGAGATATATTTTCTAACTTGTCTTTGAGATATTGAAAGATAATTTGATAATTCACTTGCTTTAACCCAATCTTTTTTTTGTAAGAGATAGTGTAGAATTTTATTAGAGTTCTTCATTATGATAATACCTCCAAAATGATTTAAAAAATATGATTATTTTTATTTTACTTCATTGTATAATATTCCCCGTTTGTGGACAAATATAAAAGTGTTCCTACTACTGGAACTCTTTTATATTTGAGACATAAAAATAGGATTGATATGATGACAATAAGGAAAGGAGGAAGAAACATGAAAAAAATACTTTTGTGTTGTGGTTCTGGAGCTTCAAGTGGTTTTATGGCGAAGAATGCCAATACAGCAGCAAAGGCAAGAAAACTTGATTATAGCATTAAAGCGAGAAGTGAATCAGAAGTTGAAGATTATTTAGATGATCTTGATCTCGTTATGGTTGGACCACATTTTAAACACAGATATGAGGCTATTAAAGAAATAGCAAGTGAATATGATGTACCAGTTGTTCTTATTGATGGGACTATTTATGGAGCTTTAAATGGTGAAGGTCTTGTCGATCAAATTATTGAAGTTTTAAAATAATAATTTAAAAATTGAGGAAAGGAGAGAGATGTAATTATATTTTTGAATTATAATTATCATACAAATAATATATGAATAAGTTTATGAATTATGTGGAACAACATGTCGCTCCACTTATTAGAAAAATAGGACAAAATATATGGATTAGTGCAACACAAGAAGCAATACTTGCTGCAGTACCCGCAACATTAGTTGGTTCAGTTGCAACATTAATTAGTGTATTTAGAGGCTTTGGATTATCTTTTTTACCAGATTTATCAATGTTAAGCAGTTTCTCTTTTGGTTTATTTGGTTTATTTTTAGCATATCAGCTTCCATGTATCATTATGGAAAAAAAGAGACATAGAAAAGTAGCTAGACAAGCAGGGCTTGCAGGATTAGGACTCTTTTTACTACTTGTATATCCAAGTTTTAATGAAGATGGAAATCTTGTTTTAACAACAGCGAACCTTGGTGCTGGAGGTATGTTAAATGCTTTAGTTTCAGGATATATTACAGCTATTGTATTTAATATTTTCGTTAACCATTCTTTTTTCAAAGAAGACTCAGCTTTACCTTCTTTTATTATTACATGGTTTGATTCAATTATTCCATGGACATTATGTTTATTGTTTGGAATTTTATTAACATTTACATTAGAATTTGATTTGATTGAGGCTATTAGAGCATTGTTACTTCCAATTTCAACATTCTCTCAATCATTTGGTGGATTCATCTTAGTAGTTACATTAATTTTATTTATGTATTCGTTTGGAATCTCAGCATGGATTATTTTCCCATTATTATCATTAATTTGGATGGAAGGACAAAATGCTAATTTAGCATTAGTTGCACAAGGATTACCACCAACAAATGTTCATACATATGAAGTTTTCCAAATGTGTTTTATTGGAGGGCAAGGAGCAACTTTAGCACTATGCTTATTTATGACTTTCTTGGCTAAATCAAAACGTGTAAAAACAGTAGGACGTGCAGCATTAATACCATCTATATTTAATATTAATGAACCAATAGTTTATGGTGCTCCAGTTGCATTTAATCCAACATTAATGATACCATTTTGGTTTGCAGGTTTAGCCAATTGTATTATTGTATGGATTGCTTTCTCTTCTGGACTTTGCACTGTTCCAGTAGAGCCATTCCGTATGACAATGCCTTCTCTTCTTTATGCACCATTAGCATTAAAATCAATTAGTGGCTTAATTTTACATCTTGTATGTTTTACAGCAACAGCAGTCATTTATTATCCTTTCTTCAAAGTTTATGATAAACAATGTTGCGAACAAGATGAAAGTAAAAAAATAGCATCTTAATAATAGAAATGGATACAGTTATGAAAGAATATAATGCAAGTGATTTAAATAAGTTAGCAATGGAAATTATTTTATATGCTGGAGATTGTAGAAACTTAGTAAATGACGCTTTTAAAGCAGCAGGAGATGGCAAAAATTTTGAAGAGATTAAAGAATTATTGAATCAAGCAAGATTAAAAATTACAAAGGCACATAAATTACAAACAGATGTTATACAGAGTACTATTTTAAATGATAAACAAGAAATGACAATGTTATTTATTCATGCTCAAGATACTCTTATGACAATAAATTCTGAATTGTTTATTTCTGAAAATGTACTTCAACTCTATTATAAAAGTGGACTACATTTGAATTTGAAAATTAATCAATAAAAGGAGGAGACTATGAATAAATTTCCAAAAGATTTTTTCTGGGGTGGAGCAACTTCTGCCACTCAAATAGAAGGAGCTTATGATGTTGATGGTAGAGGTTTAGCAACTTGTGATTGTAAAACAGCAGGCTCATTCTCTAAAAGAAGAGAAGTAACTTTTATAGATAAAGATGGACATCATGGATCTATTCCTTCTAACCTTGGTGGAACACTTCCAAAAGGAGCACATCAAGCAGTTCTTGATGAATATTTTTATCCAAGTCATGAAGCTATTGATTTTTATCATCATTATAAAGAAGATATTGCTTTATTTGCAGAAATGGGATTTAAAATGTTTAGATTATCTATTTCTTGGTCAAGAATTTATCCAACTGGAATTGAAGAAAAACCTAATATAAAAGGAATTGAATTTTATAAAGATGTTTTTAAAGAATTACAAAAATATAATATTGAACCATTAGTTACTATTTTTCATGGTGATTTACCTTTATACCTTGAAGAACATTATAAAGGATGGGCTAATAGAGAACTTATTGACTTTTATATGAAATTAGCAAAAACATGTTTAACAGAATTTAAAGGTCTTGTAAAATACTGGTTACCATTTAATGAAATGAATGACTATTTACTTATGTTAGATATGTTTGGAAATATTTCAACTAAAGAAAGTCATAAAGAAAGTTTTCAAATTATTCATAATATGTTAGTTGCAAATGCAAGAACTGTCAAATTAGCACATCAAATTGATCCAGAGAATAAAGTAGGTTCAATGATTTGTGGAATTCCAAATTATCCTGGAAGTTGTGATCCAGTTGATATTTTAGAAACAAGATATCGTTGGGAAAAAGGTATTTATTATACAGGTGATGTACAGTGTTTTGGAAAATACTCACCATTTTCAAAAAGATTATGGGATGAATATGAAATTCATTTAGAAGTGGAACAACAAGATTTTATTGATTTCAAAGAAGGAATTATAGATTTCTACACATTTTCTTACTATATGACAAATATTGTCACAACACATGAAGTTAATGATATTGTGCAAGGTAACTTTGCTAATGGAGCAAGAAATCCATATTTAGAATATTCTGAATGGGGATGGTCATATGATCCAAAAGGTCTTCGTTATTATCTTGAGGTAATATATGATCGTTATCAAATGCCTATAATTATTACAGAAAATGGTTTAGGAGCAGTTGATAAAATAGAAGAAGATGGTTCTATTCATGATGACTATCGTATTCAATATCTAAAAGATCATCTTCACGAGTGTAAAGTAGCTATTGATCATGGTGTTGAATTGATAGGATATACAATGTGGGGATGTATTGACCTTGTAAGTGCAAGTACAGGCCAAATGTCTAAACGATATGGTTTCATTTATGTAGATAGAGATGACGAAGGAAATGGTAGTGGAAAAAGAATAAAAAAAGATTCATTTGAATGGTATAAAACAGTCATTACTACAAATGGCGAAGAACTTTAAATAATAATTATTCATATTAAATGAACTCCCTTATTTTAAAATTTATACAAAAGAGAATAATTTTAAAAGGTTCTTACTCGGTTTAGGGTAATGATCCTACGATAACAGCACAAGAAATTGTGCTGTTTTTCTTTGCGGGGTGGTTCTATGATGAAGAAGGAACAAATCCTTATGATTTCAACATGGAAATCAATGAAGATACTGTTGTTTATGCTGTTTGGAAGCCAAAAGTACCAACGGAATATAAGATTCGACATATTTTAGTGGATATTCATGGAAGTGGGATTCGTGAGGTTATTGATTCTAAATGGCAAAAAAGTTATGTAGGAAATACGATAGATGCTAATGCATTAGATTCTGAATATTATGTTGATGGAATGTATTTTAAAGTAGATGATTATAGTCAGTCTATGGTTTTAGAGGAACAAAATAAAGACAAGACAAAAAACATTTTAACATTCTACTACACTTATGCTGGATTACGTTATACTATTAAATATAAGGATATAAATTCTGGAGTTGAAATTTTACCCTCTGTGACTCATCCTACAAAACTTTCTACAGTTACCGTAGGTATGACAGAGATTCCAGGTTGGGAGTATCAAGGGTATTCCATTAATGATGATAAACTTGCTTCAATGAAGCGACATGCAACTGTAAATGTAACAACAGATGGTGTGGTTGTGACCTTCTGGTATGAGTGAATACCAGCAGATGATGAGATTATGGCATTGAAGCTGGTTGATGGTGTACTTAGCAAAGGAACATGGTTTCACTTTGAACTTATTGATGAAAATGGAAAAGTTGTACATACTGCTCAATCAATAGATGGTATCATTCAATTTGATAGTTTAGGATTAGATAAAGTAGGAACTTATCGTTATATACTACGTGAAGTCAATGAAGATAATGAATATCGAATCGATTATGATGATACAGAATATGAAGTTGTAATTGAGGTAACACAACCAGATATTACAAAACCTTTGATATGTAATATGACTTATTACAAGGATGGGAAACTGTATGAAGGAAATTCTCCAAATATAAATGGTAATGATGATAAAAAAAATGTACCAATTTTCGAAAATCATCGTCTTTCTGCAAATGTACAGTTGGAAGCAAAGAAATATCTAGATAATGAATTAATGAATGGAACTGGTTTTGCTTTCATACTTCAAGGTGGTAAAGGGTTATTAGATTGTGGATATCATATTCACGATGATAGTTGTTATGAACTGCAATTAATTTGTGGACTTGAAGAAGACGAAAATAATGAGGAAGGCTTTACACATGAACATTTTGATATTTATTATGAGAAAGTGTTAATTTGTCATGAAGAAGAAAGTATAGTGTATAAGAAACATATTCAAAGCTGTTATAGTGCACCTACTAGACTGATAGAAGAAAGTATTGCATTAAATGGTAAAATTGAATTTAAACCATTATGGTTTGATGAAATTGGAACATATGTATATAATATTCATGAACGTAATGATGCTAATACATCTTATACATATGATACTTTATATTGCGTGGCAATCGAAGTATTTATTAATAATCGTAATGAATTGGATACTAAAGTAACGATTACACGAGATGGTGAACAAGTAGAGAATATTAGGTTTGATAATTATACTGTGATAACACCTAGTAATCCAACAAACCCTAATGAAAAACCTAATAATAATAAGAATCCAAACAAACCAATTATTATAGAAGAAAATATTGATAATAGAAACAATGCAAATAATGTAAATACTATAAATACTGGAGATTCAAGTGATTTGTATATGTATATAACTCTGCTATGGATTACAGGGATAAGTTTAGTTTATATTTCAATTCATCAACGTAAGTTTAGTAAGTTTTTCAAGTGTAGAATAAAAAGGTAAAATAGTGTTAAAAAGAAAGTCTTAACAATTTTTGATGTTTTAAAATAATTATATAAGTTTTATAAGAATTATTTGAAATAATCAAGGATAAACTTAATATAAAGGCCACTTTAAAATTCTATACAGCTTTAAAAAAAGATGATGTTATAAATAATCATTGAAGTTCACGATTATTTATAGCACTTGTTTTTTATATAAAGATTAAGATAAAAGAAAAGAAGCTGAATGAAATATGAGTTATTCCATAACAACCTCTTTACTCTATAAAATATTATTGTGAATCTATAAAACTCTTCATTGTTAAACCATTTTTTTTAATGATTTCTACATATGATGGTTGATATATTTTCTCATACTCTTTAATAATATTTTTTATTTTAGGAGTTATAAAAATATAAAATGTAGAAATAAGTCCAATTTTTTTGAGATCACCATTATATGTTACATAAGCATATGTTGGAAGAGAGGAAAAATGAGGATACTTTATATCTTCATATATTATTGTCTGAATTTTTTGATGATCTTGTGTATATAATTCAATATCAAATTGGTAAATATGATGATTTCTAAAATAGAAGTCTTTTTTTGTTTTATAGAACTGAACTTTTTTAATTTGACATAAAGCTATTTGCTTTTTTGATAACATTCTATAAATTATTATATCTTCTGTATGTTTTATAACATTATCAATAAGGAAATGAAAAATCAAAATAAGAATCATAAAACTAATAATCATTCCTGTAAATCCCCAATATCTAAATATAGGGAAAAATAAGATATAAAGCAAAATAGCTAGAAAAATAAATAATATAGTTAATATATAATTTATTCTTTTTTGTATTAATAAATACATGATGTATTAATCATCCTCATCACTACTATGTGTTTTTCTAAATTCAGTTGTTCTAAAGTCAATAACTTTATTCATTTCATAGTAGAGTGGATGAGATTTTTTTGAATTTAAATCTGTTGATATAATTTCAGCAATAAGTTCAAAGAATGCTAAGTTATATAAACAAGTAAATGGTTCATCACAAGGATCTTGAATATATAGTACTTGAGAGTGATTTATATCTTTATTTGGTGTTATCATAAAAGTATTTTTGACAACTTTTAATAACCCATTAAAGACTTGTTTTGCATGGTCTGATGTTTGATCTCCACTATCAATAACAAAAGCTGTATATTGAGGAGATAATTGTAATGCAGGTCCATGTAAGAATTCATCTTGTTCATAACCAACAGCAAGCACTTTAACTGTTTCTCCAATTTTTAAAGCCCCTTCTAAAGCAGTTCCATAATTAGAACCAGCACCTAATACATATACACGATCCATTTGCATTAAAGCTTGATAGTTCTCCGTTATAAACTTTTCACTATCTTGACATACAATTTTATGGTTATTCATAGCTTTAATAATTTGACTTTTAGTATATTCAATACTATCTTCTAATTGAAGCGCTTGTGCAGCATATACAGCAAATAACATAAGATAATTAATTAAAGTAACAACTCCTAATGTAACATATCCCATTGTTTCTATACCACAACCCCAATCTAACATAGTATCAGCATAAGCTTTACAATCACTTTCAACATTACCAGTTAATACATATTTTTCATGGTTTATTTGATCTAATTTTTGTAATGCTGAAATACAATTTGTACTTGCTCCAGTTTGACTAACAATTACTACAAATTCATCATCAGTAACATAACGATAATCATATTCAGAAAAAGTAAAGGGATTGATGACTTTGACATCATTTCTTAACTTTTCACAAAGAAATCCTCTTGCACATTGGATAGCAGTATAACTAGATCCAGAAGCAACAAATGTTATTTTTTTATAATTCTTTTTTATATATAAATCAACAATAGGTTTAACAAGCATTTCAGCATTTTTAACATTTTCTAAAACTTTTGCAGGTGTTGCATATATATAATCTTTCATAGTTACTAAATTCATAATATCATCCTCCTATATTGTAACTGTATGTTTTGATACTCCAATTGGACTATCAGGATTATAACCTCTTGCAATAGATAATAAACAAGCAAACATTTGTGAAATAATAGCACAAACAAAGACAGCAGAAAGTCCATCATATTGATGAGGAATTTTAATAGAAAGGTCTCCTAATTCACTTATATTATCTTTATTTGAAATAATTAATGAGAAGATGTTTTTCTCTTCTTTTAATCTTTGATGAAGTTGAATAATGCTTTTATCTGTTTGTTTATCAGCAATAAAAAATATTGTTGGTACAAAAGATAAAGAGGTTGCAATAGGACCATGTTGATAATCACTTGCAGAATAACAACGAGCATCTAAATAACTTGTTTCTTGAATTTTTAATTCACTTTCTTGAACTAAACCATATAATAAACCTCTACCAAATATTAATAAATGTTCACTATTTCTAAAAAAAGGAATAACATTTTGAACTTGATTTTCTAATTGAAAAGAATCTTTTATAATATCAGGGAGTTGTTCTAGTAAGTTAAAAAGTTCCTGATTTTCAGATATTTGATAAGCTAAAGCAATCAAAATAGTTAATTGAGTTATATAAGATTTAGCAGCAGTAATACTGGTTTCAATACCACAATGGTTATTTAATTGATAATGTCCAATTGTCGACATTAAACATTCTGGTTCATTTGTAATAGAAACACATATACCACCATCATCTACACATTTTTTCATCACCTGATATACATCTTGAGCACCACCAGATTGACTAATACCTACAACAAGAGCATTTTGATAATTAACATGACCTTGATAACAAGTCGTTATAGAAGGAGCAGCTATATTAACAAACATATCAGTATAAATTTCAAAAACATATTTTGCGACTTGTGCAGCATGTTCACTACTGCCTCTAGCTGCGAAAATAATATTTTTAATGTTTCTTTGCTTTATGTTGAAAGCAATTTCTTTTAAAATAGGTAAATTGTATTTTAAACATTCACGAACACATTCATCTTGTTGATGAATTTCTTTCCATAATTTAGATTCATTAAGATTCATATTTTTCCTCCTTTCTTAATTCTTTACAAATCTCTTGATAACTTTTGTCTTTTCCAAATAATGCACTTGTTCCTAATATGAATCCACTGACTCCTATTGCTGAAAGCTCTTTGATTTTCTCTGGTGAACAAGCTCCATCAATCATAACTTTATAACCACCATAATTTTTAGCTTCATCAACAAATTTCTTAAATTTAGGTGTTACAAAATCAAGATACTTTTGTCCAGCAAAACCTGGATTCACACTCATCAACATTACATAATCACAAAGATGTAATAATTCCTTTACTGATTCAAATGAAGTTCCTGGATTAATAGCAATTCCTGCTTTAGATCCTGCATCAATAATTTTTTGTAATGTACGACAAGCGTGTACATCAGTTTCAGGATGTATGTAGATAATCTTTGCTCCAATATTCGCAAATTTTTCTACATAGTCTCCAGGATTAACAACCATAAGATGAACATCACATGGTTTGGTAGCAGTTTTACAAATATATTCTACATCTTGAAGCCCCATACCATAGTTAGGAACAAAAACACCATCCATTACATCAAGATGAAAGATATCAAAACCAGCCTCATCTAAATCTTTAACTTCCTTTCCCAAATTTTCAAAATTCGCACACATCATACTTGGACATAATATTTTCTTCATTTCATTTCCTCCAATATTTTTATAATTTCTATTAAATTATTAATATGATAATCAGCCATTTCCTGATTATATCCAAAACGTTTATCAATTTTTGCTATACAAGTAAGTCCTGCTTTTTTTGCTGCAGTAATACCATACTCACTATCTTCAATAGCTATACATTCATGAGGTTTAAGTTTTAATTTTTCTACACAAGTGATATATATTTCAGGATGTGGTTTCGATTCTTTAAACATATCACCACTCATAATAATTTCAAAATATTCTCTAATTTGACATACATTAAGAACATTTAGAATTTCATCTTGTTTTGAACTAGAAGCAATAGCAATACGATAACCATGATCTTTAAGCCATTGAAGCAAATCTTTAACATATGGAAATATAATTTCCATATAGGGAATATTATGTTTCGAATAATATTGAGAATGATAAAGATCAAAATCTTTTCTAGAAATAATTCCTTGAATTAATGGATTTATAATTTCATTAAAGTGAGTCGAAGAACCACCAGCTAATGCTAATAAATCGTTAGAAGTTGCTTGAATTCCAAAATGTCTAAGAATGTGTAAAAGAACTTTTTGATAATAAGGCTCACTATCAATGATGACACCATCCATATCGAAAATAATAGCTTTTATCATTAATCTGGCATAACCTTTTTGATAGTTTCAGTTTTGGAATCAACATATTTTTCGAAATTAGCAAGCATAGGATGTTTATTCCATTTATTTAAGTCAGTTGTAACTTGATATGCAATGATTTGAAAAAATGGTAATAAGTATAAAGGAGATAATAGTGGTTCTTTTATCTCAAATGGTAAACGTAATGCATGTTGATCATCAACAATAGGATTGTTTGTTATAGCGAATACATAATCAGAAACACTATGGGCTGCTTGATAAATTTGTATTAATCTATCACTACCCAAAGAAAAATCATCTATAAAGAAAAGTGTATAATAAGGTGTTAATTGTAAATGAGGGCCATGAATAAATTCTTCTGCCTCATAAGCAAAACTTGGTATTTGAATTGTTTCACCTATTTTTAAAGCAGCTTCAGTTGCTATACCATAACCTTGTATAAAACCACAACAATAACACACATTCATTGATGTGAGGGCTGCTTTATTTTTATGATAAAATTCCCATGTATGATTTTGAATTGTTTGATGTCGTGAAGGGATATCAGTTAATTCTTCAAATACTTCATTATACTTTTCTTTTGAAATATATCCTTTCTTTATAGCAGCTTGTAAAGCAAATAAAATAAGAAATAATGCTAAAGTTGTTACACCTTTGGTTACATAACCCACTGTTTCAATACCTACACCATAATCAATAATCATGTCAGCAAATTCTTTAAAATCAGATTCAATATTTCCTGTTAATCCAATAGCAGGAAACCCTAATTCTTTTAATTTCTTTAATGCTTCAATAGAATTTGTAGAACAACCACTTTGCGAAACAACAAAAGCAAAATCATTGTCTTTTAAATTACTTTCCGAATAAATAAATGTATTCGGAGATATAATTTTAACATCACAATTTAAATACTTTGTTAAAAATGGCTTAGCACATTGTGAACCATTAGCACTCGATCCAGACGCAATAATCCAAATTGTTTGATAATCTTTTTGTAAATAAAAATTGACGATTTGTTCTGTCAAAACATGTAAATTTTCTATGTTGTAATGAATTTGTTTAGGGGTATCTTCAATAAACGACAACATAGAAGGACTTTTTTTGTTCATATCTTTCCTCCTTATTTTTTTGTACATATGTTATATGACAATTTGTTATATATTTCAATAATCTGTCATAACAAATTGACAAATATATCTTATCAGATATTTAAAGAAAAGAAAAGAGGTAAAAACCAAAAATATATTTTTAGTGAATATACTAAAAAAATAGGTGATTTTTTATCGAAAATAACAAATAATACAATTTTAATGATAATATATGAAGAAAATGGGAATCCTTATAACAAAATTTGTAATAACATATTGACAAATTATGCAACAAAGATATAAAATGAGATATGTAAAGTGTGCACTTACAGAAAAAAGGAGAGAAATTTATGGCAGAACCAAATATTGTTCTTGCGAGAATTGATAATCGACTTGTACATGGACAAGTTGGTAATGCATGGGCTGGAGCAAGTAAAGCAAATTTGATTGTTGTTGCTGATGATGAATGTTCACATGATGAAGTTCAAAAATCTGTAATGAAAATGACAGCTGATTCTGTTGGAATTGGAATTCGTTTTTTTTCATTACAAAAAACAATAGATATTATTCATAAAGCGAGTCCAAAACAACAAATTTTTATTGTTTGCAAAACACCAGATGATATGTTGAAGTTGATTCAAGGTGGAGTACCAATTAAGAAGGTTAATGTTGGTAATATGCATGTGAAACCTGGAAAGAGGGTATTACATGAAGCCCATGTGTATGTTGATGATAAAGATATGCAAGATTTTGAAGCTATGAAATCAAATGGTGTAGACGTATATATTCAAATTGCACCAGGAGATAAGAAATATACAATTTAATAAAAATATATAAGGGAGGTTTATTTATGGAGATTACATTGATCCAAGGTATATTACTTTTTTTAGTAGGATTTATTTGTGCTCTTGATGCAGGATTAGAAAACTTTTATTGGTTTAGACCTTTGGTTGTAGCGTTTTTTGCAGGTATAGTTGTGGGAGATGTTCAATTAGGTATTGCATGTGGTGCAGTTGCTGAATTGTCTTATTTGGGATTATTGACAGTTGGTGGAACAGTTCCACCAGATCCATTAATGGCAGGGATGATGACATTTGTTATTGCATATACAACTGGGCAAGATGCGAAAACAGCACTTGGCTTATCATTACCTTTTGCTTTATTAGCACAATGGGTTGGAATTTTCTTCAATACACTTTATGTAGGTATTGCACATAAATGTGATACTTATGCAGTCAATGGAGATACAAATAGATTTAGAAAGTTAGTTGTTTCAGGATGGTTATTGAAAGCGTTAGTTACTGGATTTTTAGTATTCTTATGTTCTTATGCATTACAAACACCTATTCAATCATTTGTAAACACATTCCCAACTTGGTTAGTTCATGGGTTTGAAATAGCTGGAGGAATTTTACCAGCTGTTGGATTGGGATTATTATTAATGGTTTCTTTAAATAAAGAAAATGCACCATATTTATTCTTAGGATTTATTATGGCAACATTCTTAGATTTACCAAATGTATTACCAATTGCAGTTGTTGGTGTTTGTCTTGCTTATATTAATTATATGCATGAAAAGAAAGTTGAAGAATCAGCGGCTAAAATAACTGTTAATGATTTCGGAGGTGAAGAAGATGGAATCTAGAAAATTATTAAAAAATGGAAAACCTAGAGGTAAATTAACTAAAAAAGATATTACAAAAATGTCAGTCCTTTCTTTTTTAGAACAAGCATCATTTAGTTTTGAACGTATGCAAGCACCAGGCTTTACATTATCTATGTTGCCAGCAGCTGAAAAAATCTTTGGAGATTCAAAAGAAGATATGGCTGAATTTATGACATATAATATGGAATTTATTAATACAGAACCTCATATGGCAACATTTTTAATGGGACTTATTCTTTCTATGGAGGAACATGGAGAAGATAGAAAGTTAATTGAAGGTATACGTAATGGTTTATTTGGACCTTTTGCAGGATTAGGAGATGCAATCTTCTGGTTTACAATATTACCAATTTCTGCTGCTATTTGTTGTTCATTAGCACAAGATGGATCAATTCTAGGACCACTTTTATATATTGGAATTTGGATTGTTGCAGCTATATCACGTATTTGGTTTGGGTCTTTTGGATATAAATTAGGAGTTAAAGCTGTTTCTACTATTTCTGAAGGAACAAAATATATAACAAAAGCAGCAGGTATTTTAGGTGTTATGGTTGTTGGGGGATTAATTCCTTCATATATTTCCTTAGCGTTTAGTGAAAGTTTAAAATTTGGAATGGGTGAAGGAACAACTGTTCAAAGTGTCTTTGATGGTATTTTACCAAATATGTTACCGTTAGCCATTGTTTTCTTAATTTACTGGTTGTTTAAGAAAAAGAATGCTAATGTTCTTGTTATTATATTAGGAATTATTTTATTTGGAATTCTTATGTCATTCCTTGGATGGATGTAATTTCTAAATAACTTTTATAAGATAATAATAGCTCCATTTCATTGATGGGGCTATTTTTATAAAAACAATAGAAAGGAATTAATAAAAATGATTAATTTTGATGAAAATAAAATGATAGATAATGGTTTGTTTATTTATGAAGCTAGAAATCAATTAGAAGCAATAGCAAACAATATATGTCAACAAAGATTGAGTAATATATTCTTTTCATCAGTAGGAGGTTCACAAGCAATGATGGAACCTTTTGCAGATATGATTAATGAAATGAGTCCTATTCCAGTTTATTGTGTTTTATCAAGTACTCTCGTTATGACAGGACATAATCAATTAAACCAAAATTCATTAGTCTTTATGTCTAGTAAATCAGGAGATACACCAGAAACAGTAGCAGGTGCTCAATATTTAAAAGAAAAAGGTTGCACTATTGTTTCAATTGTTGGAAAGAAAGATTCACCATTAGAAAAATTAAGCGATTATAGCTTTGTTTATGAAGAAGGCAGACCTCAAGAGTTAGTTTTGTATTTATTAATTGGTAAAATTTTAAACAATCAAGGATTTTTTGATCAATACAATCAATTTGCAGATGAATTAAAAGAGTTACCAGCAGTGCTTGTATCAGTTCGTAAAACTGTTGATGATAAAGCAATTGAATATTGTAAAAATTATCATAATGAGCCCTATCAAATATGGATAGCTTCAGGTAATTTATGGCCTGTTTGTTATTCATATGCTATGTGTGTATTAGAAGAAAGTCAATGGATAAGAACAAAATCAGTATCAAGTTCTGAGTTTTTTCATGGAACATTGGAACTAATTGAAAAAGATGTTTGTACAACATTGTTAATTACAGAAGGAAAAACAAGATCTTTAGATTTAAGAGTAAAAAAATTTCTTGAAAAATATACCAATAAATTAACTGTTTTTGATTGTAAAGATTTTGTATATCCACATATTTCTGATGAATTTAGACCACTACTATCACCTGTTGTTATGAATGCAATATTACAAAGAATTTCAAAAAATATGGAAGTTATTACTAATCATTCATTAGATATACGTAGATATTATAGGAAAGTAGACTATTAATGAAAATATTAGGACTAGGTGATAATGTCTTTGATGTTTATCGGAACTTAAATGTTTCTTATCCAGGAGGAAATGCTGTTAATGTAGCTGTTAATGCTACTCAATTAGGAATTGAAAGTGCTTATTTAGGATATATTGCAGATGATTGTTATGGTTATTATTTAAAATCAATTTTAAAGAGTTTAAATATTGATATAAATCAATGTCATTATTTAAACAACACATCAACAAAACAATGCATTCAAGATGTTATAGATGGTGAAAGACAATTTATAAAGGTTGATTTAGGACAATGTTGGACAGGACCTATTCACTTATTACCAAAAGATTTGGAATATATTCATACTTTTGATGTCGTTTTTACAAGTTGTAATGCTAAATTAGAAGATCAACTTTATTTGCTAAAAGATATTTCAGGTATTGTGTCATATGATTTTGGAGAAAAGGAAAAATATAGACAAGAGACTTATTTTCAAAAGGTCATTCCATATATTGATTTAGTACAATTTTCTATGAATCATTTATCAATTCAAGACATTAAAGAAAAAATCAATAGTTATTCAATACATAAACCTATATTAATAACAAGAGGCAATGAGATACCATTATTCTTTACAGGAAATGAATGGATTGAAGGTGTAAAACATCAAATAAAAGCAAAAGATACAATGGGTGCAGGTGATGCTTATATAACTGCATTTGTATATTCTCTTGTTAATCAAGGGTGGAAAAAGAAACAAACGATAAAAAAGGAATGGATTGAAAAGGCAATGAATAATGCTTCTTTATATGCTTCAAATATTTGTATGCAAAATGGGGCTTTTGGAAAAGCATATCCAAACAAAGAGTTAAAAGCTGTTATTTTTGATATGGATGGAGTCATAGTAGATAGTGAAGCACATTGGCAATATATATTTGAAAGTATGGTTCAAAAATATGGAAAAACACTATCTGATGCAGATAAAAGAGAATTTTATGGATGTTCTTTAGAAAAGGAAGTAGAGATTTTATCACGATATATTTATTTATCAAAAGAGGAAATTATGGATTTAAGGCAAAAATATTGTGAGAAGTATCCTATGGAATATCGAAAATATATGTTAGAGGGAGTTAAAGAGCTTATTACTTATCTCAAATCAAAGCATATAAAAATAGCCATTGCTTCTTCTAATATTTTAAGTGAAATAAAAAATATGGTTAATGAATGTGGGTTGAATGCAATGTTTGATTGCATAATTAGTGGAGATATGTTTGAAAGATCGAAACCAGATCCAGCAATTTATAATTATGCAGTTTCATTATTAGAAATACCAAGAGAAAATATTTATGTTATTGAAGATTCAGAATATGGAATTGAGGCTGCTTGTTTAGCAGGATTAGATGTTTTAGCAATTAAAAATCAATATTATCAATTTGATTTAAGTGCAGCACAATTAGAATTTTCTTCACATAAAGATATTTTAGAGTATATAAAAAAAGCAATTATAAAGGAGGATTAATTGATGATTGGACTTATAGTTACAGGACATGGACAATTTGCTTCAGGAATGACTGAAGCTTTAAAAGTGATTCAAGGAAATGAATTGATAAATTATCACTATATTGATTTTAAAATAGATGACTCTGTTGAAAGATTAGAAGAAAAGATAAAACAAGCATTAGATGAATTAAAAGATTGTGAAGGAATATTAATTTTATGTGATTTGATAGGGGGATCACCTTTTAAATCATCAGTCATTTTAGGAACTTCAAAAGAAAATGTAGAAATTATTGCAGGAACAAATTTACCAATGTTAGTTGAAGCATATTTACTTTGCCAAGTACATAATGATGTTAAACAATTAACAAAACAAATGATAGAAACAGGAAAGTCAATGATTTGTCAATATACTTATACAACTTATAATGAAGAGGAATTAGAAGAAGGTATATGATTTTAAAAGGTTATAGTTATTTGTTTTTAACTGCAATCAGTTGGAGTGTAGCAGGAATATTAATTCGTTTTAATAGTCAATCTGGATTAATGATTGCTGTTGTTTCTTCCATTGTAGCAGTTATCTTTAATAGACTTTTTAATTATAAAAAAATTGTGTTTAATAAATTGATCATATGTATTGCTATTTGTCAATTTATTTCAGGAATAACATTTAACTATGCAAACCAATTAACAACAGTAGGAAATGCTATTGTTTTACAATATACTTCTATGGCTTTTGTACTTATTTATCAATGTATAGATTATAGAAGCTTACCACAAAAGAAACAAATATTAATTATTTTAATGGTTATATTTGGAATGGTTCTTTTCTTTTTTGATGCTTTATCAATAAAAGGTATGATAGGAAATATTTTAGCTATTATTTCAGGTGCTTTTTTTGGTTTGCAATTTTATTTAAATACTAAAGAAAATGCAAATACTTATACTTCTAATATGTTAAGTTATTGTATTTCTATTTCATTTATTTTTTATGTATTTAAAGATTTTTCTAGTGTTCAACCTTTAGAGTGGGTCTCAATGATTTTAAGTGGAATATTTGTTTCAGCATTAGGTGGTGTTTTCTTTGCTAAAGGTATACAGGTTGTAAATGCCTTTACAGCTAATGTCATTTGTATGTCAGAAGTTTTATTTGCACCATTATGGGCTTTCTTGATATTTCATGAAACTGTTGGAAAGATATCTTTAATAGGTGGAGTTATTATTATTTTTGGAATAATATTAAATATGTATTTAGAACGACAAGAGACTGTTCAGAACGATTATAAAAGAGTATAATATGTCATATAATGTCAATAAATAGTAAAACTGTTTTTTGAAAATAGCTAAAAAGTATGATATAATGAAAGAAGGTAAAAAAAATGACAGAAAAAGAATTAGCAAAAATGTTTGATCATACATTTTTGAAGGCATATGCCACAGATAACGACTTCATCAGATTGTGCCAAGAGGCAAAAGATATGGGTGTTGCAATGGTTGCTATTAATAGTGAACCTGTTCGCTTATGTAAAGAGTTATTAAAGGGAACAGATATTCATGTTGGTGCTGCTATTTCTTTCCCATTAGGACAAACATCATTGGATGTAAAACTATATGAAACAAAGAAAGCAATAGATGATGGTGCTGATGAAATAGATTATGTTGTTAATATTGGAAAAGTGAAACAAGGAGATTTTGCTTATATTCAAAAAGAAATGGAAAGTATAGTTTCTCTTTGTAAAGAAAAAGATGTTATTTCAAAAGTTATTTTTGAGAATTGTTATTTAGAAAAAGAAGAAATAAAGAGATTAGCAGAAATAGCCAAAGTTGTTAAACCAGATTTTATTAAAACAAGTACAGGATTTGGAACAGGTGGAGCTTTAATAGAAGATGTTTTATTGATGAAAAGTATTGTTGGGGACAGTGTGAAAGTAAAAGCTGCTGGAGGTATAAGAGATTGGGAAACTTGCCAAAAATTTATAGAAGCAGGAGCACAAAGAATTGGTACAAGTTGTTCAATGAATATTTTAAAGGGATTTAAAGCAGAACAATAGAATGTTTGTTTTTTATATTTATGAGGATAAAAGGTGAGATGATGGAAAAAAAATTATTAGATCAACGATATGTTTATTTAAATAGAAATTCAGCATTACCACTATATTATCAACTCAAAGAACATATTAAAGATGCTATTCTTAAAGGTGAATATAAACCTAACGATAGATTACCAACTGAGGAAGAATTATGTAAACAATTTTCTATTTCTAGACCAGTGGTACGTCAAGCATATGATGAATTAATAAAAGAAAAACTTATTGAAAGAAGAAAAGGTAGTGGAACATTTGTTAAAAAGGTAACAAATAAGAATTCTTTATTTAAAGAATTTATTAGTTTTTCTTTTGAAAGAAATATACCAGATATAGAAGAAAATTCTAAAATTGTTAAAATAGAAAAGATTGTAGATGCTAAAATGAATTTAAGATTTCAATTACCAGAAAATAGTGAACTATTACATATTATAAGAGTAACACATGAGTTAGAATATCCTATTTCAATGATAGAAACTTATATACCCTGTCAATATTTCTTAAATATTGAAAATTATATTTTATTATCAATGAATAAGACAATTATAGAAGTTATTGAAAATATGTATGGAATTCAATTGGTAAAAGCTTTTAGAAAATTAAATTCTATGCCAATTTCTAAAGAAAGAGCAGATTTCCTTCATGGTGAAATGGATGATCTTGTTTTTGAAATTGAAACGAAGTATCAAGATATATTTGGAAGAATTGCTATATTGGAATATGCTACTTACTTAACAAGTAAAATGGAATTATCTATTGAAATCAATAGAAGGTAATTATTTGTAATGAAAAGTATTATGCGATTATTGAGAATTGTTTAATACTTTTTTTATATGAAGATATTAAATTTGTTGTTTTTTCATATACTTATTAAAATTTTATTTGATTTATGATAGAATGTCTTTCAAGGGTGATAAGAAATGACAAAAGTAGTAAAATCATCAGAAATGAATGAAATTATATCTACAATAAAGAATGGAAAAGTTGTAGCTTTTCCAACAGAAACAGTCTATGGATTAGGTGTAAAATTTGGAAGTGTAGAAGCTTTAGATTTATTAATGGAAGCAAAAAATAGAGAATATTCAAAAGCTATAACTTTAATGGTAGCTAATAAACAAGAAATTGAAAATTATGCATATGTTAGTCATGATGCTAAAAAAATAATTTCAAGATTTATGCCTGGAATGCTAACACTTGTTTTTAAAAAGAAAGAAAATGTTGATTCAAAGATGACAAATGGAAAAGAAACAATAGGGATAAGAATACCTGATAATGATTTCGTGCTGTCTTTATTAAAAGAAGCAGGACCAATGTTAGTAACAAGTGCAAACTTATCAAATCATCCTAATACTACTTCAACAAAAGAAGTTCTTGAACAACTAGATGGAAGAATTGATTTAATTGTAGATGGAGAAACAAAAGATTCTATTGCAAGTACAGTTATAGATGTGAGTGGTAAAGATATAAAGATATTACGTGAAGGAAAAATAACTCAAAAACAAATAGAGGAGGTCATTAAATGAAAATTGCAGTAGCGTGTGATCATGGAGGATATCATTTAAAAAATGTCTTAATGAGTGAAATGGTTAAACAAGGATATGAAGTGATTGATTATGGAACTTATAGTGAAGAAAGTTGTGATTATCCTGATTATGCTTCTAAGGCAGCAAAGGCAGTTGCTAGTGGAGAATGTGAAAAAGGTGTTGTTGTATGTGGGACAGGAATAGGTGTTTCAATTACATGTAATAAGGTAAAAGGTGTTCGTTGTGCTTTGGTCCATGATGTTTTTAGTGCAAAAGCAACAAGATCACATAATGATACAAATATGTTAGCGATGGGACAAAGAGTGATTGGTGAAGGATTGGCATTAGAAGTATTAAATGCTTGGCTTCATACTGATTATGAAGGTGGCAGACATGATTTAAGAATTCAAAAAATGATGGCTCTTGAGGAGGAATAAAAAATGAGAGATACAATGATATTTGAAAGTGTGGAAAGGGAATTAAACAGACAAAGAAATAATATTGAATTAATAGCTTCTGAAAACTTTGTTTCAGAACAAATATTAGAGTTAGCAGGTTCAGTATTAACAAACAAATATGCAGAAGGCTATCCGTCAAAAAGATATTATGGGGGTTGCCAATTTGTAGATGAAGTTGAAAATATTGCAAGAGATCGTTTAAAAGAATTGTTTGGTTGTGAATATGCTAATGTACAACCACATTCAGGAGCACAAGCTAATACAGCAGTTTATTTGGCTTTATTAAAAACAGGAGATAAAGTTTTGGGTATGTCTTTAGCAGATGGTGGACATTTAACTCATGGACATCCTTTGAATTATTCAGGTATCAATTATGAATTTTATAGTTATGGAGTTAAAAAAGATACAGAAACAATTGATTATGATGATTATAAGAAAAAAGTAGAAGAAATCAAACCTAAGTTAGTTGTTGCTGGAGCAAGTGCTTATTCAAGAATTATTGATTTTGAATTTATGGCAAAAGTAGCTCATGATAATGGTGCATTATTTATGGTTGATATGGCACATATTGCAGGTTTAGTAGCTGCAGGTTTACATCCATCACCATTTCCACATGCTGATATTGTCACAACAACAACTCACAAAACTTTAAGAGGACCTCGTGGAGGTGTTATCATGTGTAAAGAACAATTTGCAGCTGATATTGATAGAGCTGTTTTCCCAGGTATGCAAGGTGGACCTTTAATGCATATTATTGCTGCAAAGGCCGCATGTTTCTATGAGGCATTGCAACCAGAGTTTAAAGAATATGCTTCACAAATTATTAAGAATACAAAAGCATTGGAAGAATCTTTAAAAGAAGAAGGATTTAGATTGGTTGCTGGTGGAACAGATAATCATTTATTATTGGTAGATGTCAAAGCGAGTTGTGGAATTAGTGGAAAAAAGGCAGAGAGATTGTTAGATGAAATTAATATTACTGCAAATAAAAATGCGATTCCATTTGATACAGAAAAACCATTTAAGGCAAGTGGTATTCGTGTAGGAACACCTGCAATGACAACAAAAGGATTTAATGAAGATGATTTTAGAGAAGTTGGAAAAATTATTGCATATCGTTTAAAGAACGATGAAACTGATGAAGTTAAAGTAGAATGTTTAAAACGTGTAAAAGCATTAACTGATAAAGTAATAATGTATCAAAATAAAACATATTTAAAATAAATAGAAAGAGAATAACCAGATATTGGTTATTTTTTTATGAAAATAAAAAAACTTGTTTAAAAAGCAAAAATTAACGAATTATATTATGAAAAATTCAATAATTATGATAGAATTATATCAATATAGTATTAATAAATTTAAGAAAGAAGGAATAAGTATGGCAACAACAATATTAAATCATCCATTAATTGAACATAAATTAACAATTATGAGAAATAAGGATACAGGAACAAAAGAATTTAGACAAAACTTAGATGAAATCGCAATGCTTATGGTTTATGAGGTAACAAAAAGTTTACCAACTAAGAATAAAGAAATTGTGACTCCAATTTGTCCAATGACAGGAAAAGAATTAATTAGACCTGTAATTTTAGTACCAATTTTAAGAGCAGGATTGGGATTAGTAGATGGATTTAAAGCTGTTATTCCAACTGCAAAAGTAGGGCATATTGGTATGGCGAGAAATGAAGAAACATTAGAACCAGAAGAATATTATGCTAAATTTCCATCATGTTTAGATCAGGCTGATGTTATCGTTGTAGATCCAATGCTAGCAACTGGTGGAAGTGCAAGTGCAGCAATCACAAATATCAAAAAAAGAGGAGCAAAGTATATTAAGTTAGCTTGTTTGGTAGCAGCTCCTGAAGGTATTGGGGTTATTGAAAGAGAACATCCAGATGTGGATTTGACTGTTGCAGCATTAGATGAAAAATTAAATGAAAAAGGATATATTGTTCCTGGTTTAGGAGATGCAGGAGATCGTTTGTTTGGAACAGATAAATAATATAAATGTAAGGATTGTAAAGAAAGGAGAAAATCTATGAAGATAAAATTATCAAAAATAAAATTAATAATACTTTGTATGATGCTTGTTTTTACAATGTTATTTCCTAACAGTGGTGTACACGCTGATGAAACTGAGCAAAAAACAGGGGCCTATGTACAATATAATTTTAATAATCATTTAACAGATTTGAAGAATCATTCATTATTAACCCCTTGGAGTTCAACGGGAGATAATAATAGGAGTAATGCATCAACTTCTTTTGGAAGTGATGCAAATGGGAATTATTGGCAATGGCATTCTAATACTGCAAGAGGTGGAGGATTCTATATTGATGTAGATAAAGATATTGGTGAAGAATATACAATTGGACTTAAGTTTTCTTTTGAAAATACTCTTGGAGGATGGAGAAAGATTATTGATTATAAGAATTCTACTGTAGATACTGGTTTCTATTTTTATAATGGAGGACATTTGAATTTCTATAATTATGGAGTTAATGGGGCCAGTGTGACTCAGCCTAATCAAGTTATTGATATGATTGTAAGAAGAAATAAAAATAAACAGTTTGAGGCTTATATTGTTGATTCTAATTATAACAAGAAATTTGATATGGGAGTTACAGATAGTAGCGATCAAGGAGTACCTGCTGTTATTGGTGGGAAAACAAGATTAGGATTCTTCTTTGATGATATTGCAACATCTGCTGAAGCGTCACCAGGTGGAAAAGTTTATACTTTAAAAATTTGGGATAGTTATATGGATGTAGATGAGGTTATTGATGAGTTAAGACCAAGAGGTTATGTCAATGTTCATTATGTTGATGAAGACGGTGAACAAATTATACCTGATGAACAAATGGAAGGAATTACAGGTAGAGATTATTCTGTTCAAGAGAAAACAATGTATGGATTTGAATATCTAAGGAGCGAAGGAGATCCAAAGAATGGTCAATATCCTGATGGAGAAGAATACGATGTTAATCTTGTTTATAAAGTAACATTGCCTTATAGTGTGACGGCTAGGTATGTAGATGAGGCTGGAAATCCACTGTGTGAGAATATTATTTATCGTGGAGAAGATGGTGAAGCGTTTAAGACAGAGCAACTTGAAATTAAAGGTTATGAATTTGTAAGGATGGAAGGTAATGATACAGGGAAAATTAAGAAACATCCTCAAGTTGTAACATATGTATATAAAGAGGCTAAAGAAGAACCTGATCATACAATAGGTGTTGTCAATGTTCAATATGTTAATGAAGATGGTACAAAAATAAGAGATGATATTGTTTATAAGGGGTATATGAATACTGATTATCAAACTTCTCAATTAGTAATACCTGGGTATGAATTTAAACAAGTTATTGGAAATGAAACTGGAAAATATGCAAGTAGTCCAGTTAATGTTCAATATATATATACAAAAATAAATACACCAATAGATAAAACTATTGGAGGAAGTGTTGTTGTTCATTATCAAGATCAAGATGGCAATACGATAAGGCCTGATGCTATTTTTGATGGACAGATAGGGGACGATTATCAAGTTGTTAAATATGATATTCCTAAATATAAATTTAATAAGATAATTGGAGAAGAAAAAGGCAAGATTGAAAAGAATGTTAAGATTGTAACAGTTGAATATATTCCTATGGCAAGTAATGTTATTGCTAGATATGTAGATGAAAATGGAAATACTATTGAAGCAGATAAGATTTATTCAGGTGGTTTAGGACAAAAATATCAAACTGAAAAGAGAGATATAAAAGGATGGAAACTTGAAAAAATCGAAGGAAAGGAGACAGGATTATTTAGTAAAGATGTTCAAGTAATTAGATATATTTATAAACGTATAGGTAATGTCGTTGTTAAGTATGTTGATATTAATGGGAATACAATTGCTAAGGATAAGGTTAATACAGGTTATGTTGGTGATGATTATTCATTATCTCCTTTAAAGATAGATAGTTATGAACTTGTACGTGTTGACGGTAATGAAAAGGGTAAGTATCAAATTGAAGATCAAGAAGTGACTTATGTTTATGAGAAATTTATAAAAGGAACAGTTACAATTCAATGTGTAGATGAAAAAGGTAATAAAATTCTTGATGATAGAGAAATAGGTGGTAAGGTTGGAACGCCCTATGAAATTAATGTACCAAGCATACATGGATGCGAGTACATAAGAACTGAAGGAAAAACAAGTGGTAATTATGAAGAAGGAAAGAGAATTGTAAAATTTATATATAAAATAATTATGCCTAGCAGTGTTACTGCAAGATATGTAGATGAAGATGGTCAATCTTTATGTAAAGATATTGTTTATAAAGGACGTGTAGGACATGATTATAAAACAAATCAATTAGAAATTAATGGTTATGAATTTGTTAGAACTGAAGGTGAAAAGGAAGGTAAATTTAAAGAGATTCCTCAACTTGTTACATATGTATATAAAAAGAAAGTTGTTTTAGATGATGGAAGTGGTAAAGTCATTTCAATGTATGTAGATGAGGATGGTAATAACATCTTTAATGATTTGGTTTATAAAGGTAAACTTGGTAATAATTATAAGACATCTCAATTAAAGATTCCTGGTTATAAGCTAAAAGAGGTTATTGGTAATGAAAAGGATGTTTATCAAACTGAAGATCAAGAAGTTAAATATGTTTATACAAAATTAGCCCCTGATGAAATCACTGAAGAAGATGAGAAGGCAGGAGCAAGTGTTGTTATAAGATATGAAGATGAAAATGGGAATATCATCAAAGAAGATGTCATTTATGATGGTGATAAAGGTGATGGGTTTGAAGTGAATCCAGATGATATACCAGATTATGAAGTTGATAAAATAGTGGGAGATGACAAAGGAGATATTGGTGATGATGTTCAAATAATCACAATTGTTTATAAACCTACTAAAACAGAGGAACAAGCAAGTACTGTTATCGCAAGTTATGTTGATACTGATGGTAATATTATTCATTTTGATACTATATATAATGGACTGGTAAAAGATAAATATAAGACAGTTCCAGAGAATATAGAGGGTTATCAACTTGTAAAGGTTGATGGAGAAGAAAGTG
Organism: uncultured Erysipelotrichales bacterium; assembly: GCA_910579135.1. Taxonomy (GTDB): domain Bacteria; phylum Bacillota_I; class Bacilli_A; order Erysipelotrichales; family Coprobacillaceae; genus MGBC113645. The sequence goes on along the minus strand of CAJTTM010000006.1, from coordinate 75,271 downwards.
GAGAATTTACTAAAGATGTAAAGATTGTGACTTATATTTATCAAAAACTTGGTAAGGTGACTATAAAATATGTAGATGAAAATGGTAATGTGATTAAGGAAGAAACGATTGCAGGACCAATTGGAACACATTATTCATTTAATACACCTGATATAGAAGGGTATGATTATATTAAAGTCGAGGGACCAATTGAAGGATATTTTGGTGAAGAGAATCCAATAATTACTTTTGTCTATAAAAAAGAAGAAGTGCCTGTAAAACCCAATGATAAAGAAGAACAAAAACCACAAGAAAAACCTAATATAACTATAAATGGTGAAAAGGAAGATGAAAATCTTGATAATGATTTGATGGGAGATAAGGTAAAAGAAACATCACCCAAAACATCTGATGAACATCAGTTAAGATTTTATATGATACTTTCTTTGATATCTATGCTCGGTTTAGTTTATGTTGTTAAGAAACCAAAAAGAAAAGAAGTAGAATAAAAAAAGAAAACATCTATTAGCTATAAATAATAGATGTTTTTTTAATTATAAAAAAGAGTTGACAATAAAGTTAGTTAGTGCTAACATATGAGTTAGATAAAACTAACTCAAAGGAGGCGTATAATATGATGTTGACATTAGCTCCAATCAATACAAATTTGTGGATTCTAAGAATAAAAGGAAAAGATGAGACAAAAAAGTTTTTATCTAATTTAGGTTTGGTTGAAGGAACAACTATTCATATTATTAGTGAAATGAATGGAAATTTGATTGTTAATGTGAAAGATACTAGAGTTGCTATTGGGAAAGATTTATCTAAACGTATAATAGTATCTGATAAAAAGGAGGAGAGGGTAGTATGACCACACTTAAAGAAATTAAGCCAGGAAATATTGTCAAAGTTATAAAGATGCATGGAAGTGGATCGACAAAAAGAAAACTTATGGACATGGGAGTTACTAAGGGTACAGAAATATATGTAAGAAAAGTAGCACCACTTGGGGATCCAATAGAAGTTAAAATTAGAGGATATGAATTAAGTTTAAGAAAAAGTGAAGCAGAAGTGATAGAAGTAGAGTAGCATGGTAAGCATGCTTATATTTATTGTTTTGAGTTAGCTGAAGCTAACATAAGGAGGGTAAAAATGAAACGTATTGCATTAGCAGGTAATCCTAACTGTGGTAAGACAACTATGTTTAATGCCTTAACTGGCAATAATCAATATGTTGGAAACTGGCCAGGAGTTACTGTTGAAAAAAAAGAAGGAAAATTAAAAAGTAATAAAGAATTGACTTTAGTTGATTTACCAGGTATTTATTCATTATCACCATATTCTTTGGATGAAATGGTAGCTAGAAATTATTTAATGAATGAAAAACCAGATATGATTGTTAATATTATTGATGGAACAAATTTAGAGCGTAATTTATATTTAACAACACAATTATTAGAAACTGGTATTCCCGTTGTTATTGCTTTAAATATGATGGATTTAGTAAAATCAAAAGGGGATATGATTAAAGTCTCTAAGTTAGAAGAACAATTAGGTTGTAAAGTTGTTGAAATTTCTGCATTAAAGAAAATAGGTTTAGATCAATTAATTGAAGTTATTAACAGTGAATTTGCTGTTAACACAATGAATAGACCAGAGATTTATGAAGGAAATTTAAAAAATACCATTGAAGATATTAAAAATATGATTTCTAATCAATATTCAAGTGAACAATTAGTATGGTATGCTGTTAAATATTTTGAAAACGATGAAAAAACTGTAGAATCAACTTCATTAGAAGCATCTACCTTGGCGGCTATAAATGAAATTAGAAAAAAGTTTGAAACTGATGAAGACGATGATGCTGAAAGCATTATCACTAATGCAAGATATAATTATATTGCAAAAATTATAGAAGATTCATATAAAAAATCCACATCAGGATTAACAATTTCTGATAAAATTGATAGAATAGTAACAAATAGGTGGGCTGCGTTACCTATATTTGCGATTGTTATGTATGTGGTTTATTATTTTTCAGTAAGTACAGTTGGGGATTTTGTGACTGGATGGACAAATGATGTTTTATTTGGAGATATTGTACCACCAGCTATTGAAGGATTCTTGAATACTATAGGATGTGCAGGATGGTTAGTCGACTTAATTATTAATGGGATTATTGCAGGAGTAGGAGCAGTTATTGGATTTGTTCCGCAAATGCTTGTTTTATTCTTCTTCTTGGCTATATTAGAAGAATGCGGATATATGGCAAGAATTGCATTTATCATGGATAGAATTTTTAGAAAATTTGGATTATCTGGTAAATCATTTATACCAATGTTGATTGGTACAGGCTGTGGAGTTCCAGCTATTATGGCAAGTAGAACTATTGAAAATGAAAGGGATAGAAGAATGACTGTCATGACAACAACCTTTATTCCTTGTAGTGCAAAATTGCCAATTATTGCATTAATTGCTGGAGCTTTATTTAATAATGCTGGATGGGTTTCAACAAGTTGTTATTTCTTAGGTGTAGGAGCAATCATTGTTTCGGGTATTGTTTTAAAGAAAACAAAGATGTTTATTGGAGATGTTTCTCCATTTGTTATGGAATTACCTGCATATCATGTTCCAACAACTATTAGTGTATTAAGAAGTATGTGGGAAAGAGGATGGTCTTTTATTAAAAAAGCTGGTACAATTATTTTAGTATCAACAATTGTTCTTTGGTTCTTACAAACTTATGGATTTGAAAATGGTGGTTTAACGGCTGTTGAAGATATTGAAAATTGTTTCTTATCAGATATTGGAAGAACATTTGCATGGATATTCTCTCCGCTTGGATGGGGTAACTGGAAATCTGCGGTTGCATCAGTGACTGGGTTGATTGCGAAAGAAAATGTTGTTGCGACATTTGGACAATTATATGGTTTTGCAGAAATTGGAGAAGATGGTAGTGAAATTTGGACTTTATTAGCTGCTGATTTTACAATGATATCTGCTTATTCGTTTTTAGTATTTAACTTATTATGTGCACCATGCTTTGCAGCGATGGGAGCTATTAAAAGAGAAATGAATAATACTAAATGGACAATCTTTGCAATTGGATATCAATGTATATTTGCTTATATTATTGCTCTTATTATATATCAAATTGGTAATTTAATATTAAATGGTGTATTTGGTGTTGGAACGGTGTTCGCAATTATTTTCGTTATTGGATTGCTTTATCTATTACTTAGACCTGAGCCAAAAGAAAAGAAAAATATAAACATTGTTAATGCTTAACAAAGAAAGGACTTGATATTATGGGAACATTTATAGTTTTACTTATATTGATTATTATCATCGTTCTTGCGATTAGATCTATTATTCATGATCATAAGAGCAGTTGTCATGGAAATTGTGCCAGTTGTGGTGGTTGCAGTGATATGAAGGATAATCTTGTTCAATCATATTATCAAGAAAAAAAGAAACATTAATTTAATAATAAATTAACCCCTAAGTTTCAAAGCACTGAGGGGTTTTTATTTGGCTTTTTCATTGACATATAGGTAACTAGTCGCTATAACGATATGTAATGAGTTACCTATAAGGAAGATGTAAGGAATGAAATGATTTGATAATAAGATTTTCAAATACTAAAGAAGGTCAAAGCAAGGCTATTTTTAGTACATTGTTTATTACAGGGAATAAACTACAGACACTTTTTGATAGAGAAATAGCGTTGAAACAATTTATGTTATTATCAATACTTAGACAATCAAAAGAACAATTAAAATTTATACAATTAGGGAATTTACTTGGGTGTTCAAGAGAAAATATAAAAAATTAGCTAGTATTTTAGAGAAAAAAGGATTTATAACAATTCAACAGAGTCCACATGATATAAGAGCTATGTGTATTTGTCCAACAGGAAAAGTAAATAACTATTTACAAAATGAATTTTTAAAATATCTATTTGAAATTTATACAAATAAAGAAATTGAAACATTATTTAACCTTTTATCAATTATATGTAGGTATAGAAAACTATATGATGAAATATTTTTGGAGATATATTTATTTGATTTAGAAAATTATAGAGATATTACTACAGGGTACATCTTGTACTGAACGAACAATTGGGAAAGTTATACATATTATTAATAAAGATTATAGTATAATTAAAACAAATAAAATATATAAGTATACTATAGATTATTGATAGTTTTTAAAAATAGAAAAGCTAAACGTTTATTATTTAAACATTTAGCCTCTTTTTAATAATTCTGCATTTTTCCACTTATATAATCAATTTCTAATTCTAAAATATTTGTATATTCTAACATCTTATCATTATAAGGGTGTTTAGGTGCTAGATCACTAACAAGTTTTAATAAAACGGTTTTCTTTAAATCGAAGTCTTCAACAAGTTTTAACTTACCAAAAATAATTGTTTCTTTAAAGTTATTAGTTCCAAGCTCTAAATTAATACCTAAATCATCAATAACAGTGAAAGTAACATTTTTACCAATACCATTTAGTTTATATCCTTTTAAACCACAATGGAAAAAAATACGATGATTATAATTAATATGATTAATACCTATACTATAAGGATAATCTTCTGCCATAAATGAAAGAACACCATAATGAATATCTTCTAAAATTTGATAACTATCATTTAAAGATAATAATTTTTTTTCTTTTCTAATCTTATCAGGTAATTTGAAATGAAGATATTGTTCAAAATCCTCGTTATAATGCATAACTAAAGTATTCTCTATTTCTTTTTTTTCGCATTCATTTTTAATTACAACTAAGTATTCTTTATCAATATTTATATGTTTCTTTTCAAAAACAAAAATAATATTATCATTATATATTTCTATAATATTTTCCATTCTATTCCCTCCTTGATATAAATATACCTTTAAAAATAATGAAATTCAAGTTATTTTATAGTCATTGACGATTATATGATTATGTATTATAATATAGTTCAAAATAGAACTATTTGGAGGCTGCTATGAGTGATATTGTTGCAATGCTTTATGAAATAAAAAAATTGTATGGTCGTTTATGTAAAGAGGTTATGGATAAATATTCTTTATCAAGAAGTGAATTAGATATATTATTATTTCTTTATAATAATCCAGATCTAAATACAGCTAAAGATATTGTGGAAAAAAGAGGAATTATTAAATCACAAGTTTCTATGACTTTAGAAAGTTTGATTAAAAAGGAGTATGTGTGTGCTTTAAGAGATGATCATGATAAAAGGATTTATCATATTCATTTATTAGAAGCTTCACATCCAATTATTAAAGATGGTTTAAAGATTAGAGAAACATTTAATAATGTATTATTCAAAAATATTAGTAATAATGATATAGATGTATTTAATTATGTAATGAAAAGTATTTATGAAAATGCAAAGGAGGGAAAATAATGTTTGCATATTTGATTTATATTATTGCAGGAATGGGAGCTGGAATTGGTACTGGACTTGCTGGTTTATCTGCTGCAGCAGTCATATCGCCCATGTTAATTGCATTTTTGAATTTTAATGCTTATGAGGCTGTTGGAATAGCACTTGCATCGGATGTTTTAGCTTCTGCGATTTCTGCTTATACTTTTGGTAAAAATAAAAACTTAGATATTAAGAATGGAATGGTTATGTTAATCACTGTATTGTTATTTACAATGGTAGGGAGTTATATAGCTTCACTTGTTCCAATGTCTACTATGGGAAATTTTTCAGTGTTTATGACATTCTTTTTAGGAATAAAGTTTATTGTAAAACCTGTAATGACAACTAAAGAGGTAAGAGCTAATAAAAGTGAAAAGGAAAAGAATATTCAATCTTTATTATGTGGATGTGTGATTGGATTTATTTGTGGGTTTATTGGTGCAGGTGGAGGAATGATGCTTCTTCTTATATTAACATCAGTATTGCAATATGAATTAAAAACTGCAGTAGGGACAAGTGTATTTATCATGAGTTTTACAGCTTTTACTGGGGCGTGTTCTCATTTTATGATTGGAGGTATGCCTAATATAGAAGCTTTAATTATGTGTATTATTTCAACTTTAGTAGGAGCAAGGATTGCAGCATTGTTTGCGAATAAGGCAGAACCTAAAACATTAAATAGAGCAACTGGTGTTGTATTAGCTGTTTTAGGATTTGCGATGATATGTGTAAAGTTATTCTAATGAAAAAGACTCAAATGAGTCTTTTTTAAATATTTAATTAATTTTTATATTATTCTGCTGTCATAAAGAAATGAGCTAATTTGTAGTTATAAACAATTTGGGAAGAATTGAAAAGACTGCCATTTGATAAATAAACATTATCTTCAATAATGATAGTAGGATCTCCCTTCTCCAATTCTAATAATTCACTTTCCTTATCAGTCAATTTCCTACTACTAATATATTTATCAGCAAAACCAAATGAAATATTCAAATCATTTTTTATGAAATTATAAATAGATGCTTCAACAATATCTTTATTTAAGTAAGGAATAATATTTTTATTATAGTATGTATACTCAACTGCATATGGAACATCATCAACAATTCTTAACCTCTAAATATAATAAATGGGTGTTCCTTTTTGACATTGCATAATTTGAGCTATATTATCATCAGCATTAACAATTTCTAGTAGCAGACATTTATTTGTTATTTTTTGACCTGGATGATCTTTTGTAATTCCCCTTGTTCCGCTCAAAAATACAGTGTTGTATTTACGTGTATCACGTACAAACATTCCACTTCCTTGAACAGGATAAATTAATCCAGACTTGACTAATATTTTTATTGCACTACGAATTGTATTTTTACTTACTTTATATTCATTAACTAATTGATCTTCTGTAGGTATCTTAAGTGTATCTTTGAATTCATTGTTATTAATTCTATCAGCTAGATCATTAGCGATTATCTCATATTTAGTCATAGGTAATCTCCTTTCTTATATATTCTATATTATATATGAATTTAAAAAAATGTCAAAATCATTAGAATGAATTATAAAAAATGATACCAATTTTATGAAAACGCTTTACATGCATAATTCAATAGGTTATAATTAATTCATACCAATGAATATGAAAGAAGGGAAGGAAAACAAATGAAAGTCAAAAAAATGATAAGAAAAGGACTTTATGGTATTGTTGCTGGCGCAATGGTTGTGACTTCAACTTATAATGGCGTTTATGCTGCTGATAAAGTGGAGACTTTGTTAGCAAATATGACATTAGAAGAAAAAGCCGCACAAATTATGCAAGTTGATGTTAGATGGGCAACACCAGAGGATGTTATGAAATATCAATTTGGTTCTATTCTTGCTGGTGGTGGAGCGTCACCTTCAACAGGTAATTCAATGACTGATTGGGCAAATCGCGCAGATCAGTATCAAAAAACAATTATAGATGCTGATAAAATTCCGTTGTTATATGGAGTGGATGCAGTTCATGGTAATAATAATGTTAAGGATGCAACTATGTTTCCTCACAATATTGGTATAGCAGCAGCTAATGATGAAAACTTAACAAGAAAAGTTGGACAAGCTGTTGCTAGTGAAGTGAAAGCAACTGGATCGAATTGGACATTTACACCAACTGTTGGTGTTCCTCATAATGAACGTTGGGGAAGAACTTATGAAACTTTTGGTGATGATTATGAACGTGTTTCAAGTTTAGGAAATGCATATATACAAGGAATTCAAGATAAAAATATCTTGGCTACAGCAAAACATTATCTTGGTGAAGGTTTAACAACAAATGGAACAAATCAAGGGAATGTTGTTATGAGTGCTGATGATTATCAAGCACTCGTAAGAGCAGATATGAGTAATAAAACAGTTAAAGAATTATTAACTCCATATAAAACTGCTATTGATAATGGTGTTCAATCTGTTATGGTTACATATAATAGTTTTAATGGTGTCAAAACTCATGGTAACTATGAATTAGTGACAACTCTTTTAAGAGATAAATTAGGATTTAAGGGTATTGTTGTCAGTGATTATAATGGGTTAGATCAAATCAGTAGTTATATTGATGAAAGTGGAAATAAAAAGATTGCTTCAATATATAAAGAAAAAGCAGTTGCATGTGTTAATGCAGGTGTTGATTTATTGATGGTTGCTGAAAATGGCAACTGGCAAAAATTATACGCTGCATTAGTAGAAGCTTTAAAAGATGGTTCTATTTCACAAGATAGAATCAATGAAGCATGTCATCGTATTTTAAAAGCAAAAGATGAATTAGGGTTATTAGATGGTGAAAATCTTTATTCTAATGATGCAGATAAGAGTTTATTTGGTGGAGAACAACATAGAGCAATCGCAAAAAATGCAGTGTCTCAGTCTTTAACATTATTAAAGAATACAGAAGTATCTGCAAATCAAACGATGATGCAAAAACTACAAAATATGAAACATGTTGTTGTTGCTGGAAGTAATGGTCATAATATTGGTAATCAATGTGGAGGATGGACTATTTCTTGGCAAGGAGGTAGTGGTGACATTACTGAAGGAACAACAATTTATCAAGGAATTAAAGAAAATTTAGTTGCTAAAGGTGGAAATGCTTATTATGCAGCTAATGGATATTTTGAACAAGATGTAGAGGCAGCAATTGTTGTTGTAGGAGAAAAACCATATGCTGAATCTAATGGTGATTCTTCTGCTGGTAATTTAAAAATATCTTCAAGTGATTTAAATGTTATCAAAACAATTCAACAAGATCATCCAGATTTACCTATTGTTTTAGTATTAGTAACTGGAAGACCTTTAACAATCGCAGATCAAGTGAAAGATGAAAATATTCAAGCCATTGTTTCTGCATGGCTTCCTGGAAGTGAAGGAGCTGGTGTAGCTGATGTTTTATTTGGTGAGAAAGATTTCACAGGAACAAATCCAATAACTTGGCCTTGGTATGCAACAGATATTGAAAAGAAGTTTGATGATGAATCAAAAGTATTATATAAAACTGGTTATGGATTAAAGAAATCTGAAGTGAGTCAAATTGGAGATCAACCAGAAGATCCATCAATTATTGACTTAGAAAAAACACAAGGTAAAGTTGAAGCAGAAAACTTTATTTCAAAACATAGTAGTATTAATTTGGAAAATGATGGAACATCTATTGGTAACTTTTGGCAAGGAAGAGATGTGGTTTATAAAATTAAAGTACCTGCACAAGGAGAATATTCAGTAACTGTTAATCAAGCGACTCAAAATGATAATGTTAATGCAGCATTTGATATTTATATTGATGATAAGCTTGTTTATCAAACATCTACTCCTGCTGCAAATACTGGTGGATGGGCAGCGTTTAAAGAAGCTTTAATGCCAAATCATATTTATTTACCTGATGGAATTCATGAAATGAAGATAGTATCTCAAACAAAGGATTATAATGTTGATTACTTTGTATTTAAGAAAGTAAGTGATCAATATGTTCCACCAAAAGATCCTGAACCATCAAAACCTAATGTTGGAAATGGTACAGTTCTTGAGGAAAAGGCTGTTAAAGTAAGTATGTCTTCTTCAGAAAATTCAGGAAGTATGGATTGGTATTATGGAAATCAAAAGATTTCTAATAAGAATATAGACAAACCAGATTTAGATATAAAAACTGTTGATGATTCAATGATTACAACAATTAATGTGGATGATACAACAGAATATAATTCATTCTTAGGAATGGGAACTTCTGTAGATGAATCTACAGTTTACAATTTAATGAAAATGAGTGAAAGTGATCGTTATGCTTTCATTAAAAGATTAGTTGATCCTGTAAATGGTAGTGGAAATACATTGTTTAGATTAACAATTGGTACTGCTGATTTTACTGCTCAACCATTCTATACATACTATGATGGAACAGGTAAAGAACTTAATGGAAAACCAGATTGGTATAATGAAACAGGAAAAGGTTTTACAATAGAAAAAGATGAAGAATATCATATTATTGAAATTATTCAATTAATTCAAAAAGCAGCAAAAGAATGTGGTGTTGAAAATGAACTTAAATTCTTTGCATCGCCTTGGACTCCACCAGGATGGATGAAAACAGAAACTGGTAATAGTAAAAGTTATACAAATAATGAATTGTTATTAAAGGGTGGAAGATTATCAGATGATCATATAACTGATGCCGCAAAATATTATGTTCGTTTTATTGAAGAGTATCAAAAATTAGGTATTCCTATTTATGCAATGACATTGCAAAATGAACCAATGTTAGAAATTAATTATCCAAGCTGTTTAGTATCAGGACAACAAGAAGCGAGATTAGGGGCTGCTATTAAAGCAGAACTTACAAAAAGTACAGTATTAACTGATGAACAAAAAGATGTGAAAATCTGGGCATTTGATCATAACCCTGGTGATTTGAATTCATATATGAATGCAGTATACAATACAAATATAGAGGGTGTTGATGGAGCTGCTGTTCATGATTATGGTGGAGAATTATCCAATATGACAACTCTTCATAATAGTTATAATGATAAATCTATTCATTTAACTGAACGTTCTGTATGGGGAACAACAGGTATGGACAGAATTATTCAATACTATAGAAATTACGCAGAAAGTTATAACTGTTGGGTAACAATGCTTGATAGCAAGATTTCTACACATCAATGGGTAGGAACACCAGATCCAACTGCATTTGTTCAAGATGCTGATAATCCTGATAACTATTGGGCAACTCCAGAAGTTTATTTGATGTCACAATTCTCTAAGTATATTAGACCAGGATATGTAAGAGTACAATCAAATTATGGTAGTTCAAATACAATTACAAATGTTGTTTTCAAAAACCCTGAGACAAATGAATTGATTATGGTTACTGTTAACAATACAAATCAAGATCAAGATTTTAAAGTTGTTAATAATGGTATTCAATTTAATGCAACATTGCCTGCTAAAAATTGTGCAACTTATAGATGGATAGCGAGTGATAACCAACCAATTGGTTTAGATATTCCTGGAACATTAAGACCAGAAGATGCTAAAAATATAAGTGGATGGAATGTTCAAGATGCTTTATATCAAAATACAACAGCAGGAGCAAATGCAACATATTTGGTCAATGTTAAAGAATCTGGATATTATAATGTAACAGTCAAACATGCAATTGGACCTACAAGTGGACCATCTGCTGATTCAAATACAGAAAATAAGATTATTGTTTTAAAAGATGAAAAAGGAAATGTTTTGGGACAAACAACAACGAAACGTTTTGATACATGGAATTCTGGGTGGGATTTACCATGGAAAAATACAGATTTTGATGCTCAAATACAAGTCTATCTAAAAAAAGGTGTGCAAAATATTGTATTGGAAAGTAAGAATGAAAGTATTAATATTGGAGATCTTATCTTTACAAAGACAGATATTAATGATTTACCAGGTTATGTACCTGCTGATAATTATAGTTATGGAGAAAATATTCTTCTTGAAGAAAAAGATAGTATAAAAAATATTTGTTTTGTAGAGACTGGAGATTTATTTGAATATAAAGTTAATATTCAAAGAGATGGAATATATCGCATAAAAATGAATTATGCAACAACAAACCCAACAACAGATTTTAATATTTATATTGATGGAAGTCTTGTGAAGGAACATGTTCGATTATCAAGAACAGGAGCAAATGATGCTTTTGAAAATGGTTTTATTGATGATGTAACTTTAACAAAAGGTGAACGTACAATTAAGTTTGTTATTAATGAAAATGGTGCATTTAACTTTAGAGGATTTTCTATAGGTGCTTATATTAATGCTCAAGTTTCAGATGATGTGTTGAAAGAAGGCGAATTAAAAGGTAGAGAAATTAAAGTCACATTAACTGACGGACGATTTATTGATAAATTAGATGTAGCTAAGTGGAAATTAGAAGGTTTACCTGAAGGAACACCATTTGAAGTTGTAAGGGATAGTGATACACAAGCAACAATTCGTTTTATAGGTGAAGCACCAAAAGATTTTGATAAAGATTTAAGCGTTAAGGTCACTGTTGATGCTAGTCAATTAGGTGATAATGGTTATGTATTAACTGATGATTTAACTGTTGTTGCACTTAATGATGATGAATCAATTAATGATGTTGTTATTTCAAAAGATAGTAGTGAATTTAATATTGTAATTAATGGTGGTACATTTAATAAGGATATTAAAGTTGATGACATTGTTTTATCAGATTCATTGAATAAATATGTAACAATTAAATCTGTTGTGATTGAAGAAGATGGAAATTTAAAAGTAACTGTTGATAGAAAGGATAATTATATTGATATTAAGGGAACTGTAATTGTTAAGGCTACAGGATATAGTGATGGGAATAGTGATCTTGAAAGCCAAGTGACATTAATTACAAATGCGATTCCAAAGCCTATTGAAGTTGGAAAAGGATTAGAAGGTAAATTAGATCATTCTTATGATGCTAATGGAACAATAGCTAATGCAACAAACGGGAAATATGAAAGTTTCTATATTGATGTTAAAGAAGCTGGAGATTATGTGTTAGCATTTGATATTACTAATAATGATGAAATGATTGGAGCATTATCAATTAATGGTGGTATTGGATTGTTTAGTACAAATAATTTAGCAAGTATTTCGTTTGGCAAATATTGGAATAATACAAATGTAAGTTATAAGACAATGTTACATTTTGATGAAGCTGGATTATATACAATTCAATTAAAAGCAAATAATACTTTTAAATTAACAAATGCTACATTAACACCAAAACCAGATGCTATAAATATTGATGGAGATTATACTCTTACACCAAGTCAAATCATTGATGGTTCTGATGATAAATTATGGGCTATTGAAGATGGAAATGTTGTAGGATATACAAATTTAGAAGGTTCTCAAGATTACTTTGTTAATGTAAAAGAAAAAGGGAAATATAAGTTCTCTATTAACTATGCAACAACTGGAGAAGATTCTATTGTTGAATTATTAAGTGTTGTAAATGGTAAAGAAACAAGTTTAGGGACAATTAATTTAGCAACTACTGGTGCTTGGGGAACATTTAAGAATTCTAAGGAGATAGAAATCAATTTACCAGCTGGAGAACAATTGTTAAGATTAAGAGTTGCTCAAGGTGGATTTAATACAAAGGCAATTCAATTAGTTAAAGATACAACAATTGAACCAGAGATTATTAAACCAGAAATAACTGTTGAAAATAAAGATACACAGGTATATGTAGGAACTCAAAAATCAGTTATTGATTTATTAGGGATTAAAGTTATGTATAATGGTCAAGATGTCATTGATAATAGTGCACTTGTGACTATTGATGATAGCCAAGTTAACTTTAGTAAAGCTGGAGAATACAAAGTTGTAGTTACTGCTAAGGATTCTCAAGGTAATGATGTAATTGAAGAATATACTATTCGTGTTATTAACACACCAGTTATGAAGTATGATGCAAGTGAAATAGTTGTTGATAGTTCATTTGATCCGATGACTGGAATAGTTGTTAATGATTATGATGGAAAAGATATTACTGATAAAGTCAAAGTCATTGAAAATAATGTCGATTTATTTAAATCTGGTGTATATAAAGTTATTTATAGTGTTGTTAATGGATTAGATGATGAGTTTATATTTGAACGTGAGGTAAAGGTTATTGATAAGAAAGTTGATGATAACAAACCATCAGATGAACCACAAATACCTCAAGCTCCTGATGATAAACCTCAAACACCTGAAAAACCAGTTGAAGATAAACCACAAGTTCCTAATCAAAAACCTCAAACACCTGTTAATAACGATAAGGTTGATAGTGATGTTTTAGGGGATAAAATAACTACAATAAACAAAGAAATTATTGGAGAACAAGTTAATAAAAAAGAGGATAATAAAAAGGTTGACGGTGTTAAAACAGGTGACCCATTTATGATAATGCCATATGTTATCTTAGCATTATGTGCTGTAGGAGCGTATATAACTATCAAAAAGAGTCAATTATAATTTAACATAAATTGATATTAGAAGACTTACTCTAAAATTTTGATACGAGTGAGTCTTTTCTTTTTTAATCTAGAAAATAATTGGTGAGAATATGTTTTTATGATATGATTTAAACAAGTTATAGAATTAGGGAGGATAGTATGAAAGCATTAGCAAGTGATTTTGATGGGACATTATATTTTAAAGATGGATTTAAAGAAAAAGATTTAAAGGCAATTAAAGAATTTCAAGATCATGGAAACTTATTTGGAATTTGTACTGGAAGACCTTTATCTGCAATTATAGAGGAATGTCAAGGTAAGATTAATTTTGACTTTTATATAGTAGCTAGTGGAGCACTTATTTTGGATAAAGATCAAAATGAAGTATATAAAGAATGTATTGATTATCAAGTGACTAAAGAAATCTTTAATGAATATATAGATTCGTTTGTAGTTCATGTACAAGCAAATAGAACAGTATATACAACAAAGGATTCAATCTTTTCTATGCCACAAGTACTCATTAAAGACATTAAAGAGATAAAAGATGTAGATATATATGGTTTATCTTTTTGGGCAGAAACAAAAGAAAATGCTAAAAGAATTAGTCAAGAAGTAAACGATAAATATAAAGAGGTAGAAGCATTTTGTAATGTTGATTGTGTAGATATTATAAAAAGAGGATGTTCTAAAGGAAAAGCTATACAAAAAGCTAAAGAATTATTAAAAATTGATTATATATGTGGAATAGGGGATTCATTTAATGATGTTCCAATGTTAGAGAAGGCTGATTATTCATTTACTTTTCATTATTCACCTTTGGATATACAAGAAAAAGCTAATCAGGTTGTAGGGAGTGTAAGCGAAGCTATTTCTTTTATTAAATAATAGAGTTTCAATTATTGAAAATAAAATGTGTTTAAATAAAATATTGATATAATATAACAGAGGGAGGAAGAAAATGAAAAAAGTATTATCATTAGATTTAAAATATTCAGGAATACAGATGTTATATTATGGATCATTCTGTGCCTTAATGGGATATGCATCAGTTTATTTATTAGATAAAGGATTTTCTAATTCAATGATAGGTATATCATTAGCGTTAGTTAGCGTGATTGCAGTATTTGCTCAACCATCGGTTGCATCTTTTGCAGATAAAAATCAACATATTGAATTAAGAAAAATTATTGCAGTTATTTTAGCAATAACTGTTGTTTTATCAGCAAGCATGTTTTTATTTTGTAAAGGTTCAATTTTATTATTAATTGCTTTTATTGGAGTATCAACGTTTATGCAAACAATTACACCTTTATTAAATTCAATGGCATTTGTATTTGAAAAACATGGTATTGAAATTAATTTTGGATTAGGTAGAGGTTTAGGTAGTGCTGCGTATGCTTTGGTTTCTATGGGATTAGGATATTTAGTAGAAGATGTAGGAGCAAGTATTCTTCCATTAGTTTATTTAATTATGAATATTTTATTGATTATTATTACTTATACTTTTGTTATTCCTCAAGATGAAAATAAGAAAGAATCAAAAGAAGAAAAGGAAGAAAAAGAAGAACAATTATCATTTATAAATTTTGCGAAAAGATATAAAAAATTTATGATTTTCATCTTTGGTTTAGTTCTTGTGTATTTCACTCATACAATTATTAATAACTTCTTTATTCAAGTTATTACACCAATTGGTGGAACAGAGAGTGATATGGGAACAGCAGTTTTTTTAGCAGCAATATTAGAATTACCAACTATGATTTTCTTTAATAATATTAGAGAAAAAATAAGTTGTACAAAATTAATAATGATTGCAGTTATAGCATTTGCTTTGAAGCATACATTAACTTACTTTGCTACAAATATAACAATTATTTATATTGCTCAAGCATTACAAATGGTTTCTTATGCAATTTTAACACCTGCTAGTGTTTATTATGCAAATCAAATTATTTCCCAAGCTGATTTAGTTAAAGGACAATCAATGATTACAATGGCATATACTGCAAGTGGAATCATTGCTAATCTTGCAGGAGGAATTTTATTAGATATCCTTGGAGTTAAACAAGTATTATTATTAGGGATAATTGTTTCTATTTTAGGTGTTGTCATTGTTATGTTAGGAGTTAATGATAAGAAAACTGTTAATCAGCAATAGCTGATTTTCTTTTCGTTATAAAGGAGGAAAATATGATTAAGTTAGTAGTTAGTGATATGGATGGAACTTTATTAAATAGAAAAGGTGGTATTTCTAGAGGGAATGTAGAGGTAATTAAAGAATTAGAAAAGAATAATATTGAATTTGCGATTGCTTCAGGAAGGGACTTTAAAAGTGTTTATTCAATTATGAATCAATATGATATAGCATGTGAGGCTATATTAGGAAATGGTGCTCAATATGTAGATCAAGAAGGAAATATTATAATGAGTTGTTATATGGATAAAACAGTCATTGAAGATGTTTTACAGGTATTTCATGAAAGAAATATCCCTTATATTATTTATACAACAAATGGTTTCTTTACATTATATGAACCATCATATGTAAGAAAAATGTTTATCGAAAGAGGAAGATTAAGATTTCATGATCAATTAGGTGAATTTGAAAAGGGAGGAAAAAATGAAAATGCCCCTTGTAACTTTATTACTCAGATTGATGATTTAGATGATTTTTTAAAACAAGAACTAGATATCATTAAAATTGAAGCCTTTTCTGTAGATGAGAATGAGATACCTCCTGCTAAAGAGTTATTAAAGGATATCCCTAATATATCTTTCTTATCTTCTTTTATAGATAATGTAGAGGTAACACATAAAGATGCTCAAAAAGGATATATCTTAGAGAAAGTTATTAAATTAAAAGGGATAAGTAAAAATGAAGTGATGGTTGTAGGCGATGGAATGAATGACTTATCTATGTTTGAATGTTTTTCATATTCTTTCGCAACTGCAAATGCAGTAGAGAGAATAAAAGAATTATCTTATAAAGTAGTAAGTGATTGTGAAGAGGATGGCTTTAAAGAAGCAGTAGAATCAATAATAAAATAGAGGATAAAACAGTTTAATTGTTATATCCTCTTTTTCATACCTATTTTATTTCTTACTGTAAAGAATACAATAATAACTCCAATTATAGTTAAAGTACATGCAAATACAAGCATACTATTTAAACCAAAATGATCTTGTAAAACTCCACCACATAAGTTACCTATCGAAGAACCCAAACCAGTAGACATCATTCCAATCATTGTTTGTCCCATCATGTGATGTTTTGGATCTAAATAATCATTTACATAATACGTAATCGTTGCAGTAAACAAACCGTAAGAACATCCTTGAAACATCATACCAATGAGTAATATAGGTAAACTTGGAGCTAAACAAATTGTAAAATTTCTTGCTAAATAAAATAAACTTGCTGCAAGTATTAAAGTTTCACTTTTATATTTTTTAAGTAGACTATGAGTAATAGCCATAAAAGGCATTTCGCTAGCTGCCATACAAAAAACAGCTATTCCATATAAAGACGTATTACCTCCTAGGTTTTTGACAATATTAATTAAATATGTAGATAATGAGGTAGATGCTCCAAAAGAAAATGCAAAACCTACTAATATGAAGAAAAAGGTTTTATATTGATTAATAATTTGAAATATTGATATAGAATCATCTTTTTCATCAGTAGTATCAATAGAAGAATCAGGCATTGAAAATAATAAAATAAGAAGTAATATACTTGAGATACAATGGATATATCCAATAATCGTTGGATTAATAAAATCTATCATTCTCCCTATCACAATAGCAGTTGCAGCATAAGAAACAGAGCCTAAACCTCTAGAAAGTCCAAAGTTAATATACTGCCCTTCTTTTAAGTATTGTGTACAAATCATAGATAAGAATGGAACATTAGAAACCATTAAACAAGTTAATGACATATATAAAATCATTATAATTATAGTAGGTAAAGGTAAAAAAACTAAACTCGCAAAAATAATAACCATTAAACAATATAAAATAAGCATTAATTTTTTAATGGTTAAACCTTTAATCTTTCCAACCAAAGAAGAAATAAAAGGTGATATAAATATAGATAAAATAGCTCCAACTCCAGTTACAATTCCAATTTCGGTATTAGATAATCCTTTAAATTGTAAAAAAACTGCTACATAACCATAAACAGAACAATATGTTATCCAATATAATATATGTAAAAAATTATATTTCATTTGTAAACTTTTCATATTTGTCTCCCCTTATTAAATTAAAAAAATACAAATTTATTGTATTTTTATTTTTTATCTTCATCACATTTATGCTTTAAATCAGATAAATACTGAATAGTATTTAAACCAGATGCCATTTTAAAAACATAGGTAACAAAATTAAAAGCATATTTCATATGATTTCCTCCTTATATAATGTTATAATTAGTATACTCAAAAAAAAGAAAACTGATACTTTTTTTCAAAAACTGAAATATATTTTTTGTGTAATAAGATATTGACTTTTAAGATATAGAATTATACTATATAAATAATCAAAAAACGTTGATAGAGACAGTAGGATAAGAATGAAAATCATAGCGATCCAAAGATAGTGAAAGTTTGGAATGAGTAGTTTTTATTTGAATATCACTCTTGAGTTGTCATCTGAAATAATAGTAAGATGAACCGGATTTCTCCGTTATCAGAATAGCATATGATGGTATGCGAAACAGGTGGTATAATGATAGTTAAACTTTCATCCTCGTTTCGGATGAAAGTTTTTTTCTCATATCCGTTTTTTGAGAGAGGAGGAGAAAAAATGAATGAAACAATCAAACAATTAATTCAACAAGCAGATTTAGCAATCAAAGAAGAACGATTTGATGATTTAATGTCATTCTATAGTGATGATGCCGTTCTCGTTGTTAAACCTGGCTTAGAAGCAAAAGGAAAGGAAAATATTAAAAAGGCTTTTATCAAAATTGCAGAATATTTTAAAAATAGTGTTGTTCCAACACAAGGAAAAATGATGATGATTGAAGCAGGAGATACAGTTCTTGTTTTATCTCAAACATTGTTAGATTCTGATAATAAAGAAGAATCAGAGTATAGTATGGATAGAAGAGCAACCTATGTTTATAAAAAAGTTGATGGAAAATGGCTTTGTGCTATTGATAATTCATATGGTACAAGCTTATTAGATTAGAAAATAATTGTTTTTAAAGACTGAATCAATTTATATAAGATTCAGTTTTTTTTAAAAGAATTAATAATATATTGACTTATAATCATGGACAGTATACAATGAGAGTGTAGACAATTAAATTGATACCATACAATTTAATTGTGATGAAAGAAAGGAAGAGAACTATGAAAAAGATTGGTGTATTATTATTAACCTTCATGATATGTCTTTCATCATTTGTATGTGTTTCTGCAAAAGATAGCTTTAGCTTTACTTTGGATACAGATACAATAAAATGTGGATATACAGACATTTATCAAGATGGTACTGAATTGCCTTCTACACCACCAACAAGCATGATTGATATTCATTTTGCTAGTGAAACGAATAAAGAGTATAAGTTTTATTTAGTTGATGCTTATGGTGAAAAAGTGATAGGAACAGTTATAGAAGGAACAACAACGAATATACAAACTAATATAGAGTTTCCTATCGCAGGGACTTTAAAAAGTGGTTATTATTCAGTTGTAGGAGAGTTTGATAACGAAACGTTTAGTAAAAATATCAAGATATTAAATAATCTTGCATTAGATTCAAAAGTTTCAACTGAATCTCAAGGTAATGGTAGAAATATATCAGCTATTGTTGATGGTCATCAATGGAATTGGTTGTGTCAAACAAGACCAACAAGCACAGAGCCATTTGAAGTTGTTTTTGATTATGGTGCTGATATTGTAGAGTTATCAAGTATTTCGTTTTTTACAAATATGGGATTAACCCATGGCCCTGATGCAGGATATTTTATGTATAAGGATATAGATACAGGTGATTGGAAAAAAATTACAGTTAAATCATGTAATAATACTTATGCAAAAGAGATGAAAAATATAAATAGTGATACTTTTAAATTCCCTTGGACAATTCAATGGGAAAATGGGATAAGTTGGGAGTTAGAACATACAAGTGAACCTCTTCACTTTGAATTTGATAAGCCTGTCAAGACAAATTCATTAAAATTTGTAATTACAGAAACAAATAGTGAATGGGGAAATCATTCAGTTATTTCTGAAGTTCAAACATGGGGATGTAAAGTTGATGAAACATATTCTTTGGATATCGGTGAAAACTATGGATATAACGATGTAGAAAATGTTGTACATATTTCTTCTAGATATCAAGTTTCAAATGATGATGTGACTTTAGAATTATTGGATTCAAATTATAAGCCATTAGATCCAAGAGTAAGTTATCAAACATCATTTGTTGGTGGAAAATTAGAATATGATTTTGTAGTTCCAAAAGGATTAGAAATAGGATCTTATTATATTCATGTTAAATCAGAAAATATTGATGATAAATCATTAGAATACAAGTTAATTGAAAATAATTATTCATATTTAAAAGATATTACTTCACATTTTCATGCGGTAAGTGAAACGAAAACGATAGATGGAAGTTTAGAAAATATTTGTGATCAAAATATAGAGACATATTGGGAGGCTAAACCAGTTAAAGGACTTATTTCAATGAATCTTGAAACATCTTTAAAAAATGGACAAGTTACAAATGCTATAAGTAAGAAGATAAAGGTTTATGCTAAAAAAAGTAATATTGCATCAATAACGGTTAAAGCAGGAGCTAATAAAAGTGCAGGTCAAAGCGGGATTTTAAAAACTTCTTTCAAACCAGCTTGGAAACAAGATGATAAAGGAACATATTTTGTTATTGATCTTCCTTATTTAGTATTGACTTATGAGTATAGTTTAGAGTTTACTGTTGATAATTCTTTAAAAATTTATGACGTAGAATTGTCAGGGATTTATTTTGAAAATAATAGTTTAAATGAAACAATGCTATATGTTGATGATGAACTTCATCAAAATCCAGCAATGTTTGATAATGATATTGGGTCTTATTGTATTAATACAAAAGATCAATGGGGCGATTTATTAGAAGGAAATAGTGGAAATAAGACATTAACAATTCAATTTCCTACAAAAGAAGCAACTATAGATCGTTTATATATTGCTGCTAATCAACAAAAATTTCAAGGTATTTCAAAACTTAAAATTGATTATTATGAAAATAATGAATGGAAAACATTAGAAACTTTTGAATTGGAGTATAAGATAGATGATTCAAATAATTTATTACGAGAAGTTGGTGTAATTTCATTACCTTCTATTACAACAAGTAAGCTAAGATTAGAAATTCTTGAATATGCAAAAGGAAATGAAACCAAAAATGGATGGGATAAGTATATTATTTCTGAATTATATGCTTCGTATAAAGAAGATTATAGTGCTAGAGCTATTGCTGAGAGTTTAAAGCATTTAGATGATATCGAAGTAGGACAATCAGAGATTATAGTTTCTTTATTTAATCAAGAAATTAAAGATCGATTTACTTTTGAAGTTAATAGTTCTTCAAGACAAGATATTATTGCTTTAAATGGTAAAATTAATCATCCTGTTCAAGATACAGAAGTAACTGTTACACTTAAAGTTACAGATAAATTAAAAAAAGAAAATGCTATTACAAATGAAATAAAAGTTCTTGTAAGAAAAGGGGTTCAATCAAATGAAGTTTATATAGAACCTTGTATTGATACAACATCTATTCTCCATAATCCTGCAATGGGTTGGGTTCAATATATTGAAGGGTTTGAATGCCGACTACATAATAGTGATAATAAAGATTGGAAAAGTGATTTATGTACTGTTGATGCTACTGATATAGAAGAATATTGGAAAGAAATGGATAAACTTTATCAAGAAGGATTACCAACTTCTATTTTGTATATTCGTATGCCATGGTCATGGTTTGAACCTGAACAGGGTCAATATGCATGGGAAGATCCTAATAGTGAATTGTCACGTTTAATAGCAGGAGCCAAGGAAAGAAATTTACAGTTATCTTTTAGGGTATATATTAATTCTGATAGCTGTTTTGAACAAAGTACACCAGAATGGTTCTTTGGATTAGAGGGAGCGAAATATTGGGAAAATAATCAATATCAGTATGGTAAGGCTAAGAAGGAAGTTTATTTAGATGATCCTGTTTTTGTAAAAGCATTTGGTGAGTTTATTAAAGCATTTGGGAAAAAATATAACGCTGAAGAAAATAACGTTGCATTTATAGATGGAATGGGTACTGGAAGTTGGGGTGAAACTCAAAGCAATATGAAAGCCATTGGAGATATAAAAGCAGCGACATTAGAAATTATTAAGATGTATAAAGAAGCATTCCCAGATGTATTATTAGGAGCACAATATACTGGTGATGATAGAAGTGGCGGATTAACTGCAATGAACGATTATGATTATGTGTTAAGAAGAGATAATTATGGTGTATCAGCTTGGCTTAATCAATCAACTCTTAATACTATTCGTTCAATGAATAATGATGGTTTGGCTGTGTTTGCTGAAAATGCTTTACATCATTTTGATTCAAGAGAAGGAAGCTGGGTTAGTGGAGATGCGGGAACAATTGCATTAGCTCAAAATCGTAACACTATGTTAACGAAAGTTGTTAATGATGCTTTATATACAGGAGCCAATACACTAGATGCAAGAGTATTAGAGGATTGTAAATTATGGATAAAAAATGATAAAGATAATCAATCTCATCTTTTAGAAAAATTTGCTTTAAATTGTGGGTATAGATTATCATTGAATAATATTATTATACCAAAGGTTATTACATCTTCTCAAATGAATATAACTCATTCATGGAAGAACAACGGTGTAGGAATCTTGCCTAATCATAATTCTAGTTGGAACAATAAGTATAAAGTAGCTTTTGCACTCATTGACCATCAAACTAATAAAGTCGTTTACCAATTTAATGAATCTAGCGATAATGTTAATGCTGGTGATTGGAGAATGGGTAATAATTATCGTTATCAAACTAATTTTGTTTTACCTGATAATATAGCTGATGGAAAATATAAATTAGCAACTGCTATTGTTAATGAAAAATTAAATTATTCTCCTGATATTCGTTTAGCCATGTCAGAAATGGAAATAACAAAAGATGGATGGTATGTCTTAGATGATGTTTATGTAGCAAGAAATGAATGTCAACTTACAATTGAAAATGATGAAAATGGAAAGGTTGATGTTGATAAAAAGGTATTTAAAGTGGGAGATCAATTGAACATTACAATTACACCAAAAGAAGGATATGCATTAGATAAGGTTATCATTAATGATAAGGAAATACCAGTTGAAGGTAATCAAATTAAATATTTTGTAGAAACTCCAACTGTATGTATAAAACCAACTTTTAAAAAATTAACAGATAAAGAACAATTACAGATTTTATTTGATAAGGTTAAAAATTATGATAAGACACAGTATACTCTTCATTCTTGGAAATCGTTGGAAGAAATACTCAAACAAGTTCAAAATATTCTTAATAAAAATGATGCAACTCAAGAAGAAATTGATCAAATGTATCAAAATCTTATAAGAGTAATTAATGGATTAGAATTAAAGAAAAAAGATGATTCAATCATACCAGACCATTCTCATAAACCTGTTATTGAACCAATTAAGGTTGAAGAAGAAGTTTTAGGAGATAAGGTAAAAACGGATAATTCACCTGTAAACCATAAGGTAAAAACAGGAGATTCTACGTTAATATTCCCATATATCTTTATAATATTAAGTTCATTAGGAATTTATATGATTCTTAAGAAGAAACATATTTAATTAATCAAAGACGATTAAAGAATATAAGTGATATATATAGAAAATAATTAATGAGGAGGTTCAGTTTATTTTGAACCTCTTTGTTAGTATGAATAAGTATTATAGAATTAATTAGGATACAATTTAATTGTAACCTCTCTATTTACAAATTTTTTATTTAATGTTATTGTTATTTTGGGGGGCATTTTATGAATAAATATGAAGATATAGCAATTGATTTAAAAATCAGAATTGAAAAAGGTGAATTTAAAAAGAAAAATAAGTTACCTACTGGTAATCAACTGATGCAACAATATCATGTGAGTAAGAATACAATTAATAATGCTATTAATTTACTTATAAGTGAAGGTTTGATTTTTGCAATTCATGGTAGTGGTTTTCATATTAGATATCCTAATAAAGGAACGATTAGACTTAATAATACTATAGGTTTTTCAAATGAACATCCAGGAGAGAAGTTAGATAGAAAAATATTAGATTTTCAGTTGATGGAGTGTGATGAAAATCTAGCCAAGAATTTAGAATGTGAGATAGGAACATATGTTTATTATATAAAAAGATTAATGTATATTGATAATCATCCATTTGCAGTTGAATATACATATTATAATAAAGATTATATTCCATATCTTAATGAAGATATAGCAAGGGCATCTATATTTAAGTATATTATTAATGATTTAAAGATTTCTATAGGATTTTCTGAAAAATATATATCAGCTTATCCTTTATCTAATATTGATAGAGATTTATTACTATTAGAACCAGGAGCTTTTGGATTAATTATAGAAGATAATACCTTTACATCAACAGGGCATAAATTTAATTATTCAAAAATATGGTATAATTATAAATATGCAAATTTCTTTAACAATGATAAAGCAACAAGAAAAAAGACAAAATCATGATTTATTTAAAATATAATCAAAATATAAAAGGGGAATAAATATGTGTGGACAGTATTATTGCGATTCATCAACATTCTCTTTTTTAGAAAATAGTGAAGTAAAAATGTTACCTGGACAAGATATACCAGTGTTCATTTATTTTAATGATAAAGTCGCAATGACAAAACTTAAGTGGGGATATTCTATATCTATGAAAAATGAGTTAATTATTAATGCAAGATGTGAAACTTTATTTGATAAGAAGATTTTTCAAAATGATATTAAAGAAAGACGATGTATAATTCCTGCTAAAGGATTTTATCAAAAAGATAGCAAACAACATCGTGTTGGTTTTGAATCACAAGAACATCAAACCATATATATGGCAGGAATTTATCGTGCCAAAGAAAAAGAAGTTGTTATTATAACAACAAAAGCAAATGATATTATGAAACCTATTCATGATAGAATGCCTCTTACTATTCCTAAAGATAAGGTGAAAATGTGGTTAAGTGATAATGAGCGTACAAAGGATTTATTACTATATCAATCTCAAGATTTAGAAATTGTATCTGGATATTTACAACAAATATTATTTTAAAAAAGACAGTAATGTCTTTTTTAAATTATAGAATTTCTTTTTCTAAGTAACATTCTTTAATATAATTTCTTGGTTGCCAATAAATTGGAAGGTTTATTGATATATTGACAAATAAAAGAGTTATAGATTTCTTTTGTTTTGTTAATCCAATTATTTGAGTTGGAGATATCTATAAGTAACCTTGCATAAATTTCACCAGACTCCCAAATATCAATCATCTTCCCTTTGTTGAAATCTTTTCCTTGAGGAATATGATATATTTCAGAAATTTCATCAGTAGATTGTTCTAGAGATTGACAATGGAAAACATCAGCATAATCATAAATATGTTTTATTCCTTCATCTCTTATATACTCTAAAACTTTATTTTTATAAAGTTGTTTCTTTTAGGAAATAGCTTCTATGATACTACATAAATAAAATAAGTTTTCTTTATTCATAGTTAACCTCTTTAGACTCTATATATTTTAGACAAGTTAATGCAGATAATGTATGAAATGAAATTTGCTGTGTGGGATATTTAAATTTAGCTAAAGCAAGAAATTCCTTTTTAGTCATTCTACCCTCTAAATAGCGTTCAACATAATTATAAATTGTATCATCAGCCATTGAACCTTCTACAATATCATAACGATGAGTTCCACCATTTCTACAATGAGCTACAAAATCAAGCCATTCCTCATTAACTTCTTCAAAAGTCTTAATATTAAGATTTTGGTTGAATATGTATTTATAAATATTAACAAAGCCCATAGTTCGTTTTTTGGTTGCCCATTTTTTTGTTTGTGTTTCTATTTTTGTACAATAGAAACCCTAAGAAAAATCTTTAGTGTATTTTGCAATCCTTATTTCAGGATTGATGACTTTTTTCTGGCTACCATGATATATAATTATATCTTTCATTTACTGTCAACTCCTTTCTCATATTATACAGTTATTCCTTTCTTTTGTTGCCTAATTAGAATCTATCTTTTTATATGCTAAAATTTTATTTATACGTATAACATACCTTATATAGGAATTTTAAAAATATTTATAATTAAAATGCATAATTATTGTATAGTTATTGAAGTTAAATTATGATATACTTCCAAATAAAGAGATGATATAAATGATAAAATTAATAACAATGGATATGGATGGAACTCTATTAAATTCTTGTCAAGAAATTATGCCTTATACAAAGAAAATGCTTATGTCTTTACAGGATAGAGGAGTTGGAATTCTACTATCAAGTGGAAGAGATATGAAAAGTTTAATGAAATATGGAGAGTTATTACATATACCAGAACATTCACAAAGTGGTTATATTTGTTTAAATGGATTAATGATTTGTGATGCGTCAGGAAAAACGATTTATGAATGTAATGGTATAACACACAATGAAAGCTTTGCTTTAGGAGAACTTGCGAAAAGGTATTCAATGGATATGATTTTTTTCTTTGAAGATGTTCTATTTATTATTGAATATGGACATACAGGAATCATAGAGCATCATTTTGTATCGTTTAAAAAACATCAAGTATCTTCTGTTCAAGATATACCACAGGATTATTTTCATTCTTTAAGAAAAGTTGCTTTTGTACAAAAAGGAGATGTTGTTAATAAAGTCATAGAATCTTTACAAGATGAGGTTAAGAATCAATTTGAATTATGTAGAGTAGAAACAGATTGGATAGAAATCAATCCATATCATGTAAATAAAGGGAATGCTTTAAAACAATATGCCCAAATAAAAGATATATGTTTAGAAGATGTTATAGCATTTGGTAATGGTGAAAATGATATAGAAATGTTAAAAATAGCTGGCAGGGGAATTGCTATGGATAATTCTTTTGATAGTGTGAAAAGGATTGCAGATGATATTTGTGGGAATTGTGAAGAAGATGGTATTGGAAGATATTTAAAAGGTAAGGAGAATGAATTATGAAAAAAATGATTATAGGATTAACTTGTTGTGAAAGAGAAGATGTTGAATTTCCTTCTCAGAGATTAAATGAAGATTATATAGATGCAGTTATTCAATCAGGAGCAGTTCCTGTTATGTTGCCAATATGTGATGATGAGGATGTTATTAATCAGTATTTAGATTGTATTGATGGATTGATTGTGACTGGTGGAATCGATATAAATCCTTTATTTTATCATGATTTATATCATGCAAAACAAGGTGTATCAAGTTTTAGAAGAGATATTTTTGAGATGAAATTAATTAAGAAATGTACAGAAAAGAAAATACCAATGTTTGGAATATGCAGAGGACATCAAATGATTAATGTGGTTTTTGGTGGGACATTATTTCAAGACAATACGTTGTTATCAAAAGATGTTTTTGAACATGATCAAAAAGAGAAAAAAGATTATCCAATTCATAGTATAGAAGTTGATAAAGAAAGTTTCTTATATCCTATATTTAAAGATAAATACTATGTTAATAGTTTTCATCATCAATCAATTAAAGATTTAGCTGATGGATTTAGAGTGATTGCAAGAAGTGAAGATCAAATTATAGAAGCGATTCAACATCAAACTTTAGATATTTGGGCTGTCCAATTTCATCCAGAAATGATGTATAGTAGAGATAAGAATATGCAAGAAATATTTAATGCTTTTACAAAAAAATGTGAGGAGAAAAAGAATGTATAAAGCAATTATTTATGATATTGATGGGACATTATTAGATACTTTAAAAATGAATATGATTCCTCTTCAAAAGATTATTAAAGAAGAATTAAACGAAGATTGGACTTATAAAGAAGTATTAAAATTTGCTCCCTACCCAGGTATGAAAGTTATGGAAGAATTAAACATAAAAGACAAAGAGAAAACATATGCAAGATGGGTAAAGTATGTGAATGAGTATGAAGATGGAGCAACTCCCTATGAAAATGTTGAAACAGTTTTAAAAACAATTCATAATAAGCATATTAGACAAGCTGTAGTAAGTGCAAAACTTAGAAAGCAATATGAAATAGACTTTGTCTCAAAAGGTTTTGATCAGTATATTGAAGTAGAGGTTCTAGCAGATGACACAGATAAACATAAACCTGATCCAGAACCAATTTATTTGTGTATAGAAAGATTAGGTTTAAATAAAGAAGATGTAATTTATGTTGGGGATGCTTTATCTGATTATCAAGTTTGTTTAAATGCAGGTATTGATTTTGCATATGCAAAATGGGGAAGTGTAAGTTCTGAAGGTATTGAAGATCCAACATTTATACTTGAAACACCATTAGATATATTGAAACTCATATAATTAAACATTGTTGATTTATATTATAACGTTATCAAGAAGAAAAGGTTGGTTTAGCCAACCTTTTAAACCCTCAAATTAACTCCATCAACAATAAAATCAAATATTTCATTCGCAATAAATATATAACGAACATAATCAGAATCTTCAACGGGATTCAGTTTATTTTCAAGCGTGGGATTTAGGGTGGAAATGAAGAGGAAATAAATAATAATACACTCACAACTCTTACAATATTAGGAACGACTTCAACACTAGAATATAATAATGCAATTTATTAGAACAATTATTAAGCAATAAGATAAAAATAATATGTAAATTTTGCTTTTTTCAAAAAATAAAAGAAAAAGTATTGACAAAATATTTTAATCCTTGTATCATAAACGCAAGTTAAAAAATAAATCGTTGATTGAGAAGAGTAATTGATTGAACGCTTAAAGCGAGGTAACATAGAGTGGAAGGTTACTAAGTGGAAGTCAATGAACCGCGCTCATGAGAGTCTGTTGGAAAGACAAAGTATAACAGAACGTCACCTGCGTTAAAGGAAAGAGTGGTTAAGACTTTATGTTTTAACAATGAGAGTGGTACCGCGTATATTTACGTCTCTAGATGATTCTAGAGGCGTTTTTTTATTAAGGAGGAAGAGATTATGATTCGGCGATTAAGGGGATATAAATTATAAATAGAAAAGTAGAAAAAAGAAAGAGGAGAGAAGAAAGATGGAAAAGAAACAATATAAAAAAGTCGTATTAGCATATTCAGGAGGATTAGATACTTCTATTATTATTTCATGGTTAAAGGAAAATTATGGTTGTGAAGTTATTGCAGTTGCAGGAGATGTAGGACAAGTTGGAGAACTTGATGGATTAGAAGAAAAAGCATTAGCAACTGGGGCTTCAAAATATTATTGTGCAGATTGTAAGGAAGAGTTTGTCAATGATTTTATTTTCCCAGCAGTAAAAGCAAATGCAATTTATGAAAATAAATATTTACTTGGAACTTCTTTAGCAAGACCAATTATTGCGAAGAAATTAGTTGAAATCGCAAAAGTAGAAGGTGCAGATGCGATTTGTCATGGATGTACTGGTAAAGGAAATGATCAAGTAAGATTTGAATTAACGATTAAGGCATTTGCTCCAGAAATGGATATTATAGCACCATGGAGAACTTGGGAGTTAAAGAGTAGAGATGATGAAATTGATTATGCAGAGGCTAGAAATATTCCATTAAAGATTAGTAGAGAAACAAACTATTCAAAAGATAAAAACTTATGGCATTTATCTCATGAAGGATTAGATTTAGAAAATCCAGCTAATGAACCAAAATATGAAGAAATCTTAGAAATGGGTGTAACACCAGAAAAAGCACCAGATGAACCAACATATATTACACTAACATTTAAAGAAGGTGTGCCAACTGCTTTAAATGGTAAAGAAATGGATGGAATTACATTGATTGAAGAATTAAATAAAGTTGGTGGAGCTAATGGTATTGGAATCATTGATATGGTTGAAAACAGATTAGTTGGAATGAAATCAAGAGGTGTTTATGAAACACCAGGTGGAACTATTTTATATAAGGCTCATGCTGATTTAGAAGAAATTACTTTGGATAAGGAAACACAACATTTTAAACAACAAGTTGCATTAAAATTAGCGGATATCCTATATAATGGACAATGGTATACACCACTTACAAAGGCATTGAATGCGTTTGTTGATGAAACACAAAAGACTGTTAATGGAGAAGTAAAATTAAAATTATATAAAGGAAATATTATGAATGCAGGTATGACATCACCTGATACATTATATAGTGAACAAACAGCTTCATTTGGAGAAGATGAAGATTATAATCAAATGGATTCACAAGGATTTATTAATCTTTATGGATTACCAATTAAAGTGAAAGCGTTATTAGATCAAAAAAGAAATAAATAAGAGGTGAAAACAATGGTACTTTGGGCTGGGAGATTTAAAAAAGAAGTTGATGAAAATGTGAATGCATTTAATTCATCAATATCATTTGATGCAAGAATGTATAAACAAGATATAACTGGTAGTATGGCTCATGCTAAAATGTTAGAAAAGCAAGGGATTATCAATAAACAAGCTTTAAGTGAAATTCAAAAAGGACTTACAGATATTTTAAATGAATTAGAAAATGGAACATTAGAATTTGATTATAATGCAGAAGATATTCATATGTTTATTGAAAGTGAACTCACAAAAAGATATCCTATAAGTGGAAAAAAATTACACACTGCAAGATCTCGTAATGATCAAGTTGCATTAGATTTAAGATTATATACAAGAGATGAAATCAAAGAGATTAAAGAAATGTTAATTTCTCTTATTGAAGTAATTGTTAAAACAGCTTTGAAACATACAAATACAATCATGCCAGGATATACTCATTTACAACGAGCTCAACCCATTACCTTTGCTCATCATTTAATGGCATATAGCGAAATGTTTTATCGTGATATATGTAGATTAGATGATTGTTATAAAAGAGTTAATATTTCACCATTAGGAAGCGGAGCGCTCGCAACGACAACTTATCCTATAGATAGAATGATGAGTGCCAAATTACTTAATATGGATGATATTACTCATAATAGTTTAGATGGTGTAAGTGATAGAGATTATGCTATTGAGTTTGCGAATGATCTTGCTTTAATTATGATGCATTTATCACGTTTTAGTGAAGAAATGATTTTATGGTGTTCATGGGAATTTAAATATATAGAACTTGATGATGCATATGCAACTGGGTCTTCTATTATGCCTCAAAAGAAAAATCCTGATATTGCTGAACTTGTAAGGGGAAAAAGTGCAAGAGTCATCAATCATGTTTCATCATTATTAACAATGATGAAAGGGCTTCCTCTTGCTTATAATAAGGATATGCAAGAGGATAAAGAAGCATTGTTTGATGCTATTGATACTGTTAAATTATGTTTGCCAGTATTTACTGATATGATTAAAACAATGAGAATAAATAAAGATAAAATGAAAGAAGCAGCTGCGAAAGGATTTATTAATGCAACAGATTGTGCTGATTATTTAGTTAAACATGGATTAGCTTTTAGAGATGCTTATAAGATTGTTGGGCAATTAGTCGCTTATTGTATAGATAATGATTTTGTTTTAGAAACATTACCTCTTCATATATATAAAGATTTTAATGAGATATTTGATGAAACAATTTATGATGCTATTTCGTTAGAAACATGTGTAAATAATCGTTTAGTTGATGGAGGACCAGCTAAAGAAATGGTAGAGAAAAGTATTGCAATTATGAAACAAAAGATTGGAGAAATAAAATGATAAAGGCAGGAATTATTGGAGCTAGTGGATATGCTGGAGCAGAAGTCGTTAGATTGTTATTGAATCATGAAGATGTAGAGATTGTTGCAATTAGTTCTCAAAGTTATTTAGGTCAAACTTTCTCTTCTCTTTACCCTTCGTTTTATACTATTTTCGATAAAGAATTTGTAGAAGATAATGAAGTTATTGATCAATGTGATGTTGTTTTTGCTTCTTTACCTCATGGCTTAAGTGAAAAGTATGCTCTTGAATGTCAAAAATTAAATAAGAAATTTATTGATTTAGGAGCAGATTTTAGATTAGATAATGAAGATGATTATAAGGAATGGTATGGATTAGATTATCATGAAAAAGATTTACATCTTTATTCAGTATATGGATTAACAGAAGTGAATAGAGAAAAGATAAAAGAGAGTCAAATTATTGGAAATCCTGGTTGTTATCCAACTTCTATTACTTTAGGGTTATATCCATTATTAAAAGAAAAATTAAATGCTTCTACTCATATTATGATTGATTCAAAATCAGGAACAACAGGAGCAGGGAAATCATTGAGCGAAACAACTCATTTTCCTAAATGTAATGAATCTTTCCATCCCTATAAAGTGGCAGTTCATAGACATACTCCAGAAATAGAACAAGAGTTATCAAAGATGTATGGAGATAAGATTCAAGTAACATTTGTTCCTCATTTATTACCTATTAATAGAGGAATTATTTCAACAATATATGTACCATTAAAAAAAGAAGTTAATGAAGAAGATATTGAAAAAATCTATCATGATTATTATGATAAAGAATATTTTGTAAGGGTATTGAAAAAAGGAGATATTGCTGATCTTAAATATGTACAATATTCTAATTTCTGTGATATTTCATTACATTTTGATAAACGTACTCATACATTAGTTATTGTTAGCTGTATTGATAATATGGTAAAAGGTGCTGCTGGACAAGCTATTCAAAATATGAATGTAATGTATGGATTAGATGAAACAAAAGGTCTTCAATTAAAAGGACCATCATTTTAAGGAAGTGAGAAAATGAAAAATATTGAAGGTGGAGTTTGTGCGCCGATTGGATTTAAAGCAACAGGAATCCATTGTGGTGTAAGAAAGAATAAGGATAAGAAAGATTTATCTTTGATTGTAAGTGATGTTATGTGTCATAGTGCTTCTACATATACACAAAACAAAGTTAAGGGAGCTCCTATTTATGTAACAAAAGAACATCTAAAAAATAATGAAGCAATCGCAATACTATGTAATAGTGGAAATGCAAATACATGTAATGAAGATGGTATTGATATTGCGAATGCAATGTGTGATTTATGTGCTAAAGAGTTAAATATCAAAGCAGAAGATATTATTATTGCTTCAACAGGAGTTATTGGACAACCTTTATCATTAGAACCTTTTGAATTGCATATGGCAGAACTTGTAGAAAGTTTAAATGAAAATGGAAGCCATGATGCATGTCTAGGAATTATGACAACAGATACAATGCCAAAAGAATATGCAGTTGAATTTGAGCTGAATGGAAAAATATGTCATATTGGAGCTATTGCGAAAGGCAGTGGTATGATTCATCCTAATATGGCAACAATGCTTGCATTTGTAACAACAGATGTATCTATTAGTAAAGAAATGCTTCAACAAGTTATTGTTGAAGTCGTAAATGATACATTTAATATGGTAAGCGTAGATGGGGATACTTCAACAAATGATATGTTAAGTATACTTGCGAATGGACTTGCAAATAATAAAGAAATTCAAATAGTGAATGAAGATTATCAAACATTTAAAGAAGCTCTTTATTATATTTGTGAATGTTTATCAAAAGGAATTGCTAAAGATGGAGAAGGTGCTACAAAACTTTTAACTTGTAAAGTCAATCATGCAAAAACAATAAAAGATGCCAAGATAGTCGCAAAATCAGTGATTACAAGCTCTTTATTTAAAGCTGCTATGTTTGGTAAAGATGCAAACTGGGGTAGAATTTTATGTGCTATTGGATATAGTGAGGCATCTTTAGATATTGATAAAATAGAAGTTCATTTATCAAGTATCAAGGGAGATGTTTGTGTTTGTAGAAGTGGAAAAGGTTATCCTTTTAGTGAGGAAAAAGCATTAGAAATATTAAGTGAAGATGAAATTGAAATTTTAATTGATTTACATGATGGAGATGACAATGCTACTGCATGGGGTTGTGATCTTACATATGATTATGTGAAAATAAACGGAGATTATAGAACATAGGGGAAGAACAATGGAAAGTCATTCTATTTTAAAAGCAGAAATATTATCACAAGCATTACCTTATATTCAAAAGTATAATAATAAGATTGTTGTTATTAAATATGGTGGTAATGCAATGATTAATGAAGAATTGAAAATGAATGTTATTAGTGATGTTGTATTATTATCAGAAATTGGTGTTAAAGTTATCTTAGTTCATGGTGGAGGACCTGAGATAAGTGGTACACTTAAAAAAATTGGAAAAGAGTCTAAGTTTATTGATGGGCTAAGATATACTGATGAAGAAACTATTGATGTTGTACAGATGGTTTTAGCTGGAAAGACAAATAAAGATTTAGTAAAGCTAATTATGCAAAAAGGTGGTAATGCAACTGGTATCAGTGGCATTGATAATATGCTCATAGAAGCAGAAAAGTATGAGTCTAAACATGATTTAGGATATGTTGGGGCAGTTAAAGAAATTCATCCTAATATTATTTTAGATATGTTAGATAAAGGATATATACCTGTTATCGCAAGTGTAGGTATGGATAAAGATGGTCATACTTATAATATTAATGCTGATACAGCAGCCGCTGAAATTGCAGGAGCATTGAATGCTGAAAATATGATTTTGGTTAGTGATATTCCAGGATTGTTAGAAGATAAAGATGATGAAAGTTCACTTATTCCTTTAGTTCATGTCTATGAAGTGAATAGCTTAATGAATAAAGGAATTATTAGTGGTGGAATGATTCCTAAGGTTGATTGTTGTGTAAGAGCAGTAAGAGCTGATGTGAAAAAAGCAGTTATTATTGATGGAAGAATACCTCATTCTATTTTAATAGAAATGTTATCTAAAGAAGGTATTGGTACAATGTTTATAAGATAGGAGAATGATTATGGTTAATTTAAAACAAAGAAGTTTTTTAACTTTAAAAGATTATTCAAAAGAAGAAATAAGATATTTATTAGATTTAGCACACCGATTAAAGAAAAATAAAAAAGAAGGACAAATTGGAAACCATTTACTTGGAAAAAATGTTGTACTCCTATTTGAAAAAACATCAACCCGTACACGTTGTTCTTTTGAAGTTGCTACTTTAGATGAAGGTGGGCATGTCACTTTCTTAAGCAATTCTCAAATGGGTAAAAAAGAATCAATTGAAGATACAGCTAAAGTCTTAGGAAGAATGTATGATGGAATAGAGTTTAGAGGCTTTAAACAAGAAACTGTTGAAGCACTCGCAAAATACTCTGGTGTTCCTGTATGGAATGGACTTACAGATGTAGATCATCCAACTCAAACACTTGCTGATTTTCTAACTATTGAAGAACATCTTAATAAGCCATTAAATGAGGTTAAGTTTGTTTTTTGTGGAGATATTAGAAATAATGTTTGTTATGGATTGATGTATGGTGCAGTTAAAATGGGAATGCATTTTGTTTGTTTGGGACCTAAACAATTACATATTGATGAAGATGTTTTAAAATATTGCCAACAAGAAGCTAAAAAATCAGGTGGAAAAATTGAAGTTTTAGATAATGTAGATGAAGCTGTAAAAGATGCAGATGTCATTTATACAGACATTTGGGTAAGTATGGGTGAAGATGAAAGTTTATATCAACCTAGAGTAGAAATGTTATCACCATATAAAGTTACTGTAGATATGATGAAAAAGACTGGTAAAAAATCAACATTGTTTATGCATTGTTTACCTTCATTCCATGACTTTGAAACTGTTGTTGCGAAAACTAAACATGAAAAAGGTATTGATATTAGAGAAGTCGAAGATGAAGTGTTCAGATCAAAAAATTCTGTTGTATTTGATGAAGCAGAAAATAGAATGCATACAATTAAGGCTGTTATGGTCGCAACGATTGGAAATCATGTAGAGGATATATTAGGATAAGCTATTATTTATAGATAGTGTAATGAAATAAAATAAATATATTTAGAAAGCCTCAAATAAAAATAGACAATGAAAATCAGTAATGATAGTCATTGTCTTTTTAGTATAATTATGACACATTTCAGTTATTTTCCTTAGTGGATTTTGGAATAAAAATTGATTGAAATGATGGAATTGTTTTTTCTTGGAAGAAAAGAACATCAAATCCATTTTGAATTGAATAATGAGTGGTATTAAACATTTTAGTTAATTCTTGTTGAAGTTAGAATAATTTAACAACTTATATATTAATATAATTATTTATAATATGTATATATTGACTTGCTTTATATTATAGTTTATTATATATATAAGGAGGGTGCTTTATGAAAAAAATAATTTCAATTTTACTTGTTGTTTTAATGATGATTAGTATAACTGTTCCAGTACATGCTAAAGATACTTCTCAAACTGATGATAATAATAAGGTGCTTGAAAATGCTAATGACCTTAACGAAGAGGAAAATGAATATCTAGGATTATTTTCACCTAAAGGACCAAGTGATAGTGCTTCTACATATTCTAGTGGAGTGATAGCTGCTCATCTTACAAGAAGTGGTAATACTACGGGTGTTGATTTGATATTAAGCTGGAATGGTGGATTCCCGATTAAAGCATTTCGATTTACAAAACTCACAGTAAAAAGTACAAATGTATTGGGTCAAAAGATATATGCAACAATTTATACAGGAGATTATGTTGTTTATAGATTTACATCAGGATATCATGTCTATAAGACACTTAAAAGAATAACAATTCCAAAAGATGTGACAAAAGTTCGAGTTGAAGTTTCATCACTTATGGTTCAAAGAAGTAATGAGGGAGACTGGCTTTCAGGAATCCTTAAATCTGCCACTGTTACTATTAAATAGAAAGGAGAGATATTTATGTTTTCTAATACTTTAGGATTTTTTTTAAGTAAAAAAAATAAACAATCCCAAAACTTATTGAAAGAAAAAGCTATCAAATTAAAAGAACAATTTATTATTCCAAAAAAAGATGTAAAAGAATTGCGTGATTTATTTATTCAAGAGTATGATTGTGAACCTTATCATTATGAGAAAGATACGACATTTTATAAAATTCTTTCTTTTAATGCACTTCATTGTGTAAATAATGAAAAATTGAATATACCAGTAGAAAAAATGGATTTTAAGATTTATAAGATGATTGATATTGAAAAATATAAAAGTAATGATGACATGCCTACATATGTTGCTTTTGAAATGAACACTGGATATATTGATTCAAATTGTAATCGTTTATTTTTAAAATTAATGGTTGAAAAAGGAATTAATCAAGAAAATATTGATAATTTTGATAATCTTTTTTGTGAATATTTAGAATATTTAGTAGAATATAATGAAATAGTTAATTAATGTATTTCTACTATAAATATTAAGATTTATTATATTGTTTTTTTCTTCTTAATATTAAAAAACAATTTAAAATATCCCTTCGTTATTTGGATTTCTAATAACGAAGGTTTATTTTTTAATTATTAAAATATTTAAATGATATTTTCTATAATTGTTTATTTTTTATATTATGTTAAAATTATTTTATAAAATGAGCGTGGTGTAAATGGAATTATAATGTTGAAAATACGAGGAGAGAATCATGAAAAAAAATTTATTAATGATATTAATGTTATTTATTATAATAGGGTGTCAACCTTCCTCAAGTCAAAAAAAAGAGAAAGTTATTAAAGAAAAACCTGTTGTTAATATACAAGGAAAGACCTTGCAGACGTGTGTAGATACACCTAAAGGATATACAAGAAAAAAAGTGAAAAATAATACTTTTGAATCGTTTTTAAGAAATTATAAATTAAAAAAATATGGAGAACCAGTTTTATTATATGATGGAACAAAAAAATCTAATCAAAATGCTCATATAGCTGTCTTTAAGCTTCCTATTGAAAATGAAGATTTACAACAATGTGCTGATTCTGTTATTAGAATTTATGCTGAATATTTTTATAAAACAAAGCAATATAGTAAAATATCATTTCAATTTGTTGATGGGTTTAAGGCTGATTATCAAAAATGGCTTAATGGTTATCGTATAAAAATGAATGGGAATTCTTTTCAATGGGTAAAAACAAAACAATACGATACTTCATATCAAAGTTTTCAAAAATATTTAAGAATTGTTTTTGCTTATGCTAGTACTTTATCATTAAAAGAAGAATCAAAGAAAATAGATAAATCTAAAATACAAGTAGGTGATATATTTATAAAAGCAGGAAGTCCTGGACATGTTGTTATGATTGTTGATATGTGCCAAAATAAAGATAATAAAAAGGCGTATTTATTAGCACAAGGCTATATGCCTGCTCAAGAATTTCATCTTTTAAAAAATAATTTACATGAAAGTGATCCTTGGTATTATGAGGATGAAATAACAAATTCTTTTGATACACCTGAATATACATTTTCAAAAGATGATCTTAGACATTTAAAGTATAATGATTAAATTAAAAATAAAATGGCACTATGCCATTTTTTTAAATATAAAAAACAAGTATATTTTTTCATTTAATAACTATAATAAAGTAGATGTTATATCATCTATATAAAGGAGGATTAAAATTGTGTACTGCAATAACATATAATACAGATTATTTTTATTTTGGTAGAACTTTAGATTATGGTTTTTCTTATGGTGACGAGGTTGTGATAACACCTAGAAACTATGTATTTGATTTTGGAAAATTAGGATTGATGAAAACACATTATGCAATCATTGGAGCATCTTGTGTTATTGATGACTATCCCTTATATTATGATGCAGTGAATGAAAAAGCACTCGCAATTGCAGGACTGAATTTTGTAGGTAATGCATTTTACAATAAAGAAAAAGAAGGAAAAGATAACATTGCACAATATGAATTTATACCTTGGATTTTAGGTCAATGCTCAACAGTGAAAGAGGTAAGAAGTCTATTATCTAGAATCAATTTAACAGATACGCCTTTTAGTGAAAAATTACCAACTGCCCAGTTACATTGGATGATTTCTGATAGAAATGAATCAATAGTTGTTGAATCTTTAAAAAGTGGTTTAAAAATTTATGATAATCCAGTAGGTGTTCTTACAAATAATCCACCATTTGAAATGCAATTATTTAATCTTAATAATTATATGTCTTTAAGCACTTTAGCACCAACAAATCATTTC
Organism: uncultured Erysipelotrichales bacterium; assembly: GCA_910579135.1. Taxonomy (GTDB): domain Bacteria; phylum Bacillota_I; class Bacilli_A; order Erysipelotrichales; family Coprobacillaceae; genus MGBC113645. The sequence goes on along the minus strand of CAJTTM010000006.1, from coordinate 35,978 downwards.
TCTAATCAGTTAACATTAGATGCTTATAGCTTAGGAATGGGAGCCTTAGGATTACCTGGAGATATTTCTTCACAATCACGTTTTGTAAGAGTTGCATTTATTAAAATGAATTCTGTATGTGATAAGAATGAATTATCAAGTGTAAGTCAATTTTTCCATATTTTAGGTTCTGTTAATAATCCAAAAGGGTGTTGTCAATTAGAAGATAAAAAATACCAAATGACATTGTACACATCTTGTTGTAATTGTGATAAAGGAATCTATTATTATACAGCTTATAATAATCATCAAATTAGTGCTGTAGATATGTATAAAGAGGATTTAGAGGGACATCATTTAATAAGATATCCAATGATTAAAACAGAACAAATTAAAATACAGAATTAATAACAACATTAATATAACAATGTTGTTATTTTTTGGCTAAAAATAGTAAAACTTTTTTAAAATTCATATTATAAGTATTGACATATAGAAAGAAAGTATTATAATATAATCAACATATGAACAAGTGTTCATATGATAATATGGAGGGATTAATAATGAAAAAAACTTATAAAATTGATGTGGATTGTGCAAATTGTGCAAATAAGATGGAAGAAGCAGCTAAAAAAACTGCTGGTGTTAAAGATGCTGTTGTGAATTTTATGACCTTAAAGATGACAGTTGAATTTGAAGATGGTGCAGAACCAAAGGATGTTATGCAGGATGTTTTAAAGAATTGTAAGATTGTAGAAGATGATTGTGAAATTTTCTTATAATAAGTAGCTGTATAATACAGCTCTTTTTGTGTAGGGGGGTATATTTATGAATAAAAAACAAAAGAATATGTTATATTGTATCATTGTTGCGATTTTATGTATTATTGGTTTAGAATTGTTGCCAATTGGAGGAACAATAAAGTTTGTATTATATATGGTTCCTTATTTCATTGTAGGATATGATATTTTAAAAAAAGCAATAAAAGGAATAATGAACAAGCAAGTTTTTGATGAAAATTTTTTAATGGCTGTTGCGACTGTAGGAGCAATTGCTTTAGGTGAATACAGTGAAGGTGTAGCGGTTATGTTATTTTATCAAATAGGTGAATTATTTCAAAGTTATGCAGTTGGTAAAAGTAGAAGAAATATTAGTGATTTAATGGATATAAGACCTGATTTTGCGAATATAGAAGTTGATGGAGAATTAGAACAAGTTGATCCTGATGAAATTGAAATTGGCTCTATTATTGTTGTACAACCTGGGGAAAAAGTTCCTATAGATGGAATTATTGTTGAAGGAAATACAACTTTAAATACAAGTGCTTTAACTGGTGAATCATTACCTAGAGAAGCTAAAGTCAATGATGAGGTTATTAGTGGATGTATCAATATGACAGGATTATTAAAGATAAAAACAACAAAAGAATTTGGTGAATCAACTGTTTCTAAAATATTAGATATGGTAGAAAATGCAAGTTCTAAAAAATCAAAATCTGAAAATTTTATCTCTAGGTTTGCTCGTTTTTATACTCCTGCTGTATGTTATGGAGCTTTAGTATTAGCGTTATTACCACCATTAGTAAGAATGTTATTTATGGGATTAGACCCTATGTGGAATGATTGGATTTTTAGAGCATTAACTTTCTTAGTTATTTCTTGTCCTTGTGCGTTAGTTATTAGTATTCCCCTTGGTTTCTTTGCGGGAATAGGAGGAGCTAGTCGTGCAGGAGTACTAGTTAAAGGTTCTAATTATTTAGAAACATTAGCTTCTACAAAATATGTTGTTTTTGATAAGACAGGCACAATGACTCAAGGGGTTTTTGAAGTGAGTGGTGTTCATCATAATACAATGGATAGAGATGAATTATTAGAATATGCTGCTTTAGCAGAAAGTTATTCAACACATCCTATTAGTAAAAGCTTACAGAAAGCTTATGGGAAACCTATTTTAAAAAATAGAGTGGGTGATGTTGAAGAAATAAGTGGAAATGGTGTGATTGCAAAGGTTGATGATAAAGTTGTAGCAGCTGGTAATGCTAAATTAATGGAAAGATTAAACGTTAAATATGATGAATGTCATGAAGTTGGTACAATTGTTCATATTGCAATTGATAATCAATATGAGGGTCATATCTTAATATCAGATGTAATGAAGCCTCACGCTAAAGAAGCAATACAAGCTTTAAAGAATATTGGTATTAAAAAGACTGTTATGTTAACTGGAGATATGAATACTGTCGCAAAAAAAGTTGCAAATGATTTAAAGATTGATGAAGTCTATAGTGAATTGTTACCAGGAGATAAGGTTACTAAAGTAGAAGAGTTATTATCTAAAAAAGATGAAAAAGAAAAATTAGCTTTTGTTGGTGATGGAATTAATGACGCTCCCGTTTTGTCAAGGGCTGATATTGGTATTGCAATGGGAGCAATGGGTAGTGATGCGGCTATTGAAGCAGCAGATATTGTATTAATGGATGATGATCCATTAAAGATTTCAAAAGCTATTAAAATAGCTAAGAAGTGTATGAAAATTGTATATGAAAACATATATTTTGCAATTGGAATTAAGATTCTTTGCTTAATTTTAGGTGCTATAGGGATTGCAAATATGTGGCTTGCGATTTTTGCAGATGTAGGAGTCATGGTGATTGCTGTATTAAATGCAATTAGAACTTTATATGTTAAAAATTTATAGAAAGAGAGAAGAAAGAATGAATAATGAAGTAGAATGTTGTGAAACAGTAGAAATTCATAAAGATTTGGTGAAAATTGTAGAAGAGAAAATGCCTCCAGAAGAACAGTTATATGATTTAGCAGAATTATTTAAGGTTTTTGGAGATTCTACTAGAATAAGAATATTATTTGTTTTGTTTGAAGCAGAAGTATGTGTTTGTGATTTAGCACAAACTCTAAATATGACTCAATCAGCAATTTCGCATCAATTAAAAATATTAAAACAAAATAAGCTTGTGAAAAATAGAAGAGAAGGAAAATCTATTTTTTATTCTTTAGCAGATGATCATGTAAGAACAATTATTAATCAAGGTTTAGAACATATTTTGGAAGATTAAAGAGAACATGATGGGAGAAGTTGTAATGACTAACTTCTCTTTTTTTTGGACAAAATGTCCAATGACAACTCTGTTTTATACCCTTATAATAGATTTATAGAAGTCTATATTTTCATATTATGAAATTATACATTTAAAAAAAGAAAAAGCCTCTTTTTATTAGTATAGAATAATAGGAGGTCAAATAAATGAAAGCTAAAAATCAAGATATTATGTCCCTTATTGAGTCTATGACTTTATTTCATTCTCCTATGATCAAAGTTGTCTTTGGTCATAGGGAATGTGTTAATGAAATCATTGATATCATACTAGGAAGACATATACATATTGATGAACATCATGTTGAACATTATATGAGTAATATCAAAGGAAGAGAAGCTCAGTTTGATATTTATGTCAAAAGTGAAAAGATGAGAATCAATGTAGAAATACAGAGAAAAGAAAAAGGAGCCAATCCTAAAAGAGGAAGATTGAATCTTAGTCTTATTGATACACAAGAAATAAAGAAAAGTTCAGAATATGAAGAAGTTCCAGAAAGCTATATCGTTTTTATGTGTGAAGGAGACTACTTTAAGAAGGGATTACCAATATATCATCTTAAACTTACGAATAAAGAAACAAAAGAAGAAGTAGATATAGGACAAGAGATGATATATGTGAATGGAGATTATCAGGATGAAGAAACAGTACTAGGAAGATTAATCCATGATTTTCATTGTATTGATCCAAATGAGATGTATAGTGAAGTGTTTAAGAAATGGGTCAAATATTATAAAGAAGAAAGGAAAGGAGTTACTGAAATGTGTGAGATATGTGAACAATTAAAAGAGATGGGAAGGATTGAAGGAGAAGTCATTGGTGAAAAAAGAGGTTATGCAAATGGAAAGGTTGAAGGAAAAGCTGAAGGTAAGATAGAGAAAGCGGCTCAAATGATCATTAATTTATTAATAAAGAAATTGGGTTCATTATCAGAATATATTGTTAATAAAATTAATAGCAGTGATGAAACGACATTAGATATTTTAGCAATCAATATCTTTGATATTGATAAGGAGGAAGATATTTTAAAATATATTTTGAGCTGATATTGAGTAAATTTATAAATAATAATATAAAGGTTAATAATTGTAAAAAAAGCAAAATCATATCAATAAGCATTTTGCTTTTTTTAATTCTTATTGTAAAATGGTTATAAGGAGTGATTGATATGTGGGGTATAATAGCAACTTGGACAATGTCTAAAGAAGGAATAGAGAAAGCTGAAGAAATATTAAAAATGTCTGGTGATAGTGGTGATGCTATAGAAAAGGCTATTAAGGAAGTTGAAGATTTTGAATATTATAAATCAGTAGGATATGGAGGTTTACCTAATGAAGAAGGTGAAGTTGAATTAGATGCTGGTTATATGGATGGAGATACTTTACAGATAGGGGCTATAGGGGCAATTAGAGATTTTTCAAATCCTATTACTATAGCAAGACGTTTATCTAAAGAAAAAGTTAATAATGTTTTAGTGGGAGAAGGTGCAATTCAATATGCATATCAAAATGGTTTTCAAAGAAAAAACATGTTAACTTCTCGAGCAAAAATACATTATCATAATCGTCTAAAAGAAATGAAAGAATTAGAATTAAAACCATATAGTGGACATGATACTGTTGGGATGGTATGTCTTGATGAATTACATAAAGTCGTTGCGGCTACATCTACAAGTGGTTTATTTATGAAGAAAAAAGGCAGAATAGGTGATTCACCAATAGTAGGTTCAGGTTTTTATGCTGATAGTCAAATTGGTGGAGCAACTGCAACTGGTCTTGGTGAAGACTTAATGAAAGGCTGCATTTCATATGAAATTGTTAGTTTAATGGAAAAAGGTTTATCACCGCAAGAAGCATGTGAAGAGGCAGTAAATCAATTAGATACTAAATTAAAACAAAGAAAAGGACAATCTGGAGATATTTCAGTAGTTGCAATGAATAAAAAAGGAGAATGGGGAGCTGCAAGTAATATTGAAGGATTTTCTTTTGTGGTTGCGAATGCTTGTCATAAACCTACTGTATATATTGTAAAAAGAAAGAATGGAAAGTGCATTCATGAACTGGCTAGTCAAGAGTGGTTAGATGAATATATGAGAAAAAGAATGGAACCAATTTATAAGAAATGAGGAATATAAAATGAAAAGAATAATTGAGATATGTTGTGGTAGTTATTATGATGCTTTGCAAGCTTTTAAGGGAGGAGCGAAAAGGATTGAATTAAATAGTAGTTTATATATGGGAGGATTAACTCCTTCATTAGCTTCATTAAAACTAACTAAAAAGAATACAGATTTAAAAGTTATTTGCATGGTAAGACCTAGAGGAGCAGGCTTTTATTATAATGAAGAAGACTATGAAACAATGTTGGAAGATTGTCAAATATTGATGGAAAATGGAGCTGATGGAATTGCTTTTGGATTTCTAAAAGAAGATAGTTCTATAGATGAAGAAAGAACAAAGAAAATGATTGATATTGTTAAATCATATCATGGAGAAGTTGTTTTTCATAGAGCGTTTGATTGTGTAAAGGATCCATACAAGAGTATTGAAATATTAATATCGCTAGGGGTTGATAGAGTTTTAACAAGTGGTTTAAAAGCTAAGGCGATGGATGGAAAGGGTCTTATAAAAGAATTACAAGTTCAATATGGGAATCAAATTCAAATACTTGCAGGTTCAGGAATAAACGCATTGAATGCTAAAGAAATGATGAACTATACAGGAATATATCAAGTTCATAGTTCTTGTAAAGACTGGATATACGATCCAACAACATCATCACAATATGTAACATATAGTTATGCATCTCAACCAAATGAACAAAACTATGATGTTGTTAGTAAAGAATTAGTCAAACAAATTGTTAATAGTATTGATTAAAGGAATAAATGGGTTTAATTAGGAGAAAAATTTATGAAAAAAGTTGAATTTGTAAGAGTGAGATCTAGTTTATCTGGATTTGGACTTGGTAAGGGAACAAAGTATTCTTTTAAAGGTGCTGAAGAAATTATTAAAGAACGAATTGAAAATGGATGGAGTTTTGAAGGGTATATTCCCTTAGAAACAAGGGGTACAGGTGATATTGAAATGATGTCTCTTATATTTCAAAAAGAAGAGTAATGATGAAGAGATTTATGAATTCAAAGATAACACTTATGATCTCAATGGTTGTTTTTGGTACATTAGGTTTGTTTGTAAGAAATATTTCTGTGTTTTCTGGTGAATTAGCATTATTGATTATGGTTTATTTATTCGTTACTCAACAAAAGATTCCCTTTCATGAAATAAAGAAAGAAATCCCTTTGTTATTGTTTTCTGGAATTGCTATGGGATTTAATTGGATATTACTTTTTGAAACATATAAATATACTAGTGTTTCAGTCACAACACTTAGTTATTATTTTGCTCTAGTAATTGTAATAATAGTTTGTCCTATTTTATTTAAGGAAAGCATGACAATAAAATAACGGGTTTGTTTTATTATGGCTGCTATAGGTATTGTGCTGGTTATGGGTTTAGGAGATTTATCAATAGGAAGTAATCATTTTATGGGTATTTTTTTGGACTTGTAGCAGTTGTTGCATCGGTATTGGGAGAAACTATGACAATCATGCAAATAATAGGTGGAACTTTAATCTTAGGATTTACATTATGGAATGAAATATCACCAAATAAAAAATAGATATAGCAATTCGCTATATCTATTTCTTTGGTAATTTAAATGAACTTTTTAAAGATACAATTCTATTAAATACTGGATTTCCTTCAGTAGAATCTTTTGTATCAATACAGAAATAACCACTTCTTACAAATTGGAAAGAATCTCCAGGTTTATATTCTTCTATAGAAGGCTCAATATAAGCATCAACTATAGTTAATGAATTAGGATTTAAGTTAACACTTCCATCTTCGTTATAAACACCTTTCTCTTCATCAACTAAGTTTTCATATAATCTAACCGTTGCTTTTTTTGCTTGTTGTACAGGCACCCAATGAATAGTCCCTTTGACTTTTCTACCTGTAAAACCAGTTCCATTCTTAGTAATAGGATCATAAGTACAATGAACAACTGTAACTTTACCATTTTCATCTTTTTCAAATCCAACACATTTTACGAAATATGCATTCATTAAACGTACTTCGTTTCCAGGAAATAATCTAAAGTACTTTTTAGGGGGTTCTTCCATGAAATCTTCTCTTTCAATCCATAATTCTTTTCCAAAAGGAACTTGTTTTACACCTAATTCAGGATTTTCCATATTAATTTGTGCATCCAAATATTCAACTTGACCTTCAGGATAATTATCGATAACTAATTTAATAGGATCTAAAACAGCCATTACTCTAGGAGCTTTAGGTTTTAAATCATCTCTAATACAATATTCAAGCATTGCATAATCTACAGAAGAATTGCTTTTCGCAACTCCAACCAATTCCATAAAATTCTTTAGTGATTCAGGTGTAAATCCTCTTCTTCTTAATGCAGCAATTGTTACAAGGCGAGGATCATCCCAACCATCTACAATACCTTGATCAACTAAACGTTTAATATAACGTTTACCAGTAATGACATTTGTTAAATATAATTTTGCAAACTCAATTTGTTTAGGTGGATGTTCATATTCTAATTCTTGAACAACCCAATCATATAATGGTCTATGATCTTCAAATTCTAATGTACAAATTGAATGTGTAATTCCTTCAATGGCATCTTCAATTGGATGAGCAAAGTCATACATTGGATATATACACCATGTATCACCTGTATTATGGTGAGTCATTCTGGCAACTCTATAAATAACAGGATCTCTCATATTAATGTTTGGTGATGCCATATCAATTTTAGCACGTAATACTTTAGAACCATCTTCAAATTCACCATTTTTCATTCTTTCAAATAAATCAAGATTTTCTTCAATGCTCCTTTTTCTATAAGGAGAATCTTTACCAGGTTCTTTTAAAGTTCCACGATATTCTCTAATTTGTTCAGCAGTTAAATCGCAAACATATGCTTTTCCTTTTTTAATAAGCTTAACAGCAGCTTCATACATTTCTCCAAAATAATCAGAAGCAAACTTTACATCACCATCATGATGTGCACCAAGCCAATCCACATCTGCAATAATACTATCTACGAATTCAGTTTTTTCTTTAGTTGGATTTGTATCATCAAATCTTAAATTAAAGATACCATTATATTTTTTTGCTAAACCATAATTTAATAAAATTGATTTTGCATGTCCAATATGTAAATAACCATTTGGTTCAGGAGGAAAACGTGTCGCAATTTTTGTGTATTTTCCTTCACTTAAGTCTTTATCAATTATTCTTTCAATAAAATTCTTATTAATTTCTTTATCCATAGGATACACCTCCTAAATTTATATTTAATAGTTTACCATATTTTAACTAATTATAAAACCATTAAAAAGAGAATATTTTATGAGTTTTTAGACGTTGTCTTTTCTATTTTTCTATTTTGTGCTAGAATAGGGCAGAAAGGTGATAAATATTTTAATCACTTAGCAAGTTATATAAAAATAGAAAGGAAATGTTTATGAATAAAGTTAGAACAAGATTTGCACCTAGTCCAACTGGATATATGCATATTGGAAATTTAAGAACAGCATTATATGAATATTTGATTGCAAAACATGTTGATGGAGATTTTATTTTAAGAATTGAAGATACTGATCAACAAAGAGAAGTAGAGGGAGCAGTTGATATGATTTATCATGTTATGGAACAAACTGGTTTATCATATGATGAAGGACCTAACTGTCCAGGAGAAGTAGGACCTTATGTTCAATCACAAAGATTATCTATTTATAAAGAATATGCTGATAAATTAGTGGAACTTGGAGGAGCGCATTATTGTTTTTGTGATGAGGCAACAATAGAAGAAGCTCGACAAGATAATGAAAATGAAGAACAAGGTTATATTGATCCTTGTAAGAGTTTATCAATAGAAGAAGCAAGACAAAGAATAGCAAATGGAGAAAAATATGTTGTCAGACAAACTATTCCAGATACTGGAATTACTTCTTTTGAGGATGAAGTTTATGGACATATTGAAGTAGAAAACGTAGGGTTGTCTGAAGGTGTTTTGTTAAAGAGTGATGGATATCCCACATATAATTTTGCAAATATTGTTGATGATCATTTGATGAATATTACTCATGTTGTAAGAGGGAATGAATATTTATCATCTACTCCAAAGTATAATTTAATTTATCAAGCATTTGGATGGGATACACCTACATATATTCATTGTCCACCAGTTATGAAAGATGAAAAGCATAAATTAAGTAAACGTAATGGTGATGCATCTTATCAAGATTTAGTTGAAAAAGGATTCTTAAATGAAGCAATTTTAAATTATATAGCATTATTAGGATGGTCTCCTGAAGGAGAAAAAGAGTTATTTACTTTAGAAGAATTGACTCAAGAATTTGATGTGAAACGTATTTCTAAATCTGGGGCTATCTTCGATATGAATAAATTGAAGTGGATCAATAGCCAATATCTTAAAAATAAATCTACTGAAGAATTAGTACAATTATGTCGTCCGTTTTTAGAAAAAGCATATGATTTATCTAATAAGAGTAATCAATGGGTAGAAAACTTAATTGAAGTTCATAAAGATCATATTTCATATGGTGAAGAAATTATAGAACAGGTTCAATTATTCTTTGAAGATGAAATACATATGAATGAGGAAGCAGAAGAATTTATGAAAGACGAAAGTGTTTCTCATACATTAGAAGTTTTTAAAGAAAAAGTAAGTGAACTATCTAAAGAAGAATTTAATCCAGATAATATCTTTAAATGTATAAAAGCAACTCAAAAAGAAGCTAAAGCTAGAGGTAAGATGTTATATATGCCTTTAAGAATTGCGACTACAGGAATTATGCATGGTCCTGATTTAGCTTGGTCAATGATGCTTTTAGGAAAAGATAAAGTGATTTCAAGATTAGAATTATTCTTAGCTTAATAAAAATAAGGAAGTTATAGTTTTGTGACTTCCTATTTTTTTATAAAGGTCTTGTTTTTCATTCTTTATAGGTATATATTTATATTTGGGAAAGGGAATTTTTAAGGTGGAAAAATGGCTAAAAAGAAAAAACATATAAAGAAACAAATCTATATTATTCCTACTGCAATTATTGTAATACTTGTTATGATTTATTTGTTTTTATGCATATTAGCAGGATCAAATGATTTTATGTCTGATATGAATATTAATGGTATTAATGTAAGTGATATGACAAAAGATCAAGCAGTAGAAGCAATAGAAAATCAATATAAGAAAGATAGTCAAAATATATCTTTAACATATAAAGCCAATGAAAAAGATTATATTGTGAATTTAAAAGATAATGTTTCTTTTGATGCAAAGAAAGAAATTAATGATATATATGATAAAATTCATGGTTCTTTTCTAACGAAAGGATATTATTATTTATTTGAAAAAGATTATACAACTTCTCTTGAAGTTAAAGACGAAAAAAAATTATTAGAAGAATTAAAGAAAAGTAAATTATTAGATGTTGATAGTAAAAAAAATACAACATATCAATTAGGAGATAGTGAAGTTATCTTTACAAAAGGAACTTCTGGAGAAAAAGTAAGTCAAGAAGATATCTTAAATCAAACTCATCAAGCATTAGAAAACTATGATTTACATACACCAATTGAATGTCAATTAGTAAAGAGTGAATTATCAGATAATGAGATGATTGACTTACATAAAAAGTTAAACCAAAAAGGTCAAAATGCAACATTAAAATTAGATAAAGATTATAACTATGAAATTGTTGATTCTAAAGATGGAGTTTCATTTACATTAGAAGATGCACAGAGTGCATATAATAAGGCAAGTGAAGGAGAAGAGTTCCGTGTTTCTGCAAAAATCAATAAAGCTAAAATAGATAAAGAAACATTAAAGAAGAATTTATTTAAAGATGTGTTAGGAGAATATACAACATATGTAAGTGGATCATCAGTAAGAAGAAATAATGTAAGACTTGCAGGTATTAAATGTAATAAAATTATGCTTCCAGGTGAAACATTTTCATATAATGATACAGTAGGACAACGTACAACAGCTAATGGTTTTGGAAAAGCTGCTGCTTATGTAAATGGTGAAACTGTTGATGAAGTTGGAGGTGGAGTTTGTCAAGCATCTTCAACATTGTATAATGCAGTATTATATGCAAATTTACAAGTTGTAGAACGTACGAATCATACTTATATTTCAAGTTATGTACCTCTTGGTAGAGATGCAACCGTATCATGGGGTGGTCCAGATTTCAAATTTAAGAATAACACAGATTATCCTATTAAGATTGTTGTTTCTTATAATGGTCGTTTAAATGTAAAGATATATGGTACTGATTTAGAAGATACAAAGGTAGAAATTACTTGTCAAAGGCTTTCAACTATTGCTCCTAAGATTAAGTATGAAAAAGATGATACTTTAGAAGAAGGAACAGAAAAAGTTGAAGAAAAAGGAAGTAATGGTGCTAAATGTCAAACTTATCGTAAGGTTTATAAGAATGGTAAATTAGTTTCAACTTCAAAGGAATCTTATAGTTATTATAAACCTCATCAAAGAGTTGTTTTACAAGGAACAAAGAAAAAAGAGGAAAAGAAAGATAAGAAGAATGATAAGAAAAATGACAATAAAAAACCAACCAATAACAATCAGAAACCAACTGATAATCAAAAACCAGAATAACTCCATTATGGAGTTATTTTTATGTTATAATATGGATAAGAAAACAATCAATTGTTATGTTAAATATACTAATTTGCATATGGATATTGTATTTTTAATAAATATATAGATATAATTAATGGAGATAAATTAAATGGCATATATAGTTATAATTATCTTTCAGTTTTTAGATTTTTTAATAGATATACCTAGTTTGTTTAAAGTTATTAAGAATAAACAAGTTATTTGTTTTTTTGATTTGTTTTGTATATAACTTTTGCTATTATTCTTGTATTTGCTTGTTTTACTTGGGATGATCCAATTTGGTTAGTTCAATATTCAACGTTTTATCCTATTAATTTGTTTGGTGGGATATTATGGTTAATAAGTTTTTCAATATTGCGTTTTATTCGCAAAAGACAAAATGAAGAAGATCAATATATGATAGATAATTATAAGTATTAAATTGAAAATAATAACAAAATAAAAATATTATGATTTTATCTTTTATAATTATAAAAAAATATGTATAATAATTTCAATTAGAGGTGAAGAATATATGATTATAAGTGGAAAAGATATTTCAACTCAGCTTAAAGATAAATTAAAAGAAAGAGTAGAAATATTAAAAAAAGAAAATAAGAGAATACCTAAATTAGCTGTTATATTAGTGGGAGATAATCAAGCTAGTCAAGTTTATGTAAGAAATAAAGAAAGAGCTTGTCAATATGTAGGAATACAATCACAAATGATAAATAGAGAGGCTTCTATAAGTGAGAAAGAATTAATAGATATTATTAGGCAATTAAATGTTGATGAGAGTGTAGATGGAATTCTTGTACAATTACCTTTACCAAAACACATTAATGAGGATCGTATTTTAAATGTTATTGATCCTTTAAAAGATGTGGATGGATTTCATCCAAGTAATGTCGCAAAATTATTTTTAAATCAAAAAGCATTAACACCTTGCACGCCAAAAGGAATGATGGTTTTATTAGATAAGATTAATTATGATTTAGAGGGTAAAGAAGTTGTAGTTGTAGGAAGAAGTCATATTGTGGGAAAACCTGTTTCAATGCTTTGTTTACAAAAAAACGCAACAGTAACAATAGCTCATTCTCACACCAAAAATTTAAAGGAAGTGTGTAAACGTGCTGATGTTTTGATTGGTGCTGTTGGTAAGGCGAAATTCTTTAATAGAAATTATATTAAAAAAGGTGCAGTTGTTTTAGATGTAGGTATTAATAGAGATGAGAATAACAAGCTTTGTGGTGATGTTGACTTTGATGATGTAAAAGATATTGTTTCTTATATTACACCAGTACCTAATGGGGTTGGACCAATGACAATCACAATGCTTTTAAGTAATACATTAGATGCATATGAACAAAGAGAGGGATTATAATGGAATACGATTTAAATGATATTGTAGAAATGAAAAAGCAACATCCATGCAAGAAGTCTAATCAATGGAAAATTATTAGAATGGGTGCAGATATTAAGATAAAATGTCAAGGATGTGGAGCTATTGTTATGTTTTCTCGTAGAGAATTTGAAAAGAAATTAAAGAAGGTTTTACCTCAAGAATGATAAATAACCTTTCAAGTAGAAATAAAAGCTAACTTGAAAGGTATTTTTATTAGATTGTTTATCGTTTTTCGATAAATAAATATTGAAATACATTCTTGTTTATGATATGATTCATGTCATAAAGGAGGAGAACTAATGAAGAAACATCCTATTTTATGTGCGTTTGCAATCAGTGAATTATTGGGTATGATAACTTATTTGATCATGTTTTCATTTCGATTAACCGAAGTTTTTATTTCAGGATTGATATTAGGAACTTTTATGATTTTTCCTATATTATTAACATTATTAAATATTTATTATCTTATTTTATGCAATGATTTTAGAATAAGTCGTATTTTAGATTTGGTGATATTAACTGTTGGTATACTGTTTAGTTGTATTTTACTTTTACTAAGTGATATTATGTTTGATAGTGATTGGAATGTTGTATTAGTAAATAGTCAGTTGCATACTCCTATTTATACAAAGACTTATCCAACGATTATATGTTTACTTATTATTGGGCTTGTTGGATATTTTATTTTATCTTATATCAAATTGGAAAAAATGCCTCCGTTAATTATTGTACTTTGTATTTCTTTTATGTATATAGGGGTATTTGAATGTGGTTTATGGATAATACAATTGATAACATTTAAACATAGGTTAGATTCTTTTTTATTGTTGTTACCATTTAATTTCATAATTATAGTAATAAAAACATTAAGATTTAAAATTAAAGAATGGAAAATAATAGAAGATCAAAATAAAAAACAATTTAAAAATAAGTTATTTAATCAATTAAATAATATGTTGATGGATTCAACTTCATGGAATACAGGAGCTTTTATATTAATGTGGATTGTTTTAGGAGGTGTTATGTGTATTCTTGTCCTATTTAACCAACAACCAGATTATTTTATCAAGGCTTATTTAGAAACAAGTGATTGGAATTTATCTCAAAGAGTAGCTCCTCAAAATATATATTGTGATCAGCATTATCTTTGTACAGTCGCGGCAGGGGGACATCAAAAGGTTGTTAAACCTGTAAGGTTAGGTGTTAGACATGGACATCAAGTGATTGTTAATAGACAATTATGCATCGCAAATGCATTTGAACAAATCTTAGAGGAAAGAGTGCCTATATTTCATAAACATATTAGACATTTTTATGATACATATGGTTTTGAAGTTGCAAAATTAATACACAATCAATATACAGCAGATTTTATTTATTATATAATGAAACCATTAGAGTGGATATTCTTGATTGTTATATATTGCTTTGATACTAAACCAGAAAATAGAATAGCTGTGCAATATTCACCATTAGGAGGTAGAAAAAATGTTGTATAAACATCAATATCAATTTTCTAAAAGAGTAGAAATGATAGATATTACATATCAAATTAAAAAGGATTTAAAAGAATCAAATATAAAAAATGGTATTATTGTTGTTTATACACCACATACAACTGCTGGGATAACCATTAATGAGAATGCAGATAGCGATGTTGTAAGGGATATGATTAATAGTTTTGAAAGAGCATTTCCTACAAGTCATCCTGATTATCGTCATTTTGAAGGCAATTCTCATTCGCATATTAAATCGACAATTTTTGGTGCTAGTCAAACCTTAATTACTAGTGAAGGAAAGATTATTTTAGGAATATGGCAAAGTGTTTATCTTTGTGAATTTGATGGTCCAAGAAATAGAACTTATTATGTAAAGATAATTGAAGGATAAGTGTAATACAATGTATTATACTTTTTCTTTTGGATATACTTTATTTGGTGATAAAAGTGAATGAATCATATTGGCAAAAAACAGCACAAAAACAAGTATATCCAAAAATAAATCAAAATAAAAAATGTGATGTTGTTATTATTGGAGGAGGACTTACAGGAATTTCTCTTGCTTATAGATTGAAAGATTGTGGATTAAAAGTTATTGTTTTAGAGGAAAAGGAAATAGGGAGTCAAACAAGTGGTCATACAACTGCAAAGATTACTTTTTTACATGATCTTATATATACGTATCTTAATGAATATTATAGCTATCATATTGCAAAAAAATTCTTTTTATCTAATAAAGAAGCTATGAATGATATAGAAACAATAATAGAGAAAGAAAAGATAGCATGCGATTATTATAAGAATGAAAATGTCTTATATACATTTAAAAAAGAAAATGTCATAAAATTAAAACAAGAAAAGGAATTATTAGAATCATTTGGAGTTAAAGTGAAAGAGAATGTTATTAAGAATGCATTATATTCTATTTCAATAGATAATCAAGCTATATTTCATCCTTTAAAATATCTTTATGCATTAGCGTCATTATGTCGAAAAGATGGAATAGAAATTTATGAAAATTCACAAGTTAAAAAGGTTCATAGAATGAAGGAAGAGTTTTTAATTGATGTCAATTCTTATCAAGTTCAATGTAGTGATGTTGTCCATGCGACTAGATATCCTTTTGTTTATAAAGGGTTATATTTTATGAAAGTGATGGCAAAAAGAGAGTATGTTCAATATGGGATATGTGAAAATCAAGATCGAAGAAGTTTGCTTTGTGTTGATAAAAAATCTATAAGTCAAAGACCAGTGGGGAATGGATTGTTAGAAATAGGGAAAAATGAAGTTAAAAATCCTATAAGGTGGTTTGCGATGGATAGTGAAACATTAAGGCTTATACCTTATATTGGTAAATTATCTAAAAAAAGAAATGAATATATTGCTTTTGGATATAGGAAATGGGGAATGTCTTTATCTCATGTGGCGTCTAAGATTATTTATGATGATTTATTAGAAAAAGAGAATAAGTATAAGGCTTTATATGAAAATCATTATTGTTCATTATCCTTAATAAAAAAACAACTTCCATTATTTATGAAAGATATTAAAAAAGGAATGATTGATAATCATTTTCCACCTTCAAAAAAATTAAAAAATAACGAAGGAGCAGTGATGAAAATAGACGGAGAATTAATAGCGGTTTATAAGGATAATCATGGAAAATGTCATTATATGAGTCCTTACTGTCCTCATTTTAAATGTATTGTTCAATTTAACAATAAGACTAAAACTTGGGATTGTCCTTGTCATGGATCTACATATGATGCTTATGGTAAGCTAATCAATGGACCATCGTTAAAAAATTTAAACAATAAATAAGATTTAACGGAACATAAGAACAATATTTCAGTCATTATACTGAGTATTGTTCTTTTTATTTTGGACTAACAGTCCATTGATTTTTTATATCTTTTGTTTAATAATAGTTTTATAGTCATTCACCTCAAAATATATATATGATTTTTATTGTTTTATCCTAACTATAAAAAGGAGGTGAGTTTAATGTTACCCTATTCTATCTTATACTCATGTTTCTTTCTATGAAACTTAAATCTCATGTTCTCCCTGATGCTTCTTTTAAAGATTTATTAAGAATTGATAATATCTTTGCAGATATTATCAATGTCACTCTCTTTTGTGGTCATCAAGTTATCAATCCTAACTGTCTTTCCTACTTCGATACAGAGTTATCTCAAAATATCCAATACAATGATGATGTTCTATCTGTAATAAGAAGAAGTGATCTTATGAAAAGATATTCTTCTTCTCATATGAATATTCTATTTGGTATTGAAATACAAAGTGTTCCAGATAAAAATATGCCTATAAGGATTGCAGGATATACCTATCTAAGTTATGTTATTCTGGATAAAAATAAAGAGAAGAAGATACCAGTGATCATGATTGTCTTATATGTAGGAGAAAGGAAATGGAAAGAAGGAAGAAGATTAAGTGAAAGTCTAGAAGTTCCAAAAAGTTTAGAAGATGTCTTTAATGACTTTCAGGCACCCATCTATGATATAAGGGAGATAGAGAGTGAAAGATGTCAGAGTGAAGAGTTAAGAGATTTAGTTGATTTATTACAGAAGATATATGAGAGAGATTTTCATTTTGAAGAAAGAGAATACAACAAACAAGCATGTATTGTGGCATTTTCAATAACTGGAGATAAGGAATTATTAGAAATAGCAAACAGGAAAGAAGGGAAAATCAAGATGTGTGAAGCGATAAGAGAATTAAGATATGAAGCCATGATGAAAGGTGAAATTAAAGGAAGAGAAGAAGGAGAAGCAAAGAAACAAATTGAAATTGCAATCAAATTAAAGAAGAATGGAAAGCTAAGTAATGAAGAAATATCTTTCATTACAGGTATCCCAGCTAATCAATTAATAATGTTATAAATTTTTTATGTACTTTAATTCTAAAAAAGAGAATACAACAAACAAGCATATATAGCTACATTTTCAATAACTGGAGATAAAGCATTATTAGAAATAGCTTATAGGAAAGAAGGTAAGATCAAGATGTGTGAAGCAATAAGAGAATTAAAGGAAAAAGAATGTCTAAAAAAGCAAATAGAGATGAAAAATTCAGTAATGAAGATATACAAAGATTTACAGGTTTATCCATTGAACAATTAGCATTGCTTTAAAAGGAATATTAAAGAAATGAACGGAGTTTAGTGGGTTGTAATTAATTGTTAATGGGAATTAATTCTTGTGTTATACAGGAGTTAGTTCTTTTTATTTTGTTTTTTATATAAATTTAATTGTAAATTTCTTAAAAAAACGAAAATAATTGAATTTATTTTAAAAAAAGGGAGTCATTATAATGAAATTATGCTATAATCAAAAAAACAAGGAGGGGAAAGAAATGAATTTTGTATATATATCACCTACTTTTCCTAAGAACTTTTACAATTTTTGTGATCGTTTAAAGAAAAAAGGGGTTAATGTTTTAGCGATTGGTGATACACCATATCATGAATTAACAGATGAACTTAAAGAAAGTGTAACAGAATATTATAAAGTGGATAGTATGGAAAATTATGATTCTATGGTGAAGGCAATGGGGTACTTTATTTTTCATTATGGTCATATTGATTGGTTAGAATCTAACAATGAATATTGGTTAGAACAAGATGCAAAATTGAGAACTGATTTTAATATTACAACAGGTATTCACACTAATCATATTAATGAAATTAAAACAAAGTCTGGTATGAAAAAGTTTTATGAAGAAGCTGGGATTAAAACAGCTAGATATCATTTGACTACAACTTTAGAAGAAGGGAAGAGATTTATTGAAAAAGTTGGTTATCCAGTAGTTGTTAAACCAGATAATGGTGTCGGTGCTGCCGCAACTTATAAGATAAGCAATGAAGAAGAATTAATGGCTTTTTATAATGAAGAACATATTACACAATATATTATGGAAGAGTTTGTGAATGGATTGATTACTTCTTATGATGGTATTGCAGATTTAAATAGAAATGTTGTTTTTGAAACATCGCATATTTTTCCAAATCCAATTATGGATGTTGTAAATGATCAAAGTAGTATGTATTATTATTCTCAAAAAGAATTACCAGAGGATTTGATTAAATTAGGACGTGCTGCTGTAAAAGCGTTTAGAACAAATGGAAGGTGTTTCCATATGGAATTCTTTAGATTGTTAGAAGATAAAGAAGGTTTAGGTAAAAAAGGAGAAATCGTGGGTTTAGAGGTTAATATGCGTACTCCTGGTGGATATACTCCAGATATGATGAATTTTGCGAATGATATTGATATTTATCAAATTTATGCAGATATGGTTGTTGATGGATATTCATCTTATAGTAAAGAAAGACCATATCATTGTGTATATTGTGGTAGAAGAGATGGTATTTCATATACTCATAGTCATGAAGAAGTTTGTGAAAAATATCAATTTGACTTAGTTATGTGTGAAAGATTGCCTGATATATTAAGTGGTGCAATGGGAAATTTTACATATACAGCGCGTTTTGAGAATATGGATCAGGTTAATGAATTTGTAGAATTTACATTAGGATAGGAGATTATTATGAAAATAGAATGGTTTAAGGAATATAGTCATTGTTTAAATAGAGATATGGAATTTAATGTTTATGGATATGCAGGAGTTCCTGTTTTGGCGTTTCCATCTCAAAATGGACGTTATTTTGATTTCGCAAATAATGGGATGATTGAATGTATTGCTCATTTAATTGATGAAGGAAGGGTTCAAGTATTCTGTTGTGATAGTATTGATCAGGAATCATGGTCAGATGAAAATGGAGATGGAAGTCATAGAACTTATATGATGGAACAATGGTTTTATTATATTGTAAATGAATTAGTACCTAGAATTTTTGAAATTAATTCTAATGGTGGAAACTATGCAGATGGAATTATGACAACTGGATGTTCTATGGGAGCAACTCATGCAGCTAATTTTATGTTTAGAAGACCTGATATCTTTAATGGGTGTATTGCATTAAGTGGTTATTATGATGGAGATTTATTCTTTAAAGATTATCATGATGATATTTTATATCGTAATTGTCCAATTCAATATATTAATGGTATGAATTATGATCATCCATATGTTGATATGTATAGAAACTGTAAGATTGTTTTATGTTGTGGACAAGGTGCTTGGGAAGATGAAATGATATATAGTACTTCTAGAATGAAAGAATTATTAGAATACAAAGATATTTCAGCTTGGATTGATTTTTGGGGTTATGATGTGAATCATGATTGGCCTTGGTGGAGAGTTCAACTTCCATATTTTTTAGAGAAACTTGTATAAGGAGGAAAGAATAATGAATGTTATATTTATTTCGCCACATTTTCCATTATATTTCTATAACTTTTGTGATAGATTGAAAGAAAGAGGAGTGAATGTGTTAGGAATTGGAGATGGAGCATATAATGATATCTCTGAACAAACTAAGAATTCACTAACAGAATATTATAAAGTATCTAACTTAGAAAATTACGATGAAGTTTATCGTGCTTGTGCTTACTTTACTATGAAATATGGCAAGATTGATTGGATAGAGTCACAAAATGAATATTGGTTAGAATTAGAAGCCACTCTTAGAAATGAATTTAATGTAACAACAGGAACAAAAATTCAAAATATGTCTAGTATGAAATATAAATCTAAGATGAAAGCTGTTTATGAAAGTGTAGGAGTTCCTACTGCTAGATATTTATTGGTTAATGATTATAACGAAGTCAAAGAATTTGCGAACAGTGTTGGGTATCCAGTTATTGTTAAACCAGATAATGGTGTAGGAGCTAGTTCAACTTATAAGTTAAAAAGTGATGAAGAATTAGATTATTTTTTTGCAACAAAAGATTCATATGTTCAATTTATTATTGAAGAAATGGTGCCAGGTCATGTAGAAACATTTGATGGGATTACAAATTCAAATAAGGATATTTTAATTGCGACTAGTCATGTGATGTTGAACTCTATTATGGATAATGTTAATGAAGCAAGTGATACAGCTTTTTATTCACAACCTGTTGAAGGGTTGGATTTATATGAAATTGGTTCAAAAGTTGTGAGAGCATTTGATACAAGAAGTCGTTATTTCCATTTTGAATTCTTTAGATTAGACCAAGATAAAGAAGGTTTAGGTAAAAAAGGTGATATTGTTGGCTTAGAAGTCAATATGAGAGCACCTGGAGCTTATATGCCAGATATGACAAATTTTGCTTATGATGTAGATGTTTATACAATATGGGCAGATATGCTTATTTATGATAAATGTTTCTATGATTTAAAGAGAAAATATTGGGTTGCTTATACTGGTAGAAGAGAAGGTTTTGGATATGCACATAATTATGATCAAATTAGAGAAAACTATGGTGATGCAATTTCGTTAGAAACTGATGTACCAGAAGCACTTGCGGCTGCAATGGGCAATCATGTTTTCATTGTAAGAGCTACAACTCAAGAACAATTATTTGAAATGATAAGATTCATCTTAAAAAGAGAAGATGGAACAGAATGGATGTAAAGCAGTGCATGTGACTGCTTTTTTCTAATATGGATCAAGATCTTATATACCAAGTTCTTGCGGTTGTATCAGAAATACCAAAAGGTAAAGTTGCTTCTTATAAACAAATTGCTATACTTGTAGGTAGAGAAGAGAATGCAAGATTAGTTGGAAAAATATTATCAGTTTCTTCGTTATATGGAGATTATCCTTGTCATAGGGTTGTGAATGGTGTAGGAAGACTAGTTCCAGGATGGACTATGCAAGAGGAGTTACTAAAAGATGAAGGCATCTCTTTTAAATCAAATGGTTATGTAGATATGAAAAAACATCAATGGAATATAAAATGAAAACCTTACTTGAGGGAGTAAGGTTTTCTTTTGGGTATATTGTTTTGAGGGAAGAATAGATCTTCGAATATAATATATCAAAAAGTTGTGTAAAAGGTGTGTACTTTCAAAATAATTGTTAATTTTTTACAATTTAAGCATATATTAAATTGAGGTGTAAAAAATGAATAGAGAATTATTAGAAGAGTTTATTTATAATGAAACATTACTTTCTCGATTATATCGTCAAATATCTGCGATTGCCCCTACAATGCAAGAAAGAAATGAATTTTTATCTTTTTCTACACAGGCATCAAGAAATGCTGAAAGACTAAATCAAATATATAGGAGTGAATATGGAACAAATTTTAGTCCTATTATTCCAGATACAGTTATTCAAGGTGGGTATAGAGGATTATTAACTGAAATATTGAGTATGGAATTGAACTCATCAGAGAAAATGAGAAATCGTTCTTATATTGAACCTAATAGAGAATTAAGAAATGAACTTGAAATAATCGTAGGTAATAAGTTTCATAATTCTATTATTATACTTTCTATATTAAACAATTTAAACAGTAGAGAAATAGAAAATTTAAAAAATGAGAGCTCAAAATAAGCTCTTATTTTTATATATTATAGATGATTAAATAAATCTTTGTATTTTTCTTTGTTTTCTTTTAAACATAAGCAATAAAATGATAAGTTTGCTTTATCATTTACTATTGGTAAAACGACTCTTTGAGCATCTACTCCTTCTTTTTTATGCTTAGATCTGTTGCGAAAGTTACAAAATTTGAACGTAAAGATAATTCTTTAAAATTTTCTCTATTGTCTTCAATAATAAATTTTGTATTTAGTATTTCTTCTTTGAAATTTTATCCCAAACTCCTATGTTTTTATATAATAATAAAGTTTCCCCATCTAAATCTTTAAATGATAATGATTTTTTGTGTGCTAGTCGATGATTAGATGGTAAAGAAAAATATAATCTTTCTTCTCCACACTTTTTAAAATAAACATTATTATTTTTTTGTGAGGAAGAATAATCAATTGATATGATTTATCATATAAACCTTTGATTAAATGATCGTTTTGTGCTATTTGAGTTACAATAGAGACATCTTGATAAAAAGTTAGTGTTAAATCATAGATTTTTGTTAATATTCTAGGAGCACATGCACCTATAATCATCATTCTATTTTGTCTTTCAAGCAACTGAATAGCATTCTCCATATTATCAAGTTGTAATAATATATTTTCAGCATATTTAACTGATATTTGACTGTATTCATTTAAAACAATTTTATTCTTTGTTCTTTCAAAAAGTGTAACTTGTAATTCATCTTCTATCTTTCTCGTGGCTTTTCCTATTGCTTGTTGGGAAATAAAAAGTTCATGAGAAGCCTTAGATAAAGATTCTATTTTCGCAACTGTAACTAAATAATATAAATGTTATGTACCAATCATATAAATTATCTCCTCATTTATTAAATTATATTTTGTGTTCAGTGAAACTATAAGTTTCACCTAAGAAAAATATTATTACTGTATTTTTTAAATAAACTTTTTTATAATAGAGGCATAAGAAGATGACTATTGTGATAAGAAGAAGAGAAAAAAGTATTGTGAGTATTGAAAAACCTCAAAACGGAGATGGTATTTTAACGTTTAAAAAGATATTAAATGGTGTTGAAGAATTAGATAATAAAGGCAGAGCCTTTAATCATTGTTTTTTAGAACCAAACAGTGGTTTAGGATACCATAAACATATTGGTATAACAGAAACAATGTATATATTAAAAGGAAAAGCAAAAAATATTGCTGAAAATGATAATGAAACAATTTTAAATCCAGGGGATACAACTTTTACTGATAATGGGCAGGGGCATAGTATATATGGTATGTCAGAAGAATCATTAGAATTTATTGCGTTAGTTTTATTTAAAGGCGAAGAATAATGAAAACATGGTTAATTACAGGAAGTTCAAGTGGAATTGGTAGAGGAATTGAAAAAGCTGTATTAGAGAATGGAGATCGAGCAGTTATTACTGCTAGAAATACTGATAAGTTACAAGATTTAGTTGATATGTATCCTAAACAAGCTGTTGCAGTTTCTTTGGAGATGACTGATTTAAAGAGTATTAAAAATGTAGTAAAAGTAACTCAAGAAAAATTTGGGGAAATTGATGTATTGGTAAATAATGCTGGTAAAGGTATGAGAAGTTCTATAGAAGAGGGACGAGATCAAGATGTTTTAGATTTGTTTGAGTTGAATTTTTTGGGCCAGTAAAACTTATCAAGGAAGTTCTCCTTCAATGAGAGAGAAAAGAAGTGGAACAATTATCAATATTTCATCATTAGGGGCTGTTAATGTTAATCCTGGATCTGGTTATTATAGTGCATCTAAAGCGACTTTAGAAAACATGACAACAGCATTACAAAAAGAATTAGAACCATTAAGTATTCATGTTATTTTAGTTGAACTGGGACCTTTTAGAACAAGATTTAGAGTTGATTCTTTATCAAGCGCTAATCATAATATATCTGATTATGATTCAACATCAGGGGCGGTCGCAAAGAGTTACCAAGAAAATCCATTTAATCAAAGTGGTGATCCTGATAAAGCAGGAAAAGCTATTGTGAAAATTGTGGATGAAAAGTCTGCGAAGTTAGTTATCTTAGAAAAAGGGATGATTGAGCTAGAGGAAAAAACATTAAAAGAACGCATTGATGAGATCAATAAATGGAGAGAGTATTCTGAAAATGTTGATTTTGAAGACTAATAGGGTATTAAGTAAATCTTTTGTGAGATTTACTTTTTTGTTATAATGATATAGAGGTGATAGTGTGAATAAAGATATATTATTATTAAACATAGATAAAATACATACAACTAAGATGGGGGTTGATAGAATAAAAAGGAATCTTAAATTAGATAGAGATGATGTTGTGGAATATTGCAAGGATAAAATTATGAATAAAGATTGTTATATTTACAAACAAGGAAAGAATTGGTATTGTGAGGTAGATAATATAAAGATAACTGTTAATTCATATAGTTATACAATTATTACAGCTCATATGATATAGATGTATAAAACTTAATATTTTGGAAAGAATATTAAGTATGAATAAACTACTATTAATGAGAAACCCTGATTTTTTTCAAGGACAGAAATATTTAAAAACAAATAAAAATTATTTTGAAGGTTGGTATTTTAAGAATACCAATCAAAAAGAAAGTATTTCTTTTATACCAGGAGTTAATATTGATAACTTAAATAAAAAAGCTTTTATTCAAGTGATTACAAATGAATCATCTTATTATATAAATTATGACATAGAAGATTTTGAATTTGATTTTCAACACTGGTGTATAAAAATAGGAAACAATACTTTTGGTAAAGATGGTGTTCATTTAGAGATTGAAGATATAAAACAAAATATAAAGATATATGGAAATCTTCGATATTCTCATCAACAAAATATCAATACTCACCTTTTTTATCCTAATATTATGGGGCCTTTTTCATATATCCCTTTTATGGAGTGTAATCATGCGATTATAAATATGTACAATAAGATTAATGGTTCAATAAAAATTAATAATCAACAAATGGATTTTTGTAATGGAATAGGATATATTGAAAAAGATTGGGGATGTTCTTTTCCAAAATCTTATATTTGGTGCCAAGGAAATTGTTTTCAAGAATCTAATGCAAGTTTTATGTTGTCTATAGCTCATATTCCTTTTGGTTTTTTTAGTTTTAAAGGTCTTATTTGTGTTTTGATAATAGATCGTGAAGAATATAAATTTACGACTTATAATCATACAAAAATATTAAAGTATGTTATAAATAACAATATAATTGATATAGCTTTAAAAAAAGGATCTTATCAATTAAATATACAATCTCATAGTAATAAAGGACTTAAATTAGTTGCTCCTAAGAATGGTAAAATGGAAAAAGAAATCTTAGAAAGTATAACTTCTTTAATAAGTGTGACATTGAAAAAGAATAATCATATTATTTTTTCTGATACAAGTACAAACTGTGGATTAGAAATTGTATAAAATATAAAGCAAATCAACTAATATGGAAGATTTGTTTTTTTCGTGTTATAATACTCAATGTCGTTTAATGGCTAAAGGATTGAACATTATTTAAAATATGAGAAAGGTAGGGGTTGAGATGAAAAATTATCATACTCATACATATCGTTGTCATCATGCGATTGGAAAGGAAGAAGAATATGTCCAAAAAGCAATTGAAGGTGGTTATGAAGAATTAGGCTTTTCAGATCATACACCTTGGCATTATAAGAGTCATTTTGTTTCTTCGATGAGAATGAGAGAAGAAGAGTTGGATGGATATATATCAAGTTTAAAGAAATTAAGAGAGAAATATAAGAATCAAATTTCTATTAAAATAGGACTAGAAGTTGAATATTTTGAAAAATATATACCTTGGTTAAAGAAAGTTATAAAGAAAAAAGATATTGATTATATTATTTTAGGTAACCATTTTGATGGTAGTGATGAATATGGTATTTATTATGGTATGCCTATAGAATATAGGGATTTAGTTAAATATGTTGATGGTGTTATCAAAGGAATAGATACAGGTTTGTTTAGTTATGTAGCTCATCCTGATTTAGCTTGTTTTGATAGTGATGATAAAAGATATGTAGAAGAATATAGAAGATTATGTATACATGCTAAAAAGAAGGATATACCTTTAGAATTCAATTTATTGGGATATAAAACAAATAGACATTATCCTAATCCTGTGTTTTGGCAGCTTGTATCCCAAATAGGAAATAAAGCGATTATTGGAACTGATGCTCATGAGCCATATCGATTAAATGATAGGGATACATATAATCAAGCAATAGAATATTTAAATCAATTAGGTGTAGAAATAACAGAAGATATAAAGTTTTTTAGATAACTTTATATCTTTTGTTATTATATAATGGAAAATCATGGTATAATAGTAAACAAGGAGTGATTGAATGGAACATATTACAGATATTAACAAAGAAAAATATATTGATGAATGTAAAGAAATAGTCAAACAATCTATAGCGTTAGAAAAAATAGAATTAACAGATCATGAATTAACTTTGTTGACAGAAGAAATTATGGATACTTCATTAATGATGGGTGGAGATTATTCTAAAGAGAATATCAGAGCTGTTACTATTCAATATATAATGAGTGATTTTTTACCAAGATTTAAAAAGGCTCATTCATAGGAGGAAATCATGTCATTGGATCAACAATTAATACACGAGTTTTTAGATGCTCATAAGAATCATTACGTTGGAAAATATAAATATCATTCAAGTTATAGATTGAGTGATTATTCATATAAATATCATTATTATATGTTAGATGAAAGCTTTAGAAAAATTGATATCTTTGTTGAAATTAATATCAAAGATGAAATTCAGTTTCGTTTTTCTGAAGACTTACATGAATTAGAACAAATATATATTGTTAAAGATATTTTAAAAAGATTAAGTATGAAACTTGATTATCCAAGTATGCTTCACTATTCGTTATATGATAATTTTGTAAAGAATGCTTCGAATATAGAAGTTACACTTAATCCAATAGATTATATTAATGTTTTAGAGTATATGAAATATCATGATAGAATTACTCAAGAGACAATTGATAAATTTTATAATGAAATTTTTATTCCTCGTTTGAAACATTTAATGAATCAACATTATTATCAACAGTTTCTAGAATCTGTTATATTAATCTTAAAAGATATTCTTTATGAATATGAATGGGATGGAGTTGATTTTAAGTATTTAGATACAGAGTATCAATATCATCTTTATTTTATAAGAAAGATTATTAGAATGGTTTATGCAAAGTTAGATAAGTTTGTAGATAAAGCTTTTGATGAATTAAAAGAAGCAATAGAAATATTATGTTTAAATCAAAGGTTTTCATTTATGATTATGACTGACTTTGGTAATCTTGTTCTTTCTCATTATAATTTAACTAAAAAATTAATTTATTCTTTAAAAGAAGATTTTATACTTAATGATAAAGATGAGGAAAGAGAAGGTGTAAACCTTACATTTTCTTATATATATTATATTTTTATTAACGATTTTGAACAATATAAAGCTGTATTATTAAAAGTTCTTAGGCTTATTATTGGAAATAGACTAACATTTGCGAATTCTGATTTGGATTTAGCATTAGGTAATTCTATTATAAGAACCGAGGGTTACGAAATATTATTAGATTTATTTCATGAAGACTATAATACTTTCATATTTACCTGTTTCCCTATATCATCTTTTCCTAAAAAGATGATATCACAGATTAGAGAAGAATTAGAGGGGGCTATTCAGTTTTTTGCAGCAAGAATGGATAATGATCGTTATCGCTTGAGTTCATTTGAACAAGTTTCTAATATTAATAGATTATTAATGGATAATTTTGGGGGTTGGTATAAATGAAAAAGAAAATCATATCATCGTCTTTATTTGCGTTAGCTTCTTTAAGTGCTAGCATTTATAAAGGAGCATATCAATTTGGAACAGAAATCGTTTATAGAGAACGTTTTTATAATGAAGGATTAGATGAAAGATTTCAAAGTCTTAAGATTAAAAATAATAGGGGACTTATTATGCAAGGATATTTATTAGAAGAAGAGAATGCTGATAGGACATTGTTAGTGTTGCATTCTTTTGATCAAAGTTCTAAAGATATGATTGTTTATTTACCTTTATTTCGTTCATTGTTTCATAATGTAAATATACTATTTGTGGATATGGTTGCTCATGGAAATAGTGATGGATATATAAGAGGTTTTGGATATCGTGATGTTATTGATTTGATGTATTGGAACAGATATCTTTTACAAAGATATGGTGATGATCATTCTATTATTATGTATGGTAAGGGACAGGGAGCAAATACAATTTTAAATGCTGCTAGTCTTAATAAATTAAGAAATGTTGCTTTGATTTTAAGTGAAGGAGCTTATGATAGTGTTTATCACTATTTATCATATAAGTTTTCTAAAAATATTAGAACAATGAATCTTATAGCACCAGTTATAAGAAGAGCTATTTTGAATGAAACAAAAATGGATATTAAAAAAATGGATACATCAAAATGGATCAACAACAATAATATTCCTACTATATATATTCACTCGAAGAATGATAAGGATGTTCCATTTGAAATGGTTTTTAAGTTATATAATAATAATCGATCGACAAAATTATTGTTTCCTTTAAAGCAAGAATATTTATATGAATTACAAGGAATAGATAATGAGTATTTAGGATTTATTGAGGAGTTTTTTGAAGAAGTTTAATGATTTATGAAGGAGAAAAACATGAAAAAGATAACAATAGGATTATTAGTAGACGAAGTAGATAATAATTTTACAAATGAGATATGTCGAGGGGCAAAGCAAGCTGCGGATGAACTTGATGTTAATCTTATTACTTTTTTTGGTGGTTATTTAAGAAGTCAATGCCAAGACTATAGTTATCAAAAGAATATTGTTTTTTCTTTAGCAAAAGCACAAGGTATAGATTTATTGATTATTTCTATGGGGAGCATTGTTCAAGGTGGTCTTGATATAAAGGATAAGTTGTTGCACTTTTTTGGTGATATTCCTGTTGTTACACTTAATACGGTATTTGAAGAGTATTCTAGTGTAACATTTGATAATGCATTAGGTTTAAAAGAAGCTTTAGAATTTTTGGTTTGTGATTTAAAGAAAGAAAATCTTGCTATCCTTGGTGGAAGAAAAGGAGGGCATGATGGTCATATTAGAAGAAAGGTGTTTAGAGATGTTTTAAATAAATATAATTTATTAAAAAGTGAGAATCAGATTATCTATAGCAATACTTTAGATAGAGATGCTCATAATGATGTAGAAAGGTTATTAGAACAAAATCCAAACGTTGATGCGATTATATGTTTTAACGATGAAGTAGCAATAGCTGCTTATAGTGTATTAAAAGAACATGGTATTAAAATAGGGAAAGATGTATCGGTGTTAGGGTTTGATGATATTCATGAGGCTTCACGCTTAACTCCTTCTTTGTCTTCAATTTCTGCACCACCATATTTTTTAGGGTATCAAGCAGTTATTAAAGGTATGAAGATGCTTGAAGATAAACAAATCTTCCATGAGGTTTTGCCTACTCGATTTGTCATGAGAGAATCTATTACCTTTGATTATTTATATTATCAAAAGTTTGAAGAAGAAGTTGATGATTGTATTGTTAATAATGATCTTGAGGGATTATGGAAATGTGTAAGAAATAATTTGTTTGGTAAAACAGATATTATAATATCAAAAGAATTGGATAAAGTATTGAAGGCCTTTATTATTGATGTTTTATGTGTAAATATTTATAACTATGAAAGTTGTAGGGTTGTAAAAAAAGATGTTTATAAATTAGTTGAAAAAGAACTTGTAGAGTATTTAGATATAGATAAATTATTAAGTTTATTAGATATGTTATTCTTTAAATATATTGAATATCATTGTTCATCTGATAGTGAATTAGTTGCATATAAGAGTTTTTATAAAGATGTTTTAAAAAATATTACATTACGTTTTGATAATTTGGTTTCATCTTTAAACAGAAAGAATTATGAAAGTAATCATCTTGTTAATTTGATGTCAAGAAGAATGATGGTATTTAATAATCAAAAGCAATGTTATACAAATATTTTAGAGGCTTTAAAGAATTTGGAGATTCAAAATGCATCACTATTGTTATTTGAAAAACCATTAATGATT
Organism: uncultured Erysipelotrichales bacterium; assembly: GCA_910579135.1. GTDB lineage: Bacteria > Bacillota_I > Bacilli_A > Erysipelotrichales > Coprobacillaceae > MGBC113645. The sequence continues at coordinate 5,588 of CAJTTM010000006.1, read as the reverse complement.
ACTGATTATAGTGAATTAAAAGAAGATGAAACATTAGAATTAGTTGGATATATAAGAAATGGTAAAGGAACTGTTTTAAATTATAGTAAAAAAACAACGGTATCTCAATTGCTTTTAAATAGTGATATTCAGGAATATACTAATAATTTAGCTGTTACAGGTATTTATATTAATGAGTTATTTTATGGAATATTAGTTTGTGATATGTTCTTAAATTCATATAGTTTATTAGAATATTTAGATAGCCATATTGGTTCATCGATTTATGCGCTTAATCTAATATATATTTTAGATTATCAATCTAAAACAGATCAGTTAACTGGATTATACAACCGTCGTGGTATTTTACAGCAAATACCTGAGTTTGTTTCAGAAAAAAAGAATAGTTATTCTATCTATGTGATTTATGTAGACCTTGATGGTTTAAAAGTTATCAATGATATTTATGGACATGATGAAGGAGATTTATCAATCAAAAAACTAGGAATTATATTAAAGAGAGCATTCAAGCATGATTCTATTATTGGAAGAATGGGTGGTGATGAGTTCTTGGTGTTATATGCTAGTGATGAGGATAATGTAGAAAAGCTTATTCGAGAACAATTAAGTCAAAAAGAAACAGAAGTTAATGATGAATATAAGCAAGAAATTGATGTTCATATGTCATATGGTATAAGAAAAATTGAAGACTTAAATCAAAGTGATTTTAGTGATGAGATTAATATGGCGGATAAGTTGATGTATGTGTGTAAAATGAATAAAAAGACACGTTAGTAGGATATAATTATCATTTTGATATTTATATATATTTTTTTGAAGGAGGATAAAGAATGTATTTTAAGGAGTCAAAAGGCTTTCCTGAGGATTTCTTATGGGGAAGTGCTTCAGCCGCTTACCAAGTTGAAGGTGGTTGGAATGAAGATGGTAAAGGTGTTTCTAACTGGGATAAGTTTGTAAGAATACCTGGTAAAACGTTTAAGGCAACGACTGGAGATAAAGCTGTTGATCACTATCATCGTTATAAAGAGGATGTGAAGTTAATGGCTGAAATGGGATTAAAGACTTATCGTTTTTCTATTGCGTGGACTAGAATTTTTCCAAACGGAAATGGTGAAGTGAATGAGGCAGGATTGAAATTTTATGATGATTTAATTAATGAACTTCTAAAATATGGTATTGAACCTATGGTTACTGTTTATCATTGGGATATGCCTCAAGCTTTAGAAGATGCTTATCATGGATGGGAAAACAGAAGGATCGTTGACGATTATGTTCAGTATGCAACAACGTTATTTAAGAGATATGGAGATAGAGTAAAATACTGGATAACAATGAATGAACAAAATATTTTCACTGGACATGGATGGTTAGAAGGAATGCATCCTCCAGGAAAGGTTGATGATATGAAAACATTCTATCAAGTTAATCATCATGCGAATATGGCCCATGCGAAAAGTGTAATTGCATTAAAGAAATTGTGGCCTAATGCTAAAGTTGGAGCTTCATTTGCATATAGCCCAAGTTATGCTTATGATAGAAAACCAGAAAATGCTATGGCAAAAGCTGATTATGACGATTTACAAAATTACTATTGGATGGATGCGTATGCATATGGTCGTTATCCAAGAAGTGCTATAAGATTTTTAGAATCTCAAGGATGGGCACCTGTATTAGAAGATGGAGATGAAGAGCTAATGAAAGAAGCTGCTTCGCTGATTGACTTTATGGGTGTTAACTATTATCAAACGTGTGTTGTTGAATATAATCCATTAGATGGTGTCACAACAACTCATGAAATGAATAACACAGGTAAAAAAGGAACTGCTAAGATTCAAGGAGTGCCTGGTTTATACAAAAAACCTCAAAATGAATTCTTGCCTACAACTGATTGGGATTGGACTATAGATCCTATGGGTATTAGAATGTGTTGTAGAGAAATTACATCACGTTATGATTTGCCAGTTGTTATTTCTGAGAATGGACTTGGAGCATTTGATAAACTTGAAGACGGAAAAATTCATGATTCATATAGAATTGATTATTTAAAACGTCATTTAGAAGAGTTGAAAAAAGCTTGTGATGATGGATGTAGAGTTATAGCTTATTGTACATGGTCTTATACTGATTTGTTGAGTTGGTTAAATGGATATCAAAAGAGATATGGTTTTGTATATGTTGATAGAGAAGAAGATGAAAATTCTGGAACATTAAACAGAATTCCAAAAGATTCATATTATTGGTATAAGAAAGTTATTGAAACAAACGGAGAAGAATTATAAGATTAATTTAAAAATAAGAAGAGGGACTTATTCTAAGTCCCTCTTCATTCATAAGAAAGAATATACCTATGAAAAAACAATGTATTTGCATTTATATTATGGCATATATTTAATAAAATATCTATCTTTTTATTTGATTAAATAAAAAATATATCACAAAATTTTATTAAGTCAATAATAAATTATGAAAATCGGTAATTTTGGTTATTATTTTCAAAATATGAAAATTTTTCTTGATTTAATATAGAGTAATGCTATAATAAAGGTGGGCAAAGTTAAAGAAATTTAACGACGCAAAGCTATAGGGCCTTTGGAAATGTGGCAGCCAGTTGCTTGAAAAGTATATGTATGCTTTTTGTGTGATTGACTGTCTTTTTATATATAAGGAGGAATGAAATATGTTGTTGAAAAAGATGAAAAAAATATTTAAGTGTGTTATGGTTTTAGTTTTGGTTATGTCAACATTGAATTTCGCTTATGCTGAAGATGCATTAGATATGAGTCATATTGTATTTAATGTAAAGGGAAATTTAGTTGAAGAAAATGAAACTAGTTATAGAATTCATATTGCTATTGATATTGAAAATACTGATAGCGAGGATTTTTTATGTGATTCTATTAAATCGCCATTGTCTAATGGAGTAGAGTATATTGAAGATGATAGTTCCTTATCACATCTACAAGATAATCAAGTCGTTTTATTAGATCAGCTTATTAATGCAAATAGTATTCATTCATGTTCTTATGATATAAAATTGTTAAAAGAAGAAATATTTGAAGGAATGTCATGGTTTATCAACGATAAAGAAATAAAAAAGATAGATAGTATTGAAGAAATTTTAGGTCAAGATGATATTGAAAAATTAAACGATAAAAAGGTTTCTTCCAAAAAGATAAGTACACGTCAAAATAGGCGTTCAAATGATGGTGTTTTTAATGGTGGGGTTGCAACTTTAGGAATTGATGGAACAAAAATCACAGTAACAGCTGGTTATTTTAGTGAAGTTCCAGATAATTCGAAGTTAGTAGTAGAGAAAGTTGATCTTGATTTGCCATTTAAAGTTGCACATCAACAATTAAAAAATGGTTTTGGGTATAAAGTATCTATTACCAATCCTCAAGGGGAATTAATTAATGGAATATATGGATACTCAATTAATATAGAAAATGAAAATGGCTTAGGAATAACAGATAATGCTAAAGTCATTACTAAAGATCCATCTCAAGAGTTATCTGTAAATGCTCAAGCCACAATTAATGAAAATAGTATTTCAATAAGCAGTCTTCCTTTAGATGGGAAATCAGGTTATATTTATGTAGGTGAATTAGAAAATGTAACTGATACATTTGAAAGTGAGGGAGGAAAATATAATTTAGGTTATATTTTTGAAAATTATAATGCTTTTATTGGTGGAAATTATACTGGACAACATGTTGTAGGGTCTTTAATTGTTGGTGGCACAACAACATCATCAGCTGGAATTGGTGGGATTACAACTAATGCTCCTGATTTCTATAATACTGCTCCATCTTATTTTAAAGGTGGTCTTAATGTCAATAATGTAATAGTTCGTTATCCTGCTGGAAAAGAATTATATACTTATTTTGGAACTCAAATCGGCACAGTAGGTGTTTCTAACCAAGCAAATAATGATTTAAATGCTCCATACGCTTATACAGATAGCTATGTTGATTTTGATAAAGCATTTAAACAAATGAGTGATCAGGTTTCAGCTCTTAATGAAACAACACAAAAGACAATTGTTGATATGAAAAATACATCTGCTACATTAGAAACTGATGGGTATCAAGTTGAAGGTAATACAGTTTATTTATATTTAGGAACAAATTATTCATTTGATGAAATGGATGGTATAAATATTGTCTTTAAAGCTCCAATAAATGCTACTGAAGAAGAAAAAGCAAATCCATTAATGATAGAATGTGATACACTTATTTTCTCTAATGCTAAAAAGGTAGATTTAAAAAGTGTTATTGTAGAAGGTGCTAATATTGGTGGTATCGAAACAGGATTAAAGGCGGGTATTGCTTTTATAACTCCAGAAGCCGAAACATTTAATGCTTATGAGATGCTAGGTCATACTTATGCACCTAATGCAGTTGTTGATTATAGTGGTGGAAATTATAATGGGTGTGTGATTACAAAGAAGAATTTTAAAACAACTGCTGAAGGACATATGTTCCCATATAGTGGAAAAGAATTATTACCTGCAACTACAAGTTTGAAATTTGGGAAAACTGTTGATTCACTTGCAGATAATGTTAAAGAATTATTTGAATTTAATTTACAAGAATGTGATGAAAACGGAATTGTTTTACAACAAGCTCCTGTATATTCAATTTATAATACTGATACTACTCAAGTAGATGGGAAGATTACATCAGTCATGACATTTGATTTTCCTTTTGAATATAGACAAGCAGGAACATTCTATTATAAATTAACTGAAATTAATAAGAATGATGGTGTTTATCAATATGATGATAGTATTTATTATGTTGAAGTAAAAACAGAGGAAATAGTTGAAGGGTCAACAACCTCAATAAATGTTGAATCGGTTAAGTATTTTACTTTGGATCAAGATAAAAATAAAGCTTATTTAGGAAATAATAGTTATCCTATATTTAATAATATTACACCAGAAAAAGAAAGAATTAATATTGAAGTTGTTAAAACATGGGTAGATAATGATAATCAAGATGGATTAAGACCTAAGAGCATCGTTGTTCATTTATTAGCTGATGGAATTGTTGTTGCTAGTCAAACATTAACTGCTGAAAATGGATGGAAGTATACATTTAATGATTTGGATAAGTATAAAGATGATAATGAAATTAAATATACAATAACAGAAGATAATGTTGAGGGCTATGATACAAGTATTACTGGTTATAGTGTTACAAATACACATATACCAGGAAAAACAAGCATCTCAGTTTCAAAAGTATGGAATGATAATAATAACCAAGATGGATTAAGATCAAAAGAAGTTAAAGTGCAATTAATGGCTAATGGAAAAGATTTTGGTGAACAAATTGTTTTAAAAGATGCTAATAATTGGTCATATACATGGAATGAATTGCCAGAAAAAGTTAATGGGGAAATAATTACTTATGATGTGAAAGAGGTTGGAGCAGTTTTAGGATATGCGACAACTTATAGCCATAATGGTAATGAATTTAAGATTACAAATACACATGCTCCAGAAACAATTGATATCTCAGGAAGTAAAACATGGAATGATAACAATAACCAAGATGGATTAAGACCAACAAGCATTAAAGTTA
>CAJTTM010000005.1 GCA_910579135.1 uncultured Erysipelotrichales bacterium | reverse complement strand
GATGGGAAGGATTGAAGGATTAGAAGAAGGCGAACTTATAGGAATAAGTAAAGGTAAAATCATAGGGATCGAAAAAGGTTATGCAAATGGAAAGATAGAAGGAAAAGTTGAAGGGAAAATTGATATTTTAATGAATCAATTAAAAAAGAAGTTAGGATTCTTATCAGAGAATATTATCAAAATTATGAATAGTCTTGATGAAAAGACAATAAGTACAATCGCATTAAATATATTTGAGATTGATAAGGAAGAAGATATATTAAAGTATATTTTGAGTTGATAACAGTGTTAGTAAGTGTGTTTACATTAAATAACTTGATACTAATGGGGGGGCAAATGTAAAAGTTTGATATGTTGTTTATATAAAAAAAGACTATAATGAATAAACGAAATTTGTTTATTCATTATAGTTTATTTTATAGTTTGTTACATTCTTCAAGCCATGCAGTTACATCACTATCACTTGGCATTTTTAAATCGCCTCTAGGGCTTAAAGTAACACTACCAACTTTAGGCCCGTCTGGAATGCAAGAACGTTTAAATTGTTGAGTGAAGAAACGTCTATAGAAAAGAGTTAGCCATTTTTTGATTGTTTCTCTATCGTATGTTTTTTCATATGTTAAACAAGCAATTCTATATAATTTCTTTGGCTCATAATGGAAACGAGCATGATGATATAAGAAGAAATCATGTAATTCATAAGGTCCTACTATATCTTCTGTTTTTTGGGTAATCTTATCATCGTTTGCAGGAATAAGTTCAGGAGATACAGGGGTATCTAAGATATCTTTTAAGATGACTTCTAATTTCTGTCCCTTATATAATGAAGAAACATAATTAACTAAATATCTAACAAGTGTTTTAGGCACAGAAACATTAACACCATACATACTCATATGATCACCATTATATGTAGACCATCCTAAAGCAACTTCAGATAAATCACCAGTTCCAATAACAATACCACCAACCTTATTCGCAATATCCATTAAAACTTGAGTCCTTTCTCTTGCTTGACAATTTTCATATGTTACATCATGAATATTGGGATCTTGACCTATATCTTTGAAATGTTGATGGACAGCATCTCCAATATCAACAGTTAATGAAGTAACTCCACATTCTTCCATCATCATTAAAGCATTGTTTTTTGTTCGGCTTGTAGTACCAAAACAAGGCATAGTCACTGCAATAATATCACTTAAAGGATAACTTAATTTCTCATAGGCCATTTTCGCAACGAGCAAGGCAAGAGTAGAATCTAAACCGCCAGAAATACCAATAACAACCTTTTTTATTCCAATAGCTTTTATTCTTTGGGTCAAACCATGAATTTGAATATCAAAGACTTCTTTGCATCTTATTGCACGTTTATTTTCATCGCTTGGCACAAATGGATGAGGATCATAATAACGATGTAATTCTAAAACTTCATCTTCTAATTCAAAATCATATGTCCAATAGTTGTCATTGAATTGGTTTTCATATGTTGTCATTTCCATTCTTTCCCTTGTAAGCTTTTCAATATCCATATCCGCATAAATAATTCCATTTTCATATTGCTTTGATTCATTTAATATAGTGCCATTCTCACAAATTAAATGATGTCCACTAAAGACAACATCGGTGCTAGATTCACCTAAACCTGCATTTGTATAAACATAACCACAAACACATTGTGCACTATGAGTAGAAATTAACTGTCTGCGATAATCAGACTTTCCAGTTAAATCATTACTTGCAGAAGGATTTAAAATAAGGGTAGCTCCATTTAAACAATGATTTGTACTAGGGGGAAGAGGCGCCCATACATCTTCACAAATTTCAACTCCAATTTGAAGGTGGGGATGATTAACATCTCTAAAAATAATATGACTACCAAAAGATATGTATTCATTATTTCCAATCTTAATATCAATATTTTCCTTGGGTGCACTCGCAAAATGCCTTGCTTCATAAAATTCGTGATAATTAGGAAGATATGTTTTAGGAATAACTCCTAATATACTTCCATCAAATAAAACAGCTCCACAATTATATAACTTATTTTTAACTTCTAAAGGAAGCCCTACAACAACCATCATATTTAATGACTTTGTTGCTTCTGCAATTTTTATTAATTGATTTCTAGCTTCGTTTAAAACTCTTGATTGAAAAAATAAATCTTGCAATGTATATCCAGTCAAACAAAGTTCTGGAAAAACTAAGATTTGAGTATGATTTTCTTTTGCTTCATAAATTAATTTTATAATTTTTTCAGTATTCTTTTTAACGTTAGCGAGTGTGATTTCAAAAGAAGCGCTCGCAACTCTTATATATCCATCTCTCATAAGTACCTCCATTTAGGCTTATTATAGCACATCTTTTCTTGTTGTAGACTAATGATATTAATAAAATTCATATAAAAAAGGTGTTTATAATAAATGAACACCTTTCTCGTTGCATATTTTCATTGTTTCTTCATCCCATAATGAAGCTTGAACTTCACCGATATGAGCTTTTCTTAAAAAGAACATACATAAACGACTTTGCCCAATACCTCCACCAATACTTAATGGTAAAACATTATTGATAACATTTTGGTGATATGGAAGATTTTCTCTTTCCATTGCATTTGCTTTCTTTAATTGTGATAATAAAGCTTCCTTGTCAACTCTAATGCCCATGCTAGAAATTTCAAAAGCATCATCTAAAATAGGATTATATACAAGGATATCACCATTTAATGCCCAATCATCATAATCAGGAGATCTTCCATCGTGTTGGATTCCAGATTTTAATACATCACCAATTTTCATAATACAAACAGCCTTTCTTGCTTTTGTGTATTCTTTTTCTCTTTGTTTTGGTGTTAAAGAAGGATATAAATCTTCTAATTCTTGAGTTGTGATAAATGTAATTTCTTCAGGTAAAATAGCTTCTCCTAATTGAGGATAATGTCTAATCATTAAAAATTCAACATCTAATAAAGCGGTATATATTTTTTTGACTGTGTCTTTAAAGAAGTCTACAGTTCTATCTTCTTTTTCAATGACCATTTCCCAATCCCATTGATCAACATACATAGAATGAATATTATCTAGTTCCTCATCTTTTCTAATTGCATTCATATCTGTATATAAACCAGTATGTGGTTCAAATCCATATCTATATAAAGCATCTCTTTTCCATTTTGCAAGTGAATGAATGATCTCTATTTCATCGTTATTATTTAATTCAACACTTGTAAAAGAAACTGGTTTTTCAACTCCGTTTAAATTATCATTAAGACCAGTATTCTTTAATAAAAATAGTGGAGCTGAAACTCTTGTTAATCTTAATTGTTCTGCTAATCTTCTTTCAAATGTATCTTTGATTGATTTGATAGCAACTTCAGTATCAATCAAACTAATGTGTGAAGTATATCCTTCAGGTATCATTAAATGACTCATATAGTTCCCCTCTTTCAATGAAATTATTTTATTCTATTACAACTCAAGAGTAAAGAAAATGATAATAAAATATTAATGTGATAAAATAAAAATCTTTACACCTGCGCAATAAATTGATCAATGTAAATGAGTGCTCCACCAATAGCAGGAGCAAATCTACCATAATCACTTAAATGAAGATAATCTTCATCAAAAGAAAAAGCATATTGTTGATGTATACGATAAAGAATATACTTTAAATCATCATCTATAATATAAGAAGCAAGATATCCACTAATAATAATAGGAACATCAAATATAGTATGAATATTACTTATCGCAAAAGATAAAACATTAAGATATTCTTTCCATTTTCCTCCATCTTCATTTAAACGTACTTTCTTAAAAAATTCAGAAGCCTTTTCTCCTTTTAATAGAGCTTGAGCAGAACAATATGTTTCTAAACATCCCTTTTTTCCACAATAACAAGTTTCTCCATTTAATGAAATCGTCATGTGTTCAATAATTCCACTATGCATTTGTTTTCCATAATGAACTTTTTGATTTGTTACAACAGCACTCCCTAAATTATCATTTAATAATAAAACAAAAGCATCACTAAATTCTTTTTTATGCCAACATTCTAAATAAGCAGCAGCTTTAGAATCGTGTTCAAAACAACAAGGATAAGGAATATATTTTTGAAAATCGTCAAGAGTTAAGTCAGTGTTATCCAATAATGGACTATATGATATTGTATTCCCGTTTTTTGAAATAATTCCTTGCAAAGTGATAGTCACTCCTAATAAAGTATTTTCTTTTATAGAATAATCATAAATAAATTCTTGTAAGTATTGACCGATTTTTTTACAGTAATGAATTGAAGAAACAAATTTTTCATTAATGACTTTTGTATGAAGAACTTCTCCATATAGATTAATTGAAATTATATATAATTTATTTTTTAAAATCTCAATTCCAATAGAAATACGAGCATTTTTATTGATTTCTAAAGCATAGGCTTTTCTACCTCCAGTAGATTCATAAAAACCTCCTTTTTGAATAAGGTTTTCTTTTTCTAAAGCTTTAAGGTTTTGATTTAATGAAGTTAATCCGATGTTTAAATCTGTAGTAATATTCTGTTTAGAACATTGTTTTTTAAAGTAAATATATTGATAAATATTATTTTTATTGATTTTTTTGATTTCTATTGTTGTTAAGTTTTTATTGTTCATGATGACACCTCATCTATACTTTAATATAAATGAAAAAAAATTCAAGAAAAATATCTTTTGGTTGTGTCGTGATTAAAAGTGTTGTATGATAATAATAGATAAAGATGAAAAAGAAAAGGAGGAAAAAATACTAAGATAATTAGTAAAAAAAGTGTATGAAATTAACAAGAGAAGGAATTAAGGAAAGAAAAACTTGGGAAGATATGGGAATCATTCTTCCAGATTATGATGTCGATGCAGTTAGTGAAAAGGCAATAGAAGCATCAAGATGGGTACATTTTGGAATTGGAAATATATTCCGTGTATTTATTGGCGGTATTGCGGATGAGTTGATTTCAAAAGGATATTTAGATCGTGGTATGACATGTGTAGAAACTTTTGATTTTGATGTTGTTGATAAGATTTATGATCCATATGATAATTTAGGTTTAAGTGTTATTTTACGTGGTGATGGGACAAGAGAAAATCGTGTTCTTGGATCAATGGCTGAGGCTGTTAAGGCTGATTGTAATAATAAGGATCAATGGTTAAGATTAAAAGAAATATTTAAAAGCAAAGATCTTCAATTAGTTTCTTTTACAATTACTGAAAAAGGTTATGCTTTAAAGAGTGCAGATGGAAATTATTTCTCTTTTATTCAAGCTGATATAGACAATGGACCTCATAAGGCTAAAAGTGCAATGGCTGTTTTAACAGCTATGCTTTATGAAAGGTTTAAGGATAGTCAAACTCCAGTTTCTTTAGTTTCTATGGATAATTGCTCTCAAAATGGGTCTTTATTAAAAGCTTCAGTTGTCACAATTGCAAATGAATGGTTAGATAGAGGATTTGTAGATAAAGATTTTATAGCTTATATTGAAGATGAGAAGAAAGTGGCTTTTCCTTGGACAATGATTGATAAAATTACCCCAAGACCAAGTGAAGCTATTGCGGATGATTTAAAAGCAATGGGAGTAGAAGATATGGATGTTGTGATTACTTCTAAAAGAACATATATTGCTCCATTTATTAATGCGGAAGGACCCCAATATTTAGTTATTGAAGACAGTTTCCCTAATGGTAGACCAGAATTAGAACATGGCTATGGTGTTTATCTTGCGGATCGTGAAACTGTTAATAAATCGGAACGTATGAAAGTGACAGCTTGTTTAAATCCTGTACATTCAGCTTTAGGACCACTAGAAGTTGTATTGGGTATTGATTTGTTTGCGGATGGCTTAAAAGACCCAGAACTATTAAAGATGGGACGTACTGTTGCTTATGGTGAGGGACTTCCAGTTGTTGAAGATCCTAAGATTATTTCTCCTCAAGCCTTTATTGATGAATTATTTGATGATCGTTTCCCAAATGAATATTTAGGAGATACAAATTTAAGATTATCTACTGATGTTTCCCAAGGTGTTGGTGTTCGTTTTGGAGAAACAGTGAAAGCTTATGTAAGAAAAGAAGGGACTGCCGAAAGCTTAGTAGCAATCCCGCTTGGAATTGCTGGATGGCTTCGTTATATGTTAGGTGTTGATGATCAAGGTAATACTTATGAATTAGCTCCTGACCCAATGAATGAAGAATTAACTGAACAATTTAAGGATATTGTTGTTGGGGATCCAACAAGTTTAAAAGATCAATTAAAACCAGTTCTTTCTAATGAAAATGTCTTTTTTACTGATTTATATAAAGCTGGCTTAGGTGAAAAGATTGAAAGTATGTTTAGAGAGATGATTGCTGGTAAGGGGGCAACTCGAGCTACTATTCATAAATATTTTGGGTAATAAATAAACTCTATAAAGTGAAGATTCACTTTGTAGAGTTTTTCTTTGACTCTATTTTAAAGATACTATAAAATAAAATCAAAGAAAAGAGGTAGAAAGATGTTTGAAGGAAAAAAGGTTTTTTTATTTGATATGGATGGTCTTTTGATTGATTCTGAAAAGATGCATTTAGATATGTGGAATTATGTTTTTAAAAAACACCATATAGATAACGGATTAGATGTTATTAAAAAATTAATAGGAGTATCAGGAGAAACTGCTAGAAAAGTTATTGAAGAAGAAACAGGTGATATTCATTTTTTAGAGCCTTATCAAAAAGAAAAAGATGAAATGACAGATAGATTTTTAGAGGTTTATGGAATGTCAGTTAAAAAAGGTGCTGTTTCCTTATTATCTTATTTAAAAGAAAAGGATTATAAAATCATTTTGGTTTCTTCTACTTTCAAAGAGGGAGTAGAAAAATTTTTGGCATATTCTCAATTAAGTGATTTTTTTGATGAAAGAGTTACTGGAGATATGGTTAGTGAATCTAAACCTTCACCAGAACTTTATCTTAAAGCTATCGAAATCTATCATCTTAACAAAGAGGAGTGTATTGCATTAGAAGATTCATATAATGGAATTATTGCAGCAGATGGTGCAGGTATTGATGTTGTGGGAATTCCTGATTTGGTTGATATAAGTCATATAGAATGTTCCCATTTTGTTAGTATAAAAGAGAGTTTAGAAGATGTTTTAGAAGAACTTCAAACCATAAAATAGAATTTATGTTATTTTGTCAATTATAATTGACCAAAAGATGAGAAATTAGTATAATGGTTAAAACATGAATGGGGGAGTTAGAATGAAAGAAAAAACTTATGTAAGTACAAGAGGTAAACAGACACCGCTAAATTTTTATCAATCCATTTTACAAGGAATTGGTAGTGATGGTGGTTTATTGGTTCCTGTTGATGGTTTTGAAAAGAAAAATTTAAATGAATTGCTTCATTTATCATATGTAGATTTAGCAGCTAATATTATTTCATCATTTGTTCCAAGTGATGGTTATGACGATATTCATAAAGCTTGCGTTGCTGCTTATGGAAGTGGATTATTTCCAGAAGAGGTTGTTCCTGTAAAAAAAGCAGGAGACGTTTATATTGCTGAATTATTCCAAGGACGTACTGCTGCATTTAAAGATATGGCTTTATCAATGTTACCACATTTGATGACTTTGTCTTTAAAGAAAATGCAAGAAGATAGAGAAGTTATGATTTTAGCAGCAACTAGTGGAGATACAGGGAAGGCTGCATTAGAAGGCTTTAAAGATGTTGAAGGAACTTGTATTAAGGTTTTCTATCCAATTGATGGTGTTTCACCAATTCAAAAGCAACAAATGGTTTCTCAAACTGGTAATAATGTTGAAGTTATTGGAATAAGAGGAAACTTTGATGATGCTCAAAGTGCTGTTAAGAAAGCTTTTAATTCTGAAGAGTTAAAGAAATTATGTGAAGAACATGATGTTTTTCTTTCATCAGCTAATTCTATTAATATAGGAAGATTGATTCCACAGATTGTTTATTATTTCTATTCTTATTTTACTTTGGTTAATGAGAGAGAAATTACTTTAGGTGATAAAGTGAATTTTACAATTCCAAGTGGAAACTTTGGAAATGCTTTAGCAGGATATATCGCCAAAGAAATGGGGCTTCCAATTCAAACATTTATTTGTGCTTCTAATAAAAATAATATTCTAACTGATTTCTTTACTACAGGAAAATATGATGCAAATAGAGAATTCTATAAAACTAATGCTCCTGCAATGGATATATTAGTATCTAGTAACTTAGAAAGATTAGTTTATTTATTTAGTGGCAAGGATGGTCAAAAGGTTAATGAATATATGGAAAAACTTAATTCTACTGGTGTTTATGAAGTGGAAACAGAAGTTTTTGAAAATATTAAAGAATTATTTAAGGCTGGATGGCTTAGTGAAGATGATATCATTAAGACTATAGGTGAATGTTATAAAGATACAGGATATTTATTAGATACTCATACTGCTATTGGGTATGGTGTTTATAAGAGATACCAAAAAGAAAGTCAAGATAATACAAAAACAATTATTTTATCAACTGCTTCTCCTTATAAGTTCCCAGAATCTGTTTATCAAGCTATAACAGGAGAGAGATTAGGGGAATATGATGCTATTGAAGCATTAAATAAAGAAACAGGAGTTGATATTCCAACCCCATTAGCTGGTATTAAAGATCGTGAAATTTTACATAAACTAGTTATTGATAAAGAAAATATTGTAAATTTCATTGGAGAACGTGTGAAAGGGAAATAAACAATGAAAGTAAGAGTAAAAGTTCCTGCGACAAGTGCAAACTTAGGGCCAGGATTTGACGTTGCAGGGTTAGCTGTAACTCTATATAATACTTTTGTCTTTGAGTTAATTGATGAAGGTATAGAGATTACAGGTTGTCCTAAACAATTTTGTAACGAAGAAAATATGACTTATCAAGCCTTTGTAGAAGGGGCTAAACAATGTGGTTTAAAATTTAATGGTCTAAGAATCGAGTGTAAAGGAGAAGTTCCTTATACAAGAGGATTAGGAAGTTCATCAACTTGTATAGTTGCCGGGATTGTTGGGGCTTATGCGTTTAAAGATAAGTATAATGATAGACAAGAAATATTAGAATTAGCTACTCAAATTGAGGGGCATCCAGATAACGTTGCTCCTGCAATTTTTGGAGGATTAACAGTTTCTGTTATGGCAGAGGATCATGTAACTACATTAAATATTCCAGTTAAGCATGATTATAGATTTGTTGCTTTTATTCCACCATTTTCTTTATCTACTGCAAAGTCACGTTCAGTTTTACCACAAGCTATTCCTAGAGCGGATGCAATTACAAATGTATCTCATCTTGCTTTAATGGTTGCTTCTTTAATTAATGGATATGATGAAGGGTTGAAACTTGGCTTTAAAGATCGTTTACATCAACCTTATCGTGGTGGATTGATTGAAGGGTATCATGAAATTATGAAGGTATTAGAAAAAGATGATTGTGTTTTAGGTGCTTATTTATCAGGTGCTGGTCCAACTATTATGGCTGTTATTAAAGCAGAAGATACCAAAGGCGTTGTTCGTCTGAAAGATGAACTAGGTGATTTGATAAAAGATTGGAAAGTAGAAAAATTAGAGTTGGATATGCGTGGTTATACATGTGATTATGAATAGGGAGTTTTCCCTATTTTTTAATAATTAAAGATATATAAAGAAAAGGAGTGTATCATGATGAAGGAGTTTATTTTAGAGGAAGGTGCACATAGATAGTCAAGGTTTAATGTTCCAAATTTCATTGTCGACAATTTTGATAAATATGTATTTGAATTTAATAATGGGTTGGAGATCAAGATGAATTATGTATTGATAGTCCCTATGAACTGCACATGAGTTATGAGATGGGAGATTTAATGAGATTGTATTACATAGATTCAAAGGAAAAAGCAGTTATAGTTAAAATATATATCTTAATCTTGATGAAGATGAAAAAAGTTATCGATATTAGTGATTTAGTATAAAAGTTTAAATATAAATGAAATTTTTTTGAAAATAAAGCTTAATATATTTATGTGTATAAAAAAAGTGTAAATAATCTTAAAAAATGGTAATAAATATATTGACTAATTTAAAAAAACTTGGTATATTATATGAGCACTGTTGGGATATAGCCAAGCGGTAAGGCAACAGACTTTGACTCTGTCATCTCCCTGGTTCGAATCCAGGTATCCCAGCCATTTATGGAGGTTTAGCTCAGTTGGGAGAGCATCTGCCTTACAAGCAGAGGGTCAGCGGTTCGAGCCCGTTAACCTCCACCATTTTTTTAATAGTTAAAGCCGACTTAGCTCAATTGGTAGAGCAACTGACTTGTAATCAGTAGGTTGAGGGTTCGATTCCTTTAGTCGGCACCATGATGGGAAGGTAGCGAAGTGGCTAAACGCGGCTGACTGTAACTCAGTTCCTTTAGGTTCGATGGTTCGAATCCGTCTCTTCCCACCATTTATATGACCCGCTAGCTCAGCCGGTAGAGCATCTGACTTTTAATCAGAGGGTCAGGCGTTCGAATCGCCTGCGGGTCACCATTTATTACAAATATATAATGCCCAGGTGGCGAAATTGGTAGACGCACAGGACTTAAAATCCTGCGGACCTTAAAATCCGTGCCGGTTCGACTCCGGCCCTGGGCACCATATATTTTTTAACGAACTGGACAATTTTTTTGAAGGTTTTAAATACTTAGAATAAATTAAATAACAAGAGGTTACGAGAAATAGAAACTCGTAACCTCTTTTTTCGTTTTCAAAAATGTCTGATAGAAAGGAGATAATTTTTATTATGATAAAAAAATTAGATAAAATGTCTAAATCAAAAGTTAATGTATATTTTAGCGATTTAGAAATTGACTACTTTAACTGGATAAAAAGCCAAATTGGACAGAAGAGTGCCAGTAAGTCAATTAGAATTCTTCTCAATTTTTTGATTGAAAATGATGAAATCGCAACTGAATTTATTAAATATGCATATTCTTATTTAGAAGTTGATGAACTGGTTCGTGTGAAAAACAATGAGCCTAAAAATGAACACACAAGAAAATTTAAAAATATTTTTTTCCAGAAATATGGAATGAAAGTTGAAAAAGCCTTAGATATTTTAATTGATAATGGAATTATTGAAAATAAATCAAAATAAAAAATGAATCATATAAGGAGGTGTTAAAAAATGGATAGTATGCTTGATATGAAAGCAATTTATAAAGAAACAACAGAATTGCTCGAATACTTGCAAACAACATTCAAAAATAGAATGCAATGTCAAGTTATTAGAGATGTAGACGGATATTATTCAAACATAACTGTAGTTCCCGATGAAAATGGAGTATATGATCAAATCCCTACATCAGCCTCACTGTTGGTTGTTTCTAATGAATTGAAAACAGAAAATTATGAAAAAAAGATATTAAATGAAATACAAAATTTACAAGAAGAAGAGATATGGATTGAAAGCATATTTCTATATATTCAACAACTACCCAAAAGAGAGAAACACTACATTATAGCCTTTTATTTTATTAATGAAAAAAATGATCAAATAATGGATACTCTTGGTGTCAAAATAAGAACATTGAAACAAATTAAATCGAAAGCTATAACGCATTTAGGAATGCTTGTTCCAGGAGGAATAAGAATCAAACAAAATTAAGTTTAAGAAATGGGGAATGAAAACGTGAACATAGTAAGCATTATTAATCAAAATGGTGGAGTGGGGAAAACCCATACTGCAACAAATTTAGCAAAAGGATTAGCAAATTTAGGGAAAAAAATATTATTGATTGACGCTGATCCACAAGCTACTAGCACTGATACAGTATTAGAAATAGGAAACGAATTTACTTCTGTAGAGATAGAAGAATTTCAAAGGAAAGTTGAAAATGGATTACCAGTATTTAAAGCATTAGAAGATGTAGTTAGCAAACAATCACCTGAGTATGATTTGTCAGACACATTAAATAATCCTGAAAAAGTAAAAAAATCAATTTTTTCAACAAGAAATGAAAAGATTGATATAATTCCAAGCTCGATGCGTTTGGATAATACAGAAAAAGATATGATAGATGATAAAACAAGGTCTAGTGTTGATCGTCTAAAATTTGCATTAAAAACAATTAACGACCTTGGAAGTACAGATGAAAGATACAATTATGATTATGTCATTATTGATGAAGCACCAAGAAGTGATTTAATTGTTACCAATTCATTGCTCATAAGTGATTTGGTTATTATCCCAATAAAGATGGATAGAAAATCTATTAAAGGTTTTTTGAGAACATTAAAAACGATGATACTTGTACAGAAAAGAAATTATGTTGAATTTGATTTTCGATTATTGTTACAAATGGTCAATAGAAATGGAAATGATAAAAGAATGATTTCTTTCTATCATGAGTATTTTAAAGACTATATATTTAATCAAACAATTAGGTTTCAAGCTAAACCAATAAGTGATGCAGATCTCAATAATGAATATGTTATTGATAAGGAAAAAACAAATGTAGCACAAGACTACTTAAGATTTGTCAATGAAGTTGATGAATATTTTATGAATAAAGGGTAGGTGGAAGATATGTATTATTTACTGTTAGATGATAATTTAGATGTTGTAGAAAGAATTTCAACCACTGAATTAAAAAAAAGAATAGGAAAAAGCATACAGCACTTTCTGTTATACGATGGAATCATAAATGGATATCAGGTAATAGAAGATGAGAAACCAACTCAAATAGATAGACATAAATTTATTACAGAATCAAAGAGATATAAATATTATGCAAGTAGAAGTGGTAATTTCTATGCAGTATTAAAAAGCAATAATACTAAAAAGAAGCTAAAAACCTATGAACATAAAGGAGAAACAGTAGTTGCAATTAATGGGAAAAAATATTCTGTAGCAAGAACTCTTGCAAAACTATTTTTAAAAGACTTTACAGCTTCAAAAATAGTTCATATTAAAGACAAAAGTAAGAAAATAACAGTTGATAATCTTTTAATAGTGAATAGAGATGAACATTTTCATGATATGAACAGAAAACCTGTTGGAAGATATGAAAAAAATATTTGTGTTAAAGAATTTCAGTCAATAACACAAGCAGCGAAAAATTATAATTGCAGCAATGCTGAAATCTTGTATTTGATCAAAAAGGGAGATTTCAAATATCTATGATATATCCTAATATTGATAAAAAGGAGACAGAAAAAAACACTGAAAATGTTCTCAAGATTATAGCTGAACTTTTTGAAATAAATGTATTTTCACTAAAAGAAACTATAACTGTAGAAAATTTAGGTAGTAAAAAATTTGAAAATCTTCTAATTGTAAATGTTGAAACAGAATATGAATGTATTGCACAAAAAATTATGAAAAGCATTGATTACTTAAATTGGACTCAAAAATATATTATTTTTAATCGCTTTTTTAGAAATATTAGTCTATCTGATATCAAGCTGGGTATTCATTGTAAAATCGCAGTTAGCAACGTCTATACACATTATCATAAAGCGTTATTTGAATTAGCACTGCTGACAGCAGAGTTAATTGTATATAAAGAAATATAAGGGAGGGAAAGAAAATGCTATTAGATATAGGTTTGGAAGCAGATGAACATATGGAACAATTGATGGATCTATCTCATAAAAAGAAGATAGATATGATTCCATTAACACAACTTGTGCCAAATGTACTTAATCCATTATTCGATACGCAAGAGGACATCAATCAATTCGCTGAAGAAATATATGAGCAAGGTGGTATAAGAGAACCATTACATGTCTATAAACATCAAATTAGGAATGAGTATATTATTTTGGGTGGTCATAAAAGGTATTATGCATGTATTCGTAATAGAGAAAAATACAGTGATGCTCAATCCATAGTTCCAGTTATCATTGAACCTACACCAATCAATGAAACAGATGAAATTATAATGATTGAGGAACTTAATCAGCATCGCAATTATACAGATGAACAATTACTTGAAAGAGCAAGAAGGTTGTATTCTGCGTATGAAATGCTTGTTAAAGAGAATAGAAAACCTAAAGGGCAAAAAAGAGACTGGTTTGCAAAAAAATTGAATGTAGGATCAAAAAAGGCAGAGAGATTTATACATATTATTGAAGGAAAGTATTCTGCTGAAGAAACAAAACTCACATCAAAAAAGCCAAGATTTAAAAATGCACCTAATAGAAATTATGAAGATGTGCGAGTACATCTTCAAAGAAAGTTATGTACAAAGGTAAAAATAACAAACAAGGCGATAACTATTTCATATACCAGTGTAGAAGAATTTAACAGACTTTTAGAAATGATAGGGTGTGGAAATATTGTCAACGAATGATTGGAAAGTCATTATAATCATTTTATTAATTATTATCGTTTTGTTATTAATAACAGTATTAGTTATTTTATGGATAAGATTCTGTCAGAACATAATGTTTAAATTAGGACTTAAAACTAGAGAAATTATATTAGATGAAATAAAAAAACATGAAAAAGGTAAATCAAATGGAAAAAGAAAACATAGTACAAAAGGCAATCGAAATATTAAAGGAAAACAACTTAGAGACAAGGAAAATCACAAATGAAGATATACTTCATGCAAGTGAACGTATAGAAATTAATCCAAAATACAAAGATGAAATAAGATTCATGGATGCAGATGAACTCTATGAGCTTATTTTAGAGGATTTATTAGGGAAGGGGCATGATATATGAAGAAACACAAGAATTTGAATTTATTTATGATGTACATAATAGTATATCTGATTGCAATACCTAAAATAATCACATATGTACCATCAAAAATACAGAGCTATTTATATTTAATATTGACAATGCTATTTATGGTGATCATTGTGTACTGGAATAAAGAGGCATTTGAAAAGCTGATATACAAAATTTTAAATGTCTGTGATAGATCAATATATATTGGAGTTATTGCAATAGTTTTAATAGCAATAAGCATAATATGTGCATACGCTAAAGTTTTATTACATATTGGAAATAATAGTGGCTATATCAATCTTATTTCTCAATATATGAGCAATAAAGTGATATTTACAATTGTTATCATAGTCATAACACCAATCGTTGAAGAAGTTATATATAAATATGTACTATTCAAAAATGCTAACTTTATGAAAGAAAAACCTAAAGGCAAATTAATGACTTGCAGTACAATTTTTGCAGTTATGCATATGTTGAATGAAATTATATTGTTTCAACCAATAGCTATCATAGATTTTATTAACTACTTCATATTTGGAGTAATAACAACACTAGTATATAAAAAAACAGATAATATCTTATTTCCACTAGCTATTCATATGCTCTGCAATGGGGTTGCATTGTATTTGCTATAACAATGGAGGTACAAAATGAAGAAAAAAATTGAATATATGGTATGGCATGAAAATTTTGTCATCAAAAAAATAAATCACTAAAGTTCCTTTAGTGTTGATATATAAGATTATTTAGATGGAGGCACTCAATGAGCAAAGAAAAACATTACAATCAGTATGTAGAACGATTCTCTATACATGATAAAAATAAAATTCAAGAATTCTTATCTTTAGATAAAATTTATTCAAATCAAAAAAACTATAAAAAGAAAGCAAATATGTTGCTAGATTATGAGTCAAAAAGAAAAAAAGGAGAAAAGAGTACAAAAGAAATAGTCTATGCTGTTTCTTTAAGGGTCATGTTACCTAAACACCTTTCTTTAGTAATAAAACATGACATAGTAAAGAACTTTATGTTAAAAATACATCCTAAAATAAAGGATCTTCTATATCTATATCATTTTATAAAGATAGGTAATGGTGAATATGTAGATATTATACTCTTTGAAAGACAAATTTATAAGCATATTCATTATGAAAATAAGTTATACATCCGTGATATGTATATTGATAAAGTAACTGGTAGAACATGTTCAAAAAATAGTCCTAATGCAGTACATAGATGTCAAAAAGGAAAACCAAAACTTGATAAAAATGGAAATGTTATTAAAGAAGCACGATTTATCAGCCCTAAAAAATATAGATATTTAAATTATCATGATCATCGTGATGAAGAAATAAAGAAGAAAAACTTTAATAACTTAATAGACAGGTTAAAAAAGTGTTTGGTAAGGGCTGTATCTAAATTATCTCTATCAAATTACCTATATTATACACTTAGAAGAAAAAAATTTGATGTAGGGGATAAAACAAAAAGATTAAAAGCATATATGTTCAATAATGTTATTAACCATATTAATTTGAGGTTGAGAGAGATACAAAACACTTTTCATTATCGAGGTTTATATTGGGACAGGAATGAGTCATGGAGACATTTTGAAAGAATATTCTTTAGTTTAAATAGAATTTTAGAAAATGGCAGTGTAAAGTTTGGAAAGCAGTCATTAAGGCTAGATACTAAATCAGATAATAGCATAGCAAATTTAAGATCAGCATTAAATATTTTCGAAAAAATAGCAGATGATAAGATTAAAGAATTCTATCATACAGAATTTTATGATTTTGAATTTGATAAATATGTTATGTAGAGGAGCGACCGTTCAATGGACAATGATAACAAAAAGACGAAAGTCGACGGGTATCCCTTCTCTTAAATACAAAGAAAGGAAAAGAAAAATGCAAAGAACAATAATTAATGAGAATAAAAGTGCATTTGAGTTTAAACGTATTGTCAATCATAGAGCCAATGAATTAATTAAAAAGGGATTTATTCTCATTAGAATAAAATATAAAAGAGATAAAGAAACCAATAGATACAAGCAAGCGATTATTGAGTATAAAGCTAGAGCAGTTTATTAGGAGGTGTGAAAATTGAAAAAATGGACTATAACAGATAACAAAAACTATATGACAGTAGTTTTTGCTGATAATATATTTCGTCATAAATATTTGTATGTTAGAAAAAATTTTGAGGTGTATATGGAAGAAGTTCCTTTAAAAGAAGTATTAAAAACACATAGAAATATACTATTGAATATTATCTATGCTCCTATGACCTTGTTTAATTATTATTTTCGTTCTGAAGTAGTCATTATCAGTGTTGATGAGATAAAAATCAAGAGATTTTATATGGAACATAGATTTATTAAACCTACATATGTATTTAAATAAACAGATTTTCTAGAGGAATAATATTATGAAGAATAAAGAAGTCAAAGTAGAGTGCTACACATATACAGAAATGCTAGAAATATACAAAAATAAATACAAAAAGAATTATAGATTAATTGGATACAGTCATAATCGTCTTAATGGTGTTGGAATGCTTGTATTGTGTCCTAGAAAGAAGGCTGAACTATGAAGGTAAGACTATTAGCATCTGATAGTAAAATTCCTAATTTAGCTATTATGAAAATATCATCTTATTATAAGTCGTTAGGAGATGATGTTGATTGGTATGAACCTATACTAGACTTTGAAGATACTGATATATTATATCATTCTAAAATATTCACATTTTCAACACCTTATCTATATTATCCAATTAATGCAAAAATCATCAGAGGTGGAACAGGATTTGACATTCAATCAAGACTTCCTGAAGAAATAGAAAAAATTGTTGATCTTGATTATAGCATTTATCCTGATTGTGATTATTCAATACAGTTTCTTTCAAGAGGCTGCATGAGAAATTGTAATTTCTGTTTAGTTAGACAAAAAGAAGGAATTATTCATCAGGTTAAACCATTAAATTTAAATCCTAAGGGAAAATGGATCATGCTTTTGGATAACAACTTCTTTGCCTGCAATGAATGGCGAGAAAATATAAAACTTCTTAAATCGTATAATCAACCAATAGACTTTAATCAAGGAATTGATCTTAGGATATTAACAGAAGAAATGGCAAGAGAGTTATCAAAGTTAAAAATAAAAGTCATACACTGTGCTTGGGATAACTATGAAGATAAAGAAACTATCTTAAAAGGACTTAGAATCCTAACAAAATATGTTAAGCCATATAAAATTACATGTTACGTATTAGTAGGGTTTAAACAAAAGTATATAGCTAGTGAAGATTTAGAAAGAGTGAAAATACTTGACGAATTAGGAGTCATACCTTTTGCAATGGGATACATCAATTTTAATGATCTAAATTATAAAAAGAGAAAAGAAATAAAAGATTTCTGCAGGTGGGTCAATATGAGAGCGTGTTTTAAAAGCTGTACTTGGGAAGATTATAATAAAAAAGCAAATAAAACAGAAAAGAGGGAATAGAATGCAAAAATCTATACAGTGGTACATAGCTCAACATGAAAGAATTGAGAGAGAAATCAATGATAAAATTTTAAATATTATAAAAAAAGAAATATATGAAATCGATCCTAAAATTATAATTGAAGATTATATTGACATAGGACGAGTTCACATTAGATATAACAACTTTAAGTTTCAATTTACATATTATTATTTTAATAATACGCTTCATTTTAGAGGGTATGGTAAAACGAATGCTTATGCTTATGTTGGTAGTAGATATTCAGAAGAAGAACAAAAAATTTGTGAAAAGTCATACACATATGTAAGAAATATTGTAAAACAATGTTTAGAAAAAGAAATTTGTTCAATTAAAATGAACATGAAGTGAAAGGAAGGATAAATATTATGAGGAAAAATCATATGCAAGAAGTTGCTCAACTTTTAGGTGTTGAGTTATACAATCCATTTAAGATTAAAGGATATGATGATTATTTTAGATTAAACGAAAATGGTTTAAATTATAACTTTAGTACAAATTATTGTAATGACATTTTAATGGAATTGATTATAGGAGAATTAGAAATCGAAAAACCAATCCTAGACGATGTTGAAAAACATTATTTAGAGAGTGTTTTAAGACCGTTTAAGAATGATGTTATATATGTTAAAAAAACATTAAATCACAATTACGAACACATAGTTTATAAGGTAAAAACATTTTATGGTTATAATTTTCATTCGTTTCCAGATTTAAAAAAACACACAATGTACAAAGGAATGGAAGTTGGCAAAAGATACACCATAGAAGAACTAGGTTTATTTGAAGAGGATTAAACATGAAACGTAAAACATTTTATATAATTGCGTTATACATATGTGCTGTTTTTTCTAAAATGAAAGGTGCAGCTTTCTTTGGATTTATGTATTTAGGTGAAATCATAAAAGAAAAACGTTAAGAAATGTTAAGGTTATTTATAAAGGAGGAGTAGAAGTGATTAGATGTAAAGATTGTCCTTATTTATTCCAATTAGGAAGAGCAAAACGTCAAAGAGGATATGCTAACGGAAAAAAATATTACTATTGCAAGATTTTAAAAAGAACAAATGGATGGCAGGGTAACTTTGTAGGATTTGGAGATACAACATATCAAAGTCCTTTGCAACTTAAAACAAGTCCAAAAGAATGCCCTTTAAGAAATAAGGAAAAGAGTGGTGTTTGAAAGATGAATAAACTATTTGATGATACACCTTATATTGATAAAAATGTTGTAACAAGTTATGACAAAGCAAAATGGAAAAAGAAGTTTCAAGGATATTGTGATAGTCCAAAAATAAGAGAAGAAAGCGCTGAAAATGGACTGAATTATTGTGGCTATTGGTATGCTTGTGATGAATGTTTAGGTTATGAAAGTAGAAAATATCCTTGTGCAAGTTCATTAATAGCATATATGAATAAAAAAGGTATAACAATTGATTATAAAAATACTAGTGAAGAATATTTAGATAAATTACTCAGATTGGAGTGAGGAAGAATGAAAGTACCTAAATATATTATAAAAAAAATGATTAAAGCAAAGGATTTAAATTTAAGGGTTAGAGAACTAACTAATGAGGTTTACGATTATCTTGATAAAAGAATAGATTTGACAGAATATGAAGGTGGTCGTAATTCCGATGATTTAGACCAAATGATTAGTTGTTATATTGACTACAATGAAGATAATTTAGAAGATATTATTGATATATTAAATAGGATATAAACAAGTGGAGGTAGAGGAAGAATGTTAGCAAAAAATATGTTTGAAGAATTGGGGTGGATAGAATGATTTTGAATGAAGAAGATATATATATTGGAAATAAATTAAGAGGGGAAAATAACAATCTTGTTTTTAAGATATTAGATATTTTTAAGGGTGAAAATGGATTTGAATATGTAAAGGTAGTAGAAGTAAAAACAGATAGAAAATATTGTATTTTAAAGTCTCATTTAAAACGTTTGAAATTAATTTCAATAGCTTAATAGATAGTCAATTTCAACCTATATATTACGAAAGACGTGGTTGTATTGGGAAAAATATAAATGTATGTAAAGTAAAGGAGAGTAAAAGATGATTGATGAAAAGAAATTAATTGAAGAGTTAAGAGAAAAAAATTATAACATTGTTTTTAGCATTGGAGACCAACGCTTATTAAATAAAGTTATTAGAATTATTAAAGAACAACCAAAAGTAGATGAATGGATTCCATTTACAGTAGATGAAGATGGTATATTGAATTGTGAACTACCCGAAGATGAACAAAAAGTTTTAGTAACTGATGGTGAAACCGTTTGGTTAGATACATTCATTAATGATGATGATTATGGTTGCCATTTAGCCTATAACAATTTAGACTTACTTGATTTGGCATGGCAACCATTGCCTAAACCATATAAAGGAGAAATAAACAATGTTAACTATTGATAAAGAAGAATGTGAAAATGCATTACAAACTATCGAAAATGGAACTATTGAAATTGAAGATTATAATTCAATTCCAAATGTAAAGAGTAATCCATTTGGATTTGAAATCAGTTTGTTAAAACAACTTATCAAAGAACACTTTGACAATCCACCTCTAAAATTTGAAGAACTCGAAGAAATGATTGGTAAGCCTATTTGGTGTAACAAATTAAAAAAATGGTTTTTATTGAGAGAAGTCCTTATATTGAACTCAGGTATAAAAGAACTTGATTTTGTAACTTTGAAATATAACAGAAATGAATTTGATTGTTATGTATGTTATTTTGAAGAAAATCGTTTTTATAAAAAGCAGATATGATTAGGAGGTAATATAAAATGAAAAAAGCATATATAAGTTTGTTAGTGTTATGTACTTTATTTAGTTTAAGTGGTTGTGAAAATGCTAATGTTACCAGTTTTGGAGGGACAAAAGAAATTGTACTTCCTGAAGGCATGAAATTTGTTAATTATAATATTGAAAGTAAGGACAATATCTGGTGTACATATAGACCAATGAGAAAAGATGAACAACCTGAAACCTATATTGTTCAGCAAGATAAAGGAGGGCTACATATATCAGGAGATGGAAGATTTGTTATTTATGAAGTTAAAGATGGTGTGAAATCACCAAGAATTGAAGAGTAAAGGAAATATAAAAATGAATGATAGTATGATTACAAAAGAAATATTAAAGGATAAGTATGTGTTTTGGGATATCGATGGAACTTTAGCAGCATATAGATTTAATAATCATGTATCAGATCCAAAAGGTACAAACAATGGTATGTCTTTAGAAGAAATAGAACAGGGAATATTTTTAGAGAGAAAACCATCTTTACTTATGCAACAAGTAATAAAAGAATGTAATGCAAGAAAAAATATCATTATGGGACATTGTCAAAATCAAAAGGAGATGGCTGATAAGCAAATATGGTTAGATAAATACTATCCAGTAATTAGCGAAAGATTATTAGTCTTTGAAGATACTCCAAAAGCAACTTGTATTATTGAATATTGCCAAAAAAAGGAAATTGATTTAAAAGAGGTAATTTATGTAGATGATGTCATTAAATTTTTAAGAGAAGCTGAAAGAAAAGGCATTGAATCATGGCATATTAGCAGTTTTTTGGATTGGGATTTCTACAATAAATAAATAGAAAAGCAAAGATAAATATTAAAAGAAATTTAGGAGGAAAAGAAAAATGGGTATTATTTTATTTGTTTTAAAAGCGTTATTAGTAGTAGGTGGTATTGGATGTGTTATTGGATCATTTTATGATAAAGAGAAAGAAACAATGAATTTCAAGCCTAATAAGTTGATTTTTATAGGATTGTTGTGTGGATTTGTTTATTTAGGAACAATGTGTATTGACTTTGTGCCTGCAAACCATGTAGGAGTTAAGTGGTCTATGTTTGGAGGTACAAGTAATAAAACGCTAAATGAAGGTATTGTTATTAAAGCACCCTTTGATAAGATATATACAATACCAACAACAGTGCAGGAGAGAACAATGAAAGATGTTACTGTTCAGACCAAGGATGCACAATTCTTAACATTAGAAATCAATGTTAAATTCAGCGTAAATAAAGAAAATGCATTTAATGTTTATAAGCGTTATGAAAATATTGATAACTTAAAAAAGAATATCATCAGTAACTATTCTCAAAAATCTATAGAAAAAGTAGTTACGCAATACAATGTTATAGATGCATTAGGAGAAAAGAAGAATGACATCTATAAACTATCAACAGAAGAATTAACAAATAAATTAGCAAATGAAGGTGTTAATTTAGTTGAATTAACTATTAAAGATATGGATGCAGGAAAAGATATAGAAGATGCGATCAGAAAAGAAGCTATTGCTAAAAAAGAGGTTGAAACTGCTAAGCAAAACAAGGAAAAGGCTAAGACCGAAGCAGAAACTAAGCTAATTCAAGCTGAAGGTGAAGCGAAGGCAAATGCTGTAAAGACTAAAGCTTTGACTAATGAAGTATTGTTAGAACAGTGGATTGAAAAATGGGATGGGAAGTTACCTACTGTTTCAGGCGATGATAATATGATTGATATTAGTAAGTTATTGAAATAGAGGGATTAAACTCCCTCTATTTACACAATTAAGAATTATCTAAGGTATAAAATTAGAAGGATGAAACAAATGTATGAAAAATAAGTTTATAAACAAAATAGAATATATTCTCTTATATAAAAGACGTCGTGAAAAAAATGTAAGAGAAATGAATATAAAAATACATAAATATCTGAACGAAACAGATGATGAATTTTTATTGGACTATGTTGATATTAATTCTAGATATAAACACAACAAATTTATTTTATTCATTTATAGTTTAACGGGTTTATTAATAGTAAAGGGTACCTGGAATTATTTTTTCCCCATTTTATTTAAAACACTAATATCAGAAGATCCTAAGATTGTAAATATAAAAAATATAGCAATAACACTGAATGTAATAATTATGTTAACAATTATAATTGTTATAACATTTATCTTTATTGATATGACTAGAACTGTTTATAAGTTAAATAGAGAGCAAATCATATTAAATGAAGTCAAGAAAATGAGAAAGGAAAAGTGAAATGGAATATATAAGAATAAATAGAGAAAATCTAATGGATGCATGTAAAATTCAACTTAATCTTTTTCCTGATAGTTCAGCTTATCTTCATTATATTAATCAATTAGATAAGGATGAAAATAATGCTTATTACTTGGTAAAAGATAAGGATAAATATATTGGAATTACAGGAGTATATACAGAAGGAAGTATTGAAACAACCGATTCTTTGTGGTTAGGGTGGTTTGGAGTACTTCCAAAATATAGAAGTCGAGGTTATGGAAGAAAAATCCTAGAAGATACAATAAATCATGCGAAAGAATTAGCTAAAAAATATCCAAACATTAAATTTTTTAGATTATACACATCAGAGAGAGATAATGCAACAGCACAAGCATTGTATAGGTCTGTTATGGAATACATTGAATATTATAACAATACAGACGATATTAATTACGATGGGACTTGTTTGATTTATACAATATCTTTTTATGGAGATGAAATTGTTCCATGGAATAATAAAAATATTCATTTAAAAGAATGCGAAATAGAAGAAAAAAAGGGGCTTACATTCATGAAAACTTTTAATGAGTTATATTGATATATCCTTAATCAAGAAATTTAGCCTAATACAATAATTATAGTGAAAAGCACAAAATTCAAATTATATTGATAAAGATTATTTCTATAATTAAAAAAGGAGATGTATAAATGATAGATAGTACAGGATACCAAAAATTACTTGATAAATTCTTTTTGAATCTAATAGAAATAAGTTTGTTTGCTATTGGTTTTTTAGTAATTGTCTTTGTACTTTTATTCTTAATTAAAAAGATAATTGCAAACAAAAGATCAATTAGATCTATAAATAATACCGATGAAGAAAATGAAGATTTTTGGAATGTTTCAGATATATATATTAACAAATTATTATATTATGAGGAATTAATAAAAAATTATGAATTAAGAGAAAAGCTACAAAATATAGCAAATATAAGTCAAACGCTCATACTTAAGTATAAGGGAAGTAGCGAAACAAATAAGAAGGTTAAGAAATACTTTACTTATTATCTTTTTGAAATTTATAAGCTTGTAGAAAAGTATGTTGAAATTGAGAAAATTACAAATAAAACAGAAAATATGATTCAAGCCCAGCAAAAAATTTTTATAACTATTGATTATGCAGAAAAATGTTTTGAAAAGTTTTTGATGGAGTCTTTTGATAATATAATTACTGAAATAAATGTTGACACTCAGGTTTTGAATCAAATGTTGAATAGGTTGTAGAAAATTATATTAAACTAATCAAGAAAAGAGGAATTGGAATGGAAAGAAGAATTAAAAAGCCAAAAAAAAGACTATCAATAAAAGAGATGATTTTACATAATGCAGGAGAAATACAACATTATACCAATATACTAGAAACTTGTTTTGAAGAAGGACAGGTTTATGTATTTGATAGAATTATTTTTGCTTATGATAGCAATGATAATGAATGGATCTTTCCATATAAAATAAGTTCTTTTATTTTAAAGGAAAGAGAATTAAAAAGTGGGATCAAAACTCCCATGGCAAGATATCTAGCTTGGAAAAGATTAAAAAATAGTGGAAATTGAAAGGAGTAAAAAAATGGAAGAAATAGCTTTTATAATATTTGGCTTATTAGGAATTATATTACTGTCTTTCGATATTTTATTTGCTATTGGATTATTGAAAAAATACTTAAAATGTGCAGATGTGATAAGAAATACAATATCATATATATTTATAAATAATGAGTTTTCAGATAAATTTGGTCGTAATTACTTAAGTGATTTTGAAAAAATAGCAGAAGAATATAAAAAACTAAATTTTAATAAAAGTCAAATGTTTCAAATTTATGAAGGGCATAAGAATGGATTGAAAATCAACCAAATTCTTACATATTCAAAAAAGGAATTTGATGCGATGCAAATGGAAATAATTAGAAAAGCATATAAATGGGGATTATCTGAACGTGAAATATCAATAATTGCACATCCAAAATTTAATTGGAAACAAATGTATCAAATAAGTTTGGGTTTTTTTGAACGCTTAGATATTGAACAGGTTTCAGTATTCGCAAAACCTGAATTGCCTGATGAATATATGGAAATATTACGAAATCAATTAAATCATGGTAGAAGTATAGAAGAAGTTTCTGTTTATGCAAAACCAGGATTTAATTATGGGCAAATGATGCAAATCCAATTTGGATTTAATTATAACTTGAGTATGAAGAAAATTATGCTATATGCAAAAACTACATTAGATAGAGATCAAATGGTTGAAATACGAAGAGGGTTAATGGAGGGACTACCCTTCGAGCAAGTGTCATCATATGCTAAGGAAGAGTATCCTTGGCATATGATGAGTGATATGAGAGTGGAATTAGAAAAAAAGATGTATGAGGAGAATCATAATCCGTTATTAGATTTAATGCAAGGAGAGGGACTATTTATAGAGAACAAATCTACACTTGTACAGAAATGGGTCTTATTTGATTACATTAAAGAGGATTTAATGCATTGCTATTGGATGGAGTTTGATCGATTATGTGATGGTTTTTTGAAAATTTCCGATTATAAAATCTCAAGTTCAGAATTTGTTTTAAATTATGATCGTTTTAAATCAATACAAAACTTTCATCTTAATTGTATTCAAAACATAAAGTAACGAAGGAGTGATATTATGAAGGTAAGTGAATTAAATAATATTAAATTGGATGGAATAGCAAAAGATTTTTTACAACATTTAAAAGAATGTGAATATGAACAATCTAATGCTTTTGAATATAATAAACCAATAGTTTCTAATTTGGAATTTTACAAATCATATTTTACTGCTATTTGGATCATGCTCGGTATTATGTGTATTTGTATATTTGGAGGTTTGGGTATAGGATTAATATATGGTGATAAAATTTTAAATACGTTATTGTATTGTGAAATTATATTTATTTTTTCATCATTTGTTATTATTAAAATAGTAGCAAAAAAAATGTTGGATTTATATAATAATCTTAAACTTAACTATCCTAGGGTAGATTTAGGAACGGATGATTTAAAACTATTGAATAGTGCTCTTAAAAACAATAAAGAAAAAATAGGAGATTTTCCAATTATAGCTATTGAAAATAAAAGATATATACAAAACGGTCAACATATTGTTGATGTAACAGAATTTAGTACAGCTGAAGATAAAATAATATTTTTATATAAATTCTATAATGTGTCAATAGGCATACAAGAATATTCGTCTTATTTTGTGTTTAAGTGGTTTAAATTATATTTTTCTCCTCAATTCTATGACGATATCAAAATAGAAGAGATATATGAATATTCTGTTCAATAAAACTTAAAATAATTATAGAGAGGATAATAATTATGAAAAGAAGTAGTAAATTTACAAGAAAAGAATTTGATTTTTGTAAGATTATGTTAGAAAGAAAATATCTGAAAAGTAAAATTGAACTTTTTAAAGAACATAAAGACGTTTTAAATTTTAAAGAAAAAAAAGAGTTAAAGAAGTTGCAGAAAAAATGGAATTCTCAAATAATTATAGGAACAACAAACAAAGTAGGAAGAAGGTAATGTTAATCATTGATATTTACATAATGTAATTAAAATAATTTGATTGAACATTTAGAATTCTTTTTATGCTTGTATAAGAAATAATATAAAATTTATTGATAAAATAAAGAAAATATGGAAGGTGGGAAATATAAAATGATAAATAGAGTGGTTTTGGTTGGAAGAATGACAAGAGATCCTGAGTTAAGAAGAACAAATAATGGTGCTGCTGTAACAAGCTTTACATTAGCATTAAATAGAAATTATAATTCGGCAGATGGACAGCAAGCTGATTATATTAACTGTGTTGTTTGGAAAAGAATTGCAGAGAATGTTGAAAAGTATTGTTCAAAAGGATCACTTGTTGGTATAGAAGGACGACTTCATTCTCGTAATTATGAGAATGCTAAAGGACAAAAGGTGTATATTGTAGAAGTTGTATGTGATAGTGTTCAGTTTTTGGAAACAAGGTCAAGTGTTGAGCGAAGACAAGGACAACAGACATCTTTCAAAGAGGAAAAATTTGATAATAATTTTGAACAATCTATTGATTTAGAAAAAGAATTTGATAACTCATTCAATTCATTTGATATCATGGATGATGACATACAATTCTAAAATATACTTTAATTTTTAAAATTTATGTATTAAAAATTGCACAAAATGTGGAAAGATTTGTATTTCAATATGTGGTAAAATAGTATTATCAAAAAGTGTCAAAAAGATCAGCTATACAAATATATTTGTAAAGTTGGTCTTTTTTTATGAAGAAAAGAGGTGAGAAAATGAGACTGTTTTATACGGATTTGTATTATGCACATACTTTACAGGAATATTTGATGTCTGTAATAAACAATAAATTATTATCAATTGATATAGAGGATATTTATGAAATTGAAATTCCCAATAAATATTATTTTGAATTTATAAAAAGCTATGCCATGAATATAAAGGAAACTCATATATCATTGTCTGATGGATATACTATGGTTTATTGTGGAGAAAAGATAGATAAGAACAATCATTTTTATTGTCAAATAGAAAATGGTTATATAAAGCAAATTCTATTTGATAGTGAACAGATATCAAATCTTTTTCACATGATTGATTATGAAAGCGAAAAAGATACTATTGTTTATTCAAGGATATGTAATGAAATTTATAGTAATCTAAACTTGGAAAAAAGAGAGGACAGAGAACTGCTGTTTGCTATAGAAATCAATGATATTGAAACAATTATGAAATATCACGATATGTTTGAATACATTCAACTTCAAAGAATGAATGCCCTGAGTGATATGGAAATAAATCATGAACTGAATTTTGAAGTTGATGAAGAGGAAAGTATGGAAGAAGAAATGGAGTAAGGCAAGTTGCCTTATTTTTATTAAGGAAGGAGAGATGAAGATGGAAGGAAATCCAAACCCTAATGCAAATCCTTTTTTTGGTAATAGAAAAGTAAGTCCTAAAATTTTCACAAAGGAAGAAAAGGCTGTCCGACTTAATTCATTACAAGAAGTTAAAAACAATCTAAACATTGTAGAATTTGCTTCAAATGTCCTTGGTTTAACAATTTTTAAATCAAAAAAGGGAGAAAGATATTTAAAATGCAAAGAGTTAAGTTCATTAGTATTTGATCTAGGGATTAATAAAGTGTATTGGAATAAGTATTCAAATAAACCAATGGATATCATTGAATTTGTTGCAAAGTTTAATGGATATTCTCACAATGCAGCTATAGAAGATATTGTTGAATACTATAAAACAAGAGATCCTAATGTGGTAGAACTATATCAGTATGATTCTATTGAGGATAAAAGTTATATAAGTAAAGGATTGACATTACCAACACCAAATGTAGACGATTTAAGTGCTACTAATTATTTATTGGAAACAAGACGTATAAGTGAAGAAGTTATTAATTATCTAAAAAATGAGAATATGTTATATGAAGATATATATCATAACTGTGTATTTGTAGGTTATGACGCTGATAAAAATGCTCGTTTTGGAGTTAGAAGAGGAACAGATCCATCGTTAAAATTTCAAAGGGACTGTGAGGGTTCATATAAATTATGTGGATTATTCATAGAAAATAAAAATCCAGTAAAGAAAATAGTTCTTACAGAATGTGTAATAGATGGATTAAGCTATTTGTCATTAAATTGGAAAACAAATGATGCACACATCTTATGTTCTTCAGGAGCAGGAAGTGTAGTGAATACTTTTTGGTATAATCGCAACACAAGAGAATGTCTTAAAGATGTAGAAGAAATTATATGTGCCTGTGATAATGATGAAGCAGGATATCATGCGTATAAGCAGATAGAAGAATATCTTAAGAAGAATAATTTACCAATCAAGTTATCTGTTTTTAATAGATATGAAGGTGAGGAAATCCAATCAGGAGAAGATCTCAATAATTTACTTATTAAGGTAAGAGAAAAAGAGGATAGCTTTTTTATATCAAAGGATCAACCAGAAGATAGACATGACATAGTAAATGAGTATGAAGAAATGGAGGTTGAATAAATATGGCAATGATTATTGAATACAATAAAGTAGAAGATTTTACAAAAGAATTTGAAAGTGGAAAATTAAAACAAGATATATATAAATATATATTAGATCATAAAGAAGAGGAAAAACATTTTAACAATAATATAGATATTGTGGAAAATATGAATAAAGATAATGTCTATGATTTCTTTGAATTGATTTTTTCTAATGTAAAGGGATATTCTTGCGAAGATTTAAATAATTATCCTAAAGATAACTTATGTGCAGAAATATTGCACAAATTAATAAAAGATTGTTATGAAACTTACGAAAAAGAGAATCAAGTTCATTCAATTACGCTCTCATCAGATATGGATATTCTTCAAGCATATTTAAATCTTAGAACAATATTTGATGATAATGCTTTAAAAAAGGGGATATGTTTATATCAAGCAATGAGTATGGATTTTAGCAGAAAAGAGGCAGAGGATATTTATGCTGTTTCTCTTAGAGCGTACATGAAGACAAATATATCAGTCTCGTTAGAAGATATAGTTTATCTTACATGTAATGCAATCAAGGAACATAATTGTTCAATTGATGATATTGCTCAATTGAATAGTCATGATTTTATAGAAGCAATACATGTTGATAATCTAGAATATTTTATGGATACAGAGAAAGAAGATTACGAAATGGAGGAAATATAAATATGAGTTATGATATCGATGATGTTAAATATGATTTTGGGTTTCAAGAAAATTTATTAAATATAAAAAATTTTAATATATTCTGTGAAAGAGGAAAAAAAAGAAAACATTTCAATTCAGAAGTATTTGATAAAATGAAACAAGAGTATAGGTTTTATGTAGTCGAAATAAAAATAAAAAAATACTGTGTAAACAGTGAAGGAGATAAAATTAAATATGCTCTTATTGATTTGAGGGAAGATTCTCTTATTAATGATTTGATATTCAATGAAATTGAAACTGCTAATTTAAATGGGTATTTTCAATTTTGTTATTATGGAAAGGCAAAACGTATTCTTAAAAAAAAGTTATTACATCTTAAATATGTTAATATGTATTACGAATTAATTTTTGTGCCTGTAAAAATTGAAAATTTTAAAAAATTAAAAAAAGAAACAAAAAAAGCAAAAGATGAAAGCATGTTTTTAGAAAAGAAACTTTTTGTTGATACTTCTATTCATAAGAAATCAAAAAAACTTAAAGAATTTGAAAAATGGATGATAAGGAAATATGCAGAAGAGTGTGCAAATTTATATAAACTTATATCAGAAATTAATAATACGTAAAATATAAAAATAATAATATGAATAAATCTGATAAAGAAAACAAATATCCTTATCAGGAGAGGTAATGCGTGTAAAAAAATAGTTGATTTAGAAAGAGAGGATTGAGTATAAATATGAATGATTTAAAAGAATTAGTTAATCGTGCTAAAAAAAGTTATGGTGAAGATACTATTTTGAACAGTGACAAAGATTTTTATTATGCTGTTGGTATTGTAAGTTACCTAATGAATTCAGCAAAGAAATTACCAAATTTAAAGCATACAGATATAAACTATGTGACTTTAGCACAGAATGATGAAATGCTAAAAAGACGATTAAATTATATGTTTAAACAAACAGATCAAATTGAATTTTTAGATAATTGGAAAGGTATATTACTAAGCGAAGTATTAATGTATAAACCAGTTGAAGACATTAAACATTGTATTGGTGCACATGAATGTATTACTGCAGGATTTAATTATGGAATAACCGTTGAAAAGGAAAATAATCGCAATAAAAAAATAGAGGAGAGTTTAGCTAAAGCAAAGGGTCCATATGAAAATGACAGTGTACAAGCAGCAAGAAGAATGTGTTTGAAGCGTAATGTTGACTGGGTAACTGGTAAAGAAACAGTTATAGATGGAAAAAAAATAAACATGTTACAAATGACACATAATGAATTTCATGATTATCAAAAAACATTAGCAAGCAAAATTTGGAATCAGGAGATAGAGTATGATGTTAATGATTTTTTGAATGATAGTAAGAAAGTAAATATAGCTAGTTATGATTTAGATAATTATAATATACCTACTGCAATTAAAACATTAATTAATAATCATATGAAAACAAATACGGTTTATGAGGATCATGAAACCTTTTTTGGACATATTGATTTAGATGATACTCATTATATGGCAAAATCGTTTCATTGTGATTATGGCATACCATTTAGATATGCTGGATATTATCGAAACAATGATTATATGATGATAATAAATTATGCTGAGGGAGATTTTGATGTATCATTATATACTGATAAAGAAGTATATAATAATGCAGTCATTCAAACCCACAATTTTTATGAACCAGCAAATTTTTATTTGTTGGGTAATGATGTATGGACCGAAGATGAATTATATTCAATTAATGAGAAGAATAATCCGAATTTGAATTTAATTCATGAAGTAAGCCAAGAAGACAATGAAGAAGATTATGAAATGGAATAAGGCAAGTTGCCTTATTTTTTTAATAGGAGGAAATTATGAGTTATAGAAGAAAATTTACACCAAGTAGAAGTAAAGCAAGAGAATTTGCGATAAAAATGAAAGAAATAGAAGAATTTTGCAATCAAAATGCTATTCAAATGAGTTATAACCAAGATAGCTATTATTTTAGGTTATATGGGCAAGAATATCGTGTCAGTAATCATACTATAGAAAAAAGCAATGAACATGCTTTTAATTATTTTGGAGAACAGGTAAGAGAAATGTATCATCCTGATGGAAGAAAAGATGATGTTGTTTATATTCATGCTAGTAAAACAAGGATTATGGAAATATATAATGACATTAAAGAAGGTTACATGCTTAATGGTAGAGGATATAGAATATCAGATACAAATTATGCAAAATCAATAATGGAGAAAACTATAGCTGTTTTTGAAGAATATAGAATGTTTGAACTGCCTAATCAGGAAGTAGGGATTATTAATTTAGAATTATCAAATTTATCTCAAGAAGATCTTCAAAAAATCATTAACAAAAACAGATTAAATGAATTGGATGGATTTGAATATTATTATGTCTTTGATACTTATTATGAAGCGTTGCTAGATTGGAGAGCATCTATAGAAAAAGATTTACATGATTTAGGTATATTTAATGATAATGGAGAATATAACTTTTACTTAAATGAAGATGAGATATCTTATCTTGGATTTGGCAAAGAATT
This sequence comes from uncultured Erysipelotrichales bacterium, assembly GCA_910579135.1. Taxonomy (GTDB): domain Bacteria; phylum Bacillota_I; class Bacilli_A; order Erysipelotrichales; family Coprobacillaceae; genus MGBC113645. Next base: position 86,845 of record CAJTTM010000005.1, on the reverse strand, counting down.
AGAAGAACAGAGAAGTGAAATTCAGGAAGAGATAGAAAATGATGAGGAAGTAATGTGTTGACATAAAAGTATGAATGAAAAAGCATAAGAATTATAAATAATTGGATAAACAAGAGTAAATATTTTAATTAAATTTAATAGCTATTACAAGGAGGAGAATACAATGGAACAAATGAGAGAAATTCTCATAGCAAAAGATAAGGTTTATAATATTATCAATTACGCAAAATCACATAACGTCGAAGATACTGAAGAATATATTGAATATATCTTTGAATCTGATGAAATATATGTGAATAAGGAAAGCATTAATCAGGCTTATTATCAATCTTTTACAAAAGATATTTATATTAAAGGCATCGAAAATATGTATATAAGTATTAGTAAAGGAGCAGGAGATAGATATGGTTCACTTGAATCACATCAAGGAACTGATATTAATTTTGTATTTCCATTTGAAAATGAATGGATAACTATATTTAGTGAAGATGAGTATCAAGGAGATAAAAACTTAAATAAAATTGATTATTTAATTAATTCTAATTCATTAACAAAGGATAAAGTTATTAATTTTTTAAAATCATATAATAGTACACTATTTATTTATAATGTATTACCTGATGACATGAAAAATGATACAGAGATAAAACAATTACTTTATGATAAACTAGATGCGAAAGCAGAGTCTATAGCAAGAAGTGAAAAAGAATATAGCGATATATCCCCTAATGGTGGTCTAGATGTGTATGTAGATAAAAAACAAGATATTCTTTTAAAACTATTTTCTGATTATAATTTTGAAGGGAACAATAAACTTATTAAATATATGGAAGAAAAGTTCTGTCAAGATGAAAAAAATCAAAAGTATATCAAAGATGAAATGTTAAGAAATGAAAAAATGTTATATTTCATTGAAAACATCAGTAAATATAATCAACAACATAGACTTATATTAGAACAATCTGATGTTGATTATAAATTGAACTCAACTTTTGAACATAAATTCGATCAATTGCAATATGATGAAACTATAGAAAAAATAAATACATACAATGATAGAATTGATGATGTAACTGAAAAAATTAAGAAAACAGAGAATAAAATCCAAAAAAATAAAATGGAAATAGAGTCTATAAATAATAAAACATATAAAATATATGAATTTTATAAGAGATTTGAAGATAATGCAAGATCATCAGATTTAAAAAAGACTCAATCTGTTTTACAAACATCATTGGATTTTCTATGGAAAAAAGAATATAGTTATAGCGAAACAATTGCTGAATTAATAAGTGTTAAAAATACCCTTGAAGGCTATAGGCAAGAAGAAATTGACCACAAGAGTTATGAAGAAAGAAGTAAACAAATTGATAAAGAATTAGAAGAATTACATTTAAAATATAATTATAATTATTTAATTAAAGATAATTATCGTGAAATTTATGATTATTATGATGGATATGAAAGGAGCGTTGGATTGCTGATAGGTGAGTTTGGAAATATAAAGAAAGAATTTAGCTATTTTGAGCATTTAAACAAGGTTGCAGAAGATGAAATGAAAATTAAGAGTATAACTTCATTAACAGATGAAGTTGCTTGTAATGTCAAAAATAATGCTCTACCAACCTCTATTACACTTACTTCTGAAGAAAATACTATTACAATTGATGGAAATAATAGAGATGTTTCTATTTCAATAAATAATAATGTGTATATAAAGAAAAACATGGAAGAAGCTATAGAATATATTAGAGAGCATATCAATTTAGATCAATTAGTGTATCATGATGATAATTCATTATATCAAGAAGCTAATGTAGAAGAAAGTGAAGAAGACTTAGTAATGGAATAATTAAAAAGGAGATATTTTATGAAAACAAGATATTTTTTTGATATGGATGGAACAATGGCAGTATGGAATAATGTATCAAATGAAGAATTATATAAAGAAAACTATTTTTTAAATTTAGAGCCAAATTTTAATATGGTAGAATTAGTCAATCAAATGTTAAGGGAAGGAAAAGAAGTCTATAGCTGTTCTCATTTTTTAACAGACAGTCAGTATGCTTTAGAAGAAAAGAATAAATGGTTAGATAAATATGTACCTTCATTGGACAAAGAACATAGAGTATTTATTCCATATGGACAGTCAAAGGCTGAATACTTTAATGAACATGGACTTACACCTATTATATTAACTGATTTTTTAATTGATGATTATACTCCTAATCTTTTACAATGGGAAGAAATGGGAGGTACTGGAATAAAATTCCTTAATGGAATAAATCATACTCATGGAACATGGAAAGGTATAAAAATAAATAATTTGTATCATATATATAATCAAATGTATTCAAATATCAAAAGTAAAATGATGGAGACAGAGAATTGTATCATTCCTAATATAAAACAAAATGGTGTTACTTATATGTGTATAATGTACACAGATAATTATACTGTTTATGTTAATGGTGGAGAAGAAGTTCTTGTAAAAAATAACAAAGAAGATATTTTTTATCAAGGAGATGAAAACTATAATATATATTATAATTTGATAACTGATGTGTTAGCAAATGAAGTTAAACCTTTATTTGATACGGTAACAGAAGAGTATGCCTTACTTCATAATATATATGATGCAAACCAATGGAGGAAAGATGGGACGTTCTCTGCTAAACCTGGGCAAGAAATTACTAAAGATGTATATAATCAAATATTTAATTGTATGATTCCGTTGAGTCTTCCATTCAACGAATCAACAGTTCAAGTTTCAGCAGGATTTATGATGGGAGAACCATATGATTATAAGAACGGTCAACATACTTATCTGGCTTTTGGTCAAAATGAATATAGTTATTATTATTTAGGTGAGATGGACAGAAATGGTAAGCTATATAATTTAGAAGAAGAAAATGAATTAGAAAGTGAAGAAGATTATGAAATGGAATAAGGCAACTTGCCTTATTTTAATTTAAAATTAAAAAGAAAGAGGAGAATTATATATGGGAGAATTAGAAAAAGTATTATTATATTTTTCATTTAAATATAATGGAAATTTTGATGATATTTACAGAGCAGTTGTAAATAAAGAAATAATAAACGAAGAATATTTGTGTGATAAATTAAAAGATTTAAAATGTCGTTACACGACCATTGTTAGTTCAGATTATCCTGAACCATTAAAATCTGTAACTTGTCCACCATTTGTTTTATTTTATTATGGCGATTTAAGTTTAATAGATGAAAAGACAATCGGTGTAGTTGGTACAACTAATCCAAGCACTTATGGAGAAAAAGCAACACAGTATTTTGTGAAAGGATTAGTTGAAAATAATTATGTTATTGTAGGTGGTATGGGATTAGGAATTGATACAGTTGCAGAAAAGGAAACTATAGAAAACACCGGAAAGACCATAGCAGTATTAGGCAGTGGAATAGATTATTGTTATCCACCACAAAATCAACAATTATATGATGAATTGAAAAATAACCATTTAGTTATTAGTGAATATCCTGAAAAAATAAAACCAAAGGAAAAAAATTTTTTAGCACGCAATCGTTTAATTGCTGGATTTTCTTCATCTATACTTGTAACTGAGATCAATTTAAAAAGTAGTTCAATGTATACTATCAGTAGTGCCTTGGATGGAGGAAAAGATATTATGTGTGTTCCTTCAGCGATAAAAAGTAAAAATAATGGATGTAATGAACTTATTGAAAATGGTGCATTTATGTGCAATTCATTAGAAGATTTGTTTAAGATACTTGATAATCAAGAAAATGTAAAAGAAAATGAAGATGACATAGAAATGGAATAAGGTAACTTGCCTTATTGTTAAAGGAGAAGAAATATGAATGAAAAAGAATTAAAAGCATACAGAAAATGGGGACAGCATGTTGTTGACAGATATTTGGCAGCAGGTTGGACCTTAGATGAAATCAATCAAGGGTATGCTATTATAAGAAAGCCACTTCATGAGGAGTTAAATCTTCTTTCAGGTGATAATGTTTTACAAATGAACGTGATTGAACAATTAGATCCATTAGAAGAAAATATTAAACACTATAAACACTATTATTACAATTGCAATGAAATTCAAATAGATAAAATATTGTATAACAAGCTAAGAATATTATATCCATATTTCAGATGTTCATATCCGATTAAATGTTTAGAAAATGATAATTTACTTAAGCAACTTAATAATCGAATAAAAGTTCATCAATTTACAGTTCAGCCAAACTTAAGAGGTATTGATGATGATCTTAAGAGTCTTTATCAATTTGTTGAAACCAATAGAGATATCATCATGAAACAAAGGGAAGGGATAATAGAAGAGTTTACTCCACAATTTGAAACACATGATTATATTCAAGGATATATAAATAATATATTTTGTTCAGCATATTCTAATGCAAGACTTATACTTGATTGTTCCTGTAAACTTGTTGAAACTCAGTATTTGTATTCTCAATCTAAACCTTCAATTGAGGAAATGAGAAAAGAAATTATTTTAAGTGTCAATTATGTCAAAAAGAATGTTCTTTCAGAAATGCAAAAAGATTTAGAAGCAATTGTTGAGGAACATGAACTTGAAGAACAACAAGAAGAGGAAAATGATTTAGAAAGGGTATTATAATGGCAAGATTAGAAGATGAAGAGGACTTAGAGATGGAATAATATAGTGGGATATTATTAAAAAAATCTATACATATGGATTTACAGTCAATAAAAAAAGAAGATTATATATTTTTTTTATGAGAATACATTGTATTTGAATTGAAGGAGGAATAAAATGGTAAGAAAGAAAAAGAATGGAGTGATTACTGATGGAAGAAATACATATGAACAATTGTCTTTATTCAATGAATCAATTATTGGAAATGCTGAGGGAGAGGAATCCTCAGGAATATTTACGATTAAAGATGAATGGAAAGCTCAAGGAAACATTGGAAAGTTTTCAATTGGAGATGGACTCAATTCAAATGAGAATGCTGGAGGAAGTATCGTTGAAGTTAAAAAAGAAACCAGTCAATTTTATGGAAGAGATCAATTACAATCGTCAAATCCTTCAGACAGCACAAGAGAAGACAATGGAATGGGTAATACAGAATCCGTTGTTCAATCCACAAATTACAGAATAATAAATAAAGACTTAAAAAGTAAAAGCCGTGAAAAGTTTAAAAGAAATATTGAAGCATTATCATGTATTAAACAAAATAAAAAGTATCTCACTTTCAAAGAACAGGAGATACTTTCTTTTTATTCGGGCTGGGGTGGACTTCCACAAGTTTTTGATGAAGGAAATAAAGAGTGGCAGAAAGAAAGGAATCAATTAAAGGAGTTAGTAAGCATTGAACAATATCAACAGATGAAAGCCTCTGTTTTAACTAGCTTTTATACTCCATACGAAGTTATAGAAGGAATGTATAAAATATTAAATCATATGGGATTTAATAAAGGAAATATATTAGATCCATCTATGGGAACAGGAAATTTTTTTGGTTTAATGCCTGAAGATATAATGGAAAATTCTTCCTTATATGGAGTAGAAATTGATGAAATATCAGGGCAGATAGCTCAAAATCTATATCCAAAGTCATTAATACAGGTTACTGGATATGAAAAAACATCATTTCCTAATGATTTCTTTGACTTAATTATTTCTAATATTCCATTTGGAAGATATAAAATACATGATTTAGATTACAATAAGTATAATCTTGATATTCATAATTATTTTATATTAAAAAGTATAGATAAGGTAAGAGAAGGTGGAATAGTTGCTTTTGTTACTTCTACTAATACATTAGATGGAAATTCTGAAATAAGAAGTCTAGTCCATAAAAAAGCAGATTTTTTAGGAGCTATCAGACTTCCTAATACGACTTTTCAAAATAATGGGGCTAACACTTCAGTTATTAGTGATATTGTTTTTTTTCAAAAAAAAGAAAAATATGATTTTACAAGGACTCATGTGTCATGGTTGGATAGGGAACATATCGGAAATAATGTCTATATGAACCAGTATTTTATAGAACATCCTGAAATGGTTTATGGAGAGTGTAAAGTTGTAAAAAATCAATATGGTGGGTATACACTTTCTGTTAATAATCAAGACATATCATTTGATGAAATGATTGAGAAAGTTTTACATCAGTTTCCAAAACAGATATATAAGGAAAGTCAATTAATTAATTTAGAAGAGAATAGTAATCAATTACAATTGGATCTCTATAAATATAAAAACAATGAACACTTTATCGTTAATGGAAAGGTTTATCTACGACAAGATTATGAGGCAGTAGAAATTGAAAAGAATACAGATCAAATAAAAACCCTTATACAAATTAAGGATTCTGTTCAGAATATGATCTCTATTCAAAAGAAAAGTAATGATGAAGAGGAATATCAAAATGAGAGACAGAACCTTAATCAGCTTTATGATGACTATGTAAAAAAATATGGATATATAAATACTAGAAAAACAATATTAATACTAAAAAATGACCCGAATTATTATATGCTTACAGCATTAGAAAAAATAAATACTGGAACAAAGGAAGTTACAAAAAGTGACTTCTTTTTTAAACGAACAATCAAACCTATTGTTGAAATAAAAAGTGTTGATACCATTTCCGATGCCTTTCATCTTTCGTTAAATCGAAGTGGAAAAGTGGATGTTGAATATATTGAAACTATATATCATAAATCACAACAAACAATTATTGATGAACTATTAGAAAATAAACTTGCTTATAGGATACCATTTGAAGAAAACAAGATTGAAACTGCTGATGAGTATTTGAGTGGAAATGTAAGAAAAAAATTAGAATTAGCAAAACAGGCAGATACTAGATATCCTGATATGTTTAGTCAGAACATAAAGGATTTAGAAAAAATCCAACCTAAATGGCTTACTGCTGATGAGATAGAAGTGCAGCTAGGTTCTGTATGGGTACCTTCTCAATACTATGAAGAATTTATTATTCAGTTATTTGAAATGAGTAATTCCTTTAAAGGAAGATATAAACTTAATTATTCTCAATATACTGGAGAATGGATCCTTAGTGACTACAACAAATGGGATGTCCATGTTACGAAAACATGGGGAGTACCTAAAGTGGAATTAAATTATATGTATTCTCAGCCTGAATATACAGGAATGGATTTATTAATGGATATCATGAATTCACGTTTACCAACAATAAGAGATTATTGGGATGAAGAAGAAGATGGTAAAATAAAAAGACGTTCTAGAGTTAATCAGACAAGAACAACTATAGCAAGGAATCTAGCTGATAAGATGAAACTGAATTTTTCCAATTGGATCTATTCAGACTACAAGAGAAGAACTCATTTAGAAGAGATTTACAATAATACCTTAAATAACTATGTAGAAAGAAAGTATGATGGAAGTCATTTGATATTCCCTGAAATGAATAGTTCATTACAGTTAGAAGAATATCAAAAAAATGCAGTTTTTAGAATTATGTCTTCAAAATCAATCTTGTTATCTCAACAAGTTGGAGCTGGAAAAACATTTGAAATGGTTACAGCAGCAATGGAAATGAAAAGAATGAAACTTGCGAATAAATGCATGATAGTTGTTCCCAACCATTTAGTGGATCAGTGGAGAAATGAATTTCTCATAGCTTATCCTCAAGCGAATATTTTAGCAGCCACAACAAAAGATTTTACTTCTAAAAAAAGAAATGAATTTATTCATAAGATAGCAACAAATGATTATGATGCTATTATTATAGCCCATTCATCTTTTAAGCTCATTCCAATGTCAAATGATATTATGATCAAACAAATGGAAAAGGAGATAGAAGATATTGAATATGGTTTAGAGTCATTAAACTATAATGAAAGACAAAATACAAGATATGTTAAGTTATTGGAAAGAACAAAAAAATCTATAGAATCTAATGTTCAAAGATTGACCGATATTCCTAGAGATAATGGAATTACTTTTGATGAACTCGGTATAGACTATCTGTTTGTAGATGAGGCACATGAATTTAAAAATTTGTATATTTATTCAAAAATGTCTAATGTCGCAGGAGTCCCTCAAACCAAATCACAAAAAGCTAGTGATATGTATATGAAGACAAGCTATATATTGGAGAGTGGAGGTGGAGTATGCTTTGCAACAGGGACTCCAATTTCAAATACAATGGCAGAGCTTTATAATATGCAGAGATATTTACAAGAAGAAACATTACATGAATGTGGTATATTCTGTTTTGATGCATGGGCAAAGAATTTTGGAGAGGTAGTCAGCTCACTTGAAATCAGTATTGATGGAAGTGGATTTACAACAAGAGAAAGATTTAATAAATTTTTTAATGTTCCTGAACTGATGACCATGTTTAGACAGGTTGCTGAAATTCAAACTGAAGGTATGCTAAAAAAGGCATTAAGTGAATCAACTACAGGAAGAACTAATGTTATCCCACCAAAACATATAGGAGGGAAACCTAATGTCGTTGTCATAGAACCAAGTTCAGAATTGGAAACATATATAGGAGAAATTGTTGAAAGAAGTGAAAACATTCACTCTGGATCTGTTGATCCTAGAGAAGATAATATGCTGAAAGTAACTACAGATAGTAAGAAGGCTTCTATTGATCTAAGGTTAATTGATCCGTGTTATGGCTATATTGCTGGAGATAAACTTGATGCAGTTATCACTAATATTTACAATGTATGGAAAGATTATGAAGAAGATAAAGCGACTCAGCTTGTTTTTTGTGATTCATCAACTCCATCACAATATCGTTTTAATGTTTATGATGAAATTAAAGAAGGACTTATACGATTAGGTGTGCCAAATGATGAAATAGCTTATATTCATGAGGCAAAGACAGAAATTCAAAAAACAAAGTTGTTTAATAGTATGAAACGTGGAAACACGAGGATATTATTAGGGTCTACAGCTAAATTAGGAGCTGGAACAAATGTTCAAGATAAACTGATTGCAATTCATCATGTAGATGTACCATGGAGAGCCTCAGACATAGAACAAAGAAATGGTCGAGGATTTAGACAGGGAAATCAATACAGTGAAATCTATGAATTTAGATATGTTACTAAGAAATCCTTTGACTCTTACAGCTGGCAGATGATCGAAACAAAAGCGTCTTACATGAATCAGCTTTTAGAAGGTATGACATCATCTAGAGAAATTGAAGAGGATAATACCAATATTATGTCTTATGCAGAAGTTAAAGCGATAGCCTCAGGAAATCCACTTATTAAAGAAAAAATGGAAGTCGATAATGAGATAAAGAAATTACAATTAGAAAAACAAATCTTTAATAAAGAAAAATATAGTGCTCAAAGAAATCTCATAGCATTACCTCAATCAATTTCTAATATCTGCAAAAAGATAGCAAGAATTCAGTCTGATATTCCACTGGCTCAAAATAGCCTAAAAAACAAAATGGAAAATATTGAAGAATGGTTTAGTATCACCATTAAAGATCAAATATTTAGGAATATGAAAGATGCGGGAGATGTATTGTATGACATATCTAATCGAATAAAGAGAAATCCTGATACAGTTGTCATAGGACAATTTTGTGGATTTGATTTTGGAATAGCTGATAAAATGCTAACAATTATTGGAAAAGAAAGAGAATATAAAATGATGAATGAAGTTCATCAAATTGGAAGAGTTAACTTTGTCAGAATGTTAAAGGTTATTCAAGGTATACCTGAAACATATGAAAATGAAAAGATTGATCTTGATATGATGAAAAAACAACTGCAGCATTATCAGAAAATGGTAGAAACTACCTATCCCGAGGAGAAAAAGTTGGCAGAATTGCTAGAAAGACAAAGAACATTAAATGATAGTCTTAATGTTTCTCATCAATCTCAAGTTGTATTAGATGAAGAAGAAAGTTTAGAACAGGAATAAGGCAAATTGCCTTATTTTTGTTTATAGAATAAGAAAGAGGAGAGATAAAAATGTTATTTGGAAAAAGTAATGAATTTAATAAAAGACAAAGTAAGATAGAATTTATTGCCTTAAAATATACTGAACTGTTACAATACATAAGTAAAGTTTTTAAATTTATGGATGCAAGTTATATCAATATGTTTCAGGAACACATTATTTATATGTATGACAAGGAATATAGTATTCAAGAGGAAAATACATATGCAATGATAAAAAAGAATATTGATAAATTAACTGAAGAGGAGCTTTCAAATAAAAGAATTAGTTTATTAAAAGAAGAAATTGAATATCTTATGAAAGAAACTCCACCTATATATATGCAAGAGCAATCAAGAATAAATAGTAAAATAAGTCATTTAAATCCTAATGAAAAATGGGTAGAAATCAAAATAGATAGAGATATGTTAGGGAAAAAGTTTAATTCCAAGGATAAAGAGTATGTTGTACTTCGATTGCCTGAAACATCAAAATATAAAGGGAATTATATTATTGTTCCTACTAAATTGATTGTTGAAAAAGATGATAATCTATTTTGGATAATGAAAAATGATACAAATATCATGATACGAAAATATGATAATGTCAGTCAGCAATTTATCCATTCATCATTAGACTCATCTGAAATTTTTCAACAATTTGATGAATATAGGGAATATTTGAAAAACAATCCCAAAGAATCGTATCGGAGAGCTATTGAAGAATTTAAGAGAACATCTAAGTTAGATCTAGAGAAAATTGATGACTCATATATGTTTGATGGATATCAGCTTGAAGTAATATATAACGCATTCTATAATGATCTACCAATGCAATCATTTTTAAATCCAAAAGTACCTTATATCAAAATGTATCAAAATTATAATGAATTACTGCAGGAAAGGGAAGAACAAAATCAGGAATCAGAAAATGAGGATGATTTAGAAATGGGATAAGGCAAGTTGCCTTATTAATGGATAAATAAAAATGCTTATAGTTGATTTTTGTACATAAATTATATATAATATATGTACGAAAGGAAAATACTATGAAATACATAAATGAAAAACTACGAGAAATTATTAGTATTAATAATGGGCATGTAACAACAAAAGAGCTAAAGGAATGTGGATATTCTTCATATTTTATTAATCAGCTAGTTAATTTAAAATACTTTGATAAAATTGCAAGAGGAAAATATTTATATAAAGATAGTGTTGACGATGAATTTAAGCTTATTCAACAAAACAATAATAAACTCATTTATAGTAACGAAACTGCATTATATTTACATCATTTAACGGATAGATCACCAGAAAGGCATACAGTTACAACAATTAGTGGATATCATTTAAGGAATAATGAGATAAAAGTTTATTATGTCAAGGAAAATCTTTTTAAATTGGGTGTAAGTGAAATTATAGATGATTTAGGATCTAAAATTATAATCTATGATAAAGAGAGAACAATCTGCGATATTATCAAGAATAAAAATAGAATTGAGACACAGATATATATAGAAGGTTTACAAAACTATTTTCTAAATGAAAAAATTAACCTTAATAAACTTTCTATGTATGCAAAAGAAATGAAAATTTCAAAGAAAATACAAAAAATTGTTGCTTTATATACTAAACCATAAAGGAGGATACAAAAGTGAAAGATATGTCCATAGATAAATGGAAAAGTAATATTAGAAAACTATCTAAAGAAAAAAACATTTCCATTGTTGAAATACAACAAAGATTTATATTAGAAGAATTTGTAAAGAAAATTAGTTGTTCAGAATATAAGAATTCCTTTATTATCAAGGGTGGTTTTGTTGTTTCTACATTACTGGGGATTGATACTCGTTCAACCAGAGATATTGATATGACATTTAATTCAACAATATTTAGTGAGAATGAGATTATTACTATTTTGAATAAGGTCATGGAAGTAGATAATGATAGTTTTTTCGATTATAAAATAACAAATATTAAAAACACTCAGCTTGATGATGGATATAGTGGCTTCAACGTTACATTAGATGCTGTTCATGATAAATTGAAATTAAGGCTTAAACTGGATATCTCAAATAACACTCTTATTTATCCATATGCAGTTCATACAAATCTACCAAGCATGATTGATAATCAAGATATTAATGTGATGTCCTATCCATTAGAAAATATTATTGCTGAAAAATATGAAACAACATTGGACCGTGGTGAATTTAATACTAGAATGAGAGATTTATTTGATATTCAATTTTTGATTAATGACTGTAAACATCTGATAAATAATGAATTATTAGGAGAAACGATAATAGAAGTATCTCGAGATCGTGGTACTATAAATAATCTATTTAACTTTGAAAAAATTATTCATGAATTAAAAACCTCAGAAATCTTTAATCAAAATTTTGAAAAGTACCAGAAAAAAACGTATCCTTATCATACAATTTCATTAGATGATATATTTGAAACATTTGCATTGATACATGAACAAGTTGAAATAGAAATGGAACGTGAAAGAGAGGAAGAAGATTTAGAAATGGAATAAGGCAACTTGCCTTATTTTTTAATCTATTAAAAAGTGATGGAGGTAAATATGGAAAAGAAAGAAAAAATTAAAATCAAGCTTGTCCCTGAAGGAGAATGTTATGTTGCATATATGGATAACCAGTATATTAAAACATTTAATTCTAATTTTGAGGCTTATAAGAACTATTTAGATGCAGAAAACTATTTTAAAGATTACTTTATGCAAAATGGATATGATAACGTAGAAATTGATTATGAGAATAGAGAGTATATCATAGTGGGAAGTATAAAGAGTCAACATAAAGAATCTATGGATTTTAAAACTTTGAAAAATAAATATGATGATTTCATTATTCATAATGCAATCAATGAAGTCATCAAAAATGGAGTATTGCAATACAATACACTTATATTGAAATGCTGTAATGATTTACATAATCATTTCACAACTGATGAAATTGTGTCTATGATTAATAATCAGCTAGATATTGAAAACACACCAAAAATATATGAAAAGTCATTTTATGATGACAATAAGGTTGTTACACTTAAAATGGAATATACAAACAGCAATCAGTTGATTTATATTTTTGACAGTATGATAGACAACCTTTTTGATAATGTTTTACATCAGGAAAGTATAGAAGAATTTTTAGAACAAATGAATATGAATGATTATATGGATAAATATAGTATTGAGGATAATGAAGGACATATTTATGAAGATATTGATGAGTATCTTGAAAGCATGGAAGAGGAACAAGGATTAGAATAAGTGTGATAGTAAGATTAAGATACAAACTATCATTTTTTTATTTTAACTCCAAAATAATGGAGTATATTTTAAAAATAGACGATATAAAAATTGCTTTTGTGATAGAATGAATGTGAAAGGAGCGTTGAGCATATGTCAGTTTTAGATTGTTACAATTATATTTATGAAAATAACTTTAGAGTACATAATGATTCTAAAAGACGATTTAAAATTTATTACAATACAATCAAAAGATCTGCACGACAACATCAGGAATTCGATACAAGAAATTTAATAGATAAAACAAAAAAACTAATAAAAGTAAATGATAGTGATACCCTGTGCAATATAACCTTTAAATGGATAGATAGAGAATTTATACCATATGATATAAATCTACACCCATATGTTAAGGAAGTTCATATAAGAGTATTACTTTCACAGGCATATACTATCTTTTTGTTGATGAACACTCCAAGAACAATAACAAAATATAATGTTCATGTACTATAGTCCTTGACTATGTGTTGGATACAAGATAGTATTATATTTGTCGGTTTTTAAGGAATAGAGAAGGAGCGTTAAAATGTTAAGGGATGCATATCATTACTTGTTAGATAGGAATTTAGTATATGTCAACACTAAAAATACTGTAAAGGATTTTAAATCAATATTCGAAGAAAGTGTAAACAACAATACTCAAAAGAGCTATGAATGTGATTTTGTTTTAGATTTGATCAAAAAGGATTTACATATCTTTGGTCGTAGAGAAGTCGTGTGGGTTAATCTAGAGGATATTGAAGGGAATTATATTCCAACAGGATATACTTTACCAATGATACAAAACGTGTCTGAATATGCATATTACATTGAAACCACATTAGCAATGGCATATGATATATTTACAGAATTAAATCAATAAAAAGTGCATTCCATTTTTGGAATGTTTTTTATTTTATGAAATAAAGGGAATAAGGCAAGTTGCCTTATTTTTTGTAATTCAACAATAAAATGAAAATGGAGGATAAACTATGAGAAAAAGTAATATTGAATTTGAATATTTTCAAATTAAAAATGATGAACATTTATATTTATTGGAAAGTCAAGGTAGCAAAAATATAACGATTTCCAAAATATATGAACAAATCGCTGAAAAAACTAGTGCATGGAATGGTCAATATGATATCGACTATGATGGAATGACAAGTATATTCTGTTATATAGATTTTGTAAATAATAAACCAAAAATAGAATTTGTAGAAGGGTTTTCAATTCATGGAACATCAAGTTCATATGAGCTGAATTATGAAAGTGATAAATCAATCATAAATTGGATAATTAATAAGGTCACAGAAGATGAAAAATTTATTTCTTTTTGTAACACAATAGATAAAATAAACAAGTTGGAAGAAAAGTTATTATTAGAATCTTCTGGAGAAGAGTCAAAATTAAAGTTTTTAGAATATATTAAGGGAAAAGTAGAACCACTTGGAAAAGTCATGGTTAATGATGATAATAAGCTGGTTAATGGTGCTAAAGAAGAAAGTACTGATTATAATGTGATAATGACAGGAAGAATCCGAGATTATGGCTTATGTAAAATATTAGATAATTCTATTGGAGGGGAATCACTGTTGCTAGTTACAGAGGAAAATAACATATTAGATAACCCAATGATAGATGCTACAATATATACTGCAAGAATGGAATTTGATAAAATTGATCCAGCTTATGTTCAACTGGTTTTAGAATATTGGGACGAGTGTCAAATGGATTACTTAATCGAAGAAGAAAATGAAGAAAGTGAAGATATGGAGATGGAATAAGGCAACTTGCCTTATTTTTGTTTAGGAGGAAGATATAATGGCAGAAACAATACAAATGAACTTATTTGACTACTTTATGGAAGATAGTAAATTTACAGTGCGTGAAGCAAAAGAACTTATAAAAGGCATAAAAAAGATGAACGTTAATGATGAGTCTATACGTGCTAGGATCTATGAAGGTGTAGAAAAAGGGCTGTTTGAAAAGATTTCAAGAGGTGTTTATAAAGTCTCTTCACAAATTCAAGGTAGAGAAACATCGTGCTTGCTTGTCAATGGTGATGGCAGGGATTTAAGTATGATAGAAGATAATTCCATAGATGGGATTATTACAGATCATCCATACGGATTAAAAAAGCAATTAGAAGGTGGGAACAGGAAATTTGCAACATATGAATTATTCAAATATGAGAAAAAAGACTTTCAGGAAAAGATGAGGGTATTAAAAGAGGGAGCTTTTTTAGTTGAGTTTCTTCCTGAAGAAAGCGAATATAATTATGAGTATTTGTTTGAAGTAAAACAACTTGCGAAAAAGGTAGGTTTTACATACTTTGCAAAAGTTCCATGGAAGAAAGGTGAATTTAAAGCCAACACTGGAAGAAAAGCGACAAATACTGAAGATGTTCTTATATTTTCAAAAGGAAAACCGAGGACATTAAGATTAAACCAAAAGAAGAATTTACAAATCGCTAGAGAAAATTCATTAGATGTAAAAAATAAAAATTCACAGGAAGTTGCTGATCTATTAATGGAACATGGACTAGAGGTTTATTATATGTCAGGTACAAATGGAATGCTACCTACAAATTTTGATTATCAGCCACGTTCAAGAACTGAAAAAGTCATGGAAGCAGAAAAACCTGTTGATCTATTAGTTGAGATAATTAATTATATATCAAAACCTTATGAGGTTTTGTTAGATCAGTTTGGTGGAAGTGGAAATTTTGGTATTGCCTGTCTTGAAACAGATAGATATGGAATCATTATTGAGAAAGACCCTGAAACGTATGAAAAAATGAAATTAAATATAGAATTATCTGCTCAGGAGCAATTTGAGGACTTTTATGAGGAAGATGAAGATGAGGAAGATATGGAAATGGAATAAGGCAACTTGCCTTAATGAAGAAGGAGAAATAATATTATGGAATTAATGACAGATGAATTAAGGGAGAGATTTAAGCAATTCCCATTATATTCACAAGATGGGAAAATGGGAAACGCAATTGTAGTAGTAAAGTATTTTAATCCACTTGGTGCAGGGACATGGTTTATCACTGAAGGAAATGAACTTGATAATGGTGATTACGAACTATTTGGATATTGCCATCTTGGAGATGATGATATGGCTGAATTTGGAACAGTTATGTTATCAGAACTAAAAAACATTAAGTTACCTTTCGGCATGACGATTGAAAGGGATCTATATATGAAAGAGGGTGTTACTTTAAAAGAGGTTATTAAAGAAGAAGGCTTTAAACTTCCTTCCTATTTTGAAAATGATTATGAAGTTGAAGATGAATTAGAAGATGATATGGAGGTATAGTAAATAACATAAAACTAAAGTCTATAGAAAAAGTAAGGTAAAAAATTGCACAAAATGTGGAAAGATTTGTATTTCAATATGTGATATAATGCTAATATGGAAAGATAATAAAAAATCTTTTCATTAATTTCCCTAAATAAATTTTGTTTTTCATTCCCGAAGTGAAAACATGGAAAATAAGGCAAGTTGCCTTATTTTTCTTTTTTGGGAAACATATGTTTAATTATATCATGAAAAGGAGGATTTTTTTGAGTCATAAAAAATATGCAGCTATTCCATCTTTTATAAAAGGAGTAGGATCTATATTAGATATCAAACCATTTTGTTTAAATGAACCAGTCAAGAGAATGTTTTTAAGAACAGATAGTGAAATTTTAAGTAATGATTGGAAAAGTATAGGAAAAGATTTTGATAGTGTTTTGAATAATTATGGTAAAACTTTAAAGAGTAACAGCAAAACAAAATAAGGCAAGTTGCCTTATTTTTGTTTTTACATTTAATTAAGAAAGAAGGTGGTATGTATGGACGAAAGGAAACAAATTACAATAGATGGTTTTTGCGAAGTCCCTCAGAATATGTCTGTTGAAGAATTTAATGATATATTTATTGATTTTATTGAACAGCATGGTTGGCATTTTTGTGGATTAGTTCATGAAAAAAAACAATGAACAAAGTGGGATATAATTTAAAAAAGTTTTAGAAAATGTATTGTTTAACGTAATATTAAAATAACAAAGACAAAAAATGTTAGAAATACATGGAAATCAAATTGTAGTATAATATAATGGTATATGAGGAAGAAAAGGAGGTGTTAATATGCCATTAGAATTAAATGAAAAAGAATTGCAAGCTGAACAATCTATTCTTATCAAGAATACAACAAAAAAACAAAGAGAAGATATTGTAAGAAAAGGAATAGCATTTACAAAGGTAAATGGAAGTGAAGATATCAATATCAATGATTACAATGATTATATTGAAGGTAAGAAAGAGCTAAGAGAAGTTATCAATGAACTTATTGATAAGGTGGTGAATGACAATGAATAAAGAGTTTATTAATAAATACTATTTTACAGGAACTGATATTTTAAAAAATAAACTTAATATTTATAATACGCAAAAGCTACAAAAAATTGAAGTTCAATTGGTCATGTATAAAATGCAATTGCTAGATCAAGTTATAAACATCTCATATCATAATGAGTTTAGCCAAGAACGTTTAAAAGCTATACATCATTTTTTGTATGATGATATTTATGACTGGGCTGGAGAATTTAGAGAGTCAAATTTTCATGAACATCGCAATGTTTATAATAATAATCTTATCAATCAACAAATGAAAACAGTTATGAAATATTATAACAGTAGTCAATGGGAAAATGAAAATATTGATAAAAAAACAAAATTAGAAGGATGGACAGAGTTACTATACGGACTTTGGGATATTCAAGCATTTAAGGAAGGCAATACATTATCTAGTGTTGCTTTTTCTTTGCAATTTGCTAAGCATGTAGGATTGGAATTGAATAAGGAGTATTTTTTAGAGAAAGCAGAATACTTGAGAGAATGCTTATGTCTTTATGGTCAAGGATATAGAGATAATTTAAAATCATTTGTTTTTAATGCATTTACAGAAGGAGAACAAATTGAACCTAATCATAAGTTTATGAAAGAAATGACTATAAGAGAACTCCAAAAAAATATAAATGAGTGGATAGACAATTATGAAAATCCAGTTATAAAAAATTATATACAAGTCAATTCAAATGCAATTGTAAGAGAAATAGCAAACAAAAGCTATACTAATTTAGAAATGGTTAAAAATGAATTTGATGCAATTGTAGATCATATTGTTAATGAACAAATGGAAGAAGATTACGAAGAAAGTGAAGATATGGAAATGGAATAAGGCAACTTGCCTTATTTTTTTAGGAGGATAACATGAACAAACAACAAGAGAACATAATTAAATTGAAAAGTTTAGAGGAATATAGTAAATTCCATACAGTTAAAGAAACTGAAGATTATATTAGACAGATTTTTCCTGAAGATGAATTTAAAACTCTAGAAGAGAATATAAGTGATTATCATAGCAAAACTATCTTTATATCAGCTGGAGGTTATTTCAGTATTAATATTATTAACGGTACAGATATTCTTATAAAGTCAGTGCTTGATAATAAAGGAGTTTACTTATTTTGTGAAAATCATTTTGAAGATATTCAACTTCAAAAATTCTTAGAAGATAGTAATAAATCAGTGAATTTAGAAAATATTGTAAAATATTTTAAAAAAGATAATGATTTAGAAACAGCTTATTTATATAATTGTCTACCAGATGATATTAAAAATAATAGGGAAATTATTTATTCTGTGTTAAATATAATTGATATATATGCAGCAATAAAACATTCGCTTTTAGATGAGAAATCATTGAATACTACAGAAATATTCTTGCGTACTATTAATGAATTTGATTTTCCAGATAATGAAATATATAAGGAAGAATTTAAAAAAGTATTTTTGTCACATGAAGATAACTTGAATTATGTTTTTGAACTAATAAGTTGTTGTAATGAAATGATTCATATGGTCGAAAGGAAAGATGATATACATCATAAAGTTAAACAAGAAACAAAGAAAATTGAATCTGATATCAAGAAAATAAAATCCGATATTGAATTATATGAAAGAAAAGAACAGTCTTTAAAAAAGGAATTAAACATAGTTAATGAAAAAATGGACCAAATACAAACAAAAATAAATTATTTCAATGATGGTCTTTTAGACTTAAAATCAAAAAAATACAATTTTATAACTCAATTTACCCAAAAATCAAAAGATCTTCAGCAGATACAATTATTAAATAAAAAAATAAAAGAGTTTAAAGAAGAAAAAGATAATTGTATTTCTCAGCAAGAAGAGAAAAAAAGTTTATTAAGTTTTTATAAACAACAAGTATCAGATAAATCAAATAATTTAGGAGAACTGTATGATAAGCTGAGAAGGGCAGATATAATATATATTGATAATGTTATTATGACACAAAATGGTGATGAACCTGGATTTTATAATTATAAAGATGTTTTAAAAAAAGCTGTTATAAATTATGAATGTTTTAAACAAGAAAAAGAAAAATGGGAAGATTTTATTAAAGATGTAAACAGTTATAATATTGAATCTACTCATTTTCAAAAAGTTTCAGATATAAAATTAAATATCGAAACATCAGTCAACGGACAATATGACGAGTATGAAGATGAAGAAGATATGGAAATGGAGTAAGGCAAGTTGCCTTATTTTTTATAATTTAATAATAAGATCAATATGGAGGATAAACTATGAGAAAAAGTAATATTGAATTTGAATATTGTAGAATTAACGGAGAACAGCACTTATGCAATTCTGATGAAGAAGGGAAAAAAGATATAACAATATCCAAATTATATAATCAAGTTTCTGAAGGAAGAAATGAAGAGCATGAATGGAATGGTATGTATTATATTATCAATTACGAAGATATAACAGGTATAATTTGCTATATTGATTTTATAGAAGGCAAACCATGTATAGAATTTATATCTGGAGATTCATTTCGAAATTGTTACCCAGGGGCAACATTGTCCAATGATTTAGATTATGAAAATAAGTATGACCGAGAAATAATTGATAAGATAATGAATAGAGTTATTGAGTGTGAAGAATTTATTTCCTTTTGTAAGACGATAGATAAAATGAATAAACTGGAAGAAAAGCTATCATTAGAATCTACTGGAGAAGAGTCAAAATTAAAGTTTTTAGAATATATTAAAGGAAAGATAGAGCCATTAGGAAAAGTGATGCTAAATGAGAACTATGAATTAGTTACAGATGAAAAGGAAAAACATGTAGAATACAATATACTTATGGAGGGTGAAATTGAAGGATATGGGATATGTAAAATGACAGAAGTTTTCCTTGATGAACAATGTAACTTTTTGAAATTTATAGATGAAGATGGAAAATTGCATAATACAGCCATGATAGATGCGTATATGTACACAGCAAAATTAGAATTTTATAAAATAGATCCTGCTTATGCTCAGCTAGTTTTAAATTTTTGGGATATGGAAGAAATGGATCGTATGATTGAGGAGCAGAATGAAGAAAGTGAAGATATGGAAATGGAGTAAGGCAAGTTGCCTCGTTTTTTTATAGGAGAAGTTTATGAAAAAATATACATTACAAATAAATGAGCATAAAGTGAAAGGAATTGTACTTACAAAAGATATAGAAAAATTAGATGAGTATTATTCTAGAGAGTTTTATATAGTAGATAATGGTAATATTTCCATTCTTGAATTTTTAAAGATATTTATCATAGAGGCTATTCTAAAACGTAAAGAAGAATTTAGAGAAATTATTAAATGGGTATGTAATATAATAAATATGATTTTTATAGGATTAGGTTTTTGCATGATTTTTTATACAGGTACAATATTAAAGGCAGAATATATAAGGGAGAGTCTTATTTTTGTTTGGGGGATTTTTTTGCTTATTATACCACTCAAGTTAATACTTTGTCGCATAAAGAATACTTTTTACATAACTATAATGGATATACTTAAAGTGTTTATGTCCTATATGATCTTCTTGGCTGCAATAGAAACACTACCCTATCTTACAATAAATCTCTTTCTATATAGAATTATCAGTATTATATCTGACTCATTTCTTATAATAATTTTTTATAACTTGTTTGATATATTATATAGATATCATAAAGATTCTTATTTGTTTTGGTGTCAGTAAAAAACAAATAAGAATTTTGCAATGGTAGAGTCGTAATCAATGTTATAAATGACATAGAAAGACAAGAGTATTTTACCTTACTTTTTAAAAAGTAAGGTAAAAAGTTGCACAAAAAGTGGAAAGACACGTACTTCGAGATGTGATATAATGCTATCATAGAGTAATTGTAAAGAGGGACTTTACGATATACTCTTGGTTTTCCTTTCTAGATGAAAATACGAACAAAAACGGAAAAGCAGGGCAAAATGCCTTGTTTTTTCTATCGTTCGTAGAAAAATGGAAGCGAATATATTTAAAAACAAGAAAATAATCTTATTTAAAGTGGGGTGTTATTTAAAAATATTTAAAAAAATTTATAACACAAGAATTTAAAATATCTTTTTTTAAGTAGTTTCAATACAATTAACAGGAAATTTATTTATTTTTTTGTATAAGATAAAATAAAATTATGAAAAATAATTTAAAATAATCATAAAATATTCTATAATGAAATTGAAAGAGGAGTTGATAGCATGAAAAAAATATTGATTGCAGTTTTAACTGTAGCTATGTTGACTACAGTCATTCCCAATTTTGATAATAGTTATTCTATGATTAATGAAGTTGAAGCGAAAGCTAAAGTGAAATTAAATAAAACTAAATTAGCTTTGGTTAAAGGTAAAAGTTCAACATTAAAAGTTGTAGGAAACAAGAAAAAAATCAAGTGGTCTACATCTGATAAGAAAATAGCAATTGTTAATTCTAAAGGTAAAGTAACTGGTAAGAAAGCAGGTACTTGTACTATTACTGCAAAAATCGGATCTAAAAAGTATAAATGTAAAGTGACAGTTAAAAATCCAATTAAATTAAACAAAACTAAAGTCACTTTGAATAAAGGTAAAACTTATACTTTAAAAGTCAGTGGAACTAAGAAAAAAGTTATATGGTCATCATCTAATAAGAAAGTTGCAATTGTTAATTCAAAAGGTAAGGTAACTGCAAAGAAAAAAGGAACAGCAACAATTACAGCTAAGGCTGATGGATTAAGTGTAAAGAGCAAAGTCACGGTTAAGAATACTACTAAAAGCGTTGCAGTAGATATGTTATCTTTAGATATAACTTCTGTAACGTTAAATAAAGGAAATTTATATAAAATGAAAGTGACAGTATTTCCAACAAATGCAACTAACAAAACGATCACATATACTACTAGTAATAAGAGTGTCGTAACAGTTTCAAATGGAACTGTAAAAGCTGTTGGTGTGGGAACTGCAACAGTAACTGCTAAATCTTCAAATGGTAAAACAGTAAGTTGTAAATTTACTGTTAAAACTGCGAAAGTTGAAGTAAGTAGCGTAACATTAAATAAATCAACTTTATCTTTAAATGTTGGAGATACTCAACAATTAACAGCTACAATTAATCCTAGTAATGCAACTAACAAGAGTGTTGAATGGCAATCTAACAATACAAGTGTAGCAACTGTTTCATCTACAGGAAAAGTAACTGCAAGAAGTGTAGGAACTGCTTATATATATGCTATTGCATCTAATGGGATGTCAAAGTCATGTAAGGTAATAGTTAATAGTTCAACCTCAAACGAAGAAAAAAAAGATGTAGAAACAGAAGTTAATAGTATTACGTTATCGTCAACATCTTTAAAATTAAATGAGTATGAATCAACAAAATTAACTGCAACAGTTAGTCCTAGTAGTACAACAAATAAATCTGTTGAGTGGCAATCAAATGATACAAATATTGCGACTGTATCTTCTACAGGTAAAGTAACTGCCAAAAAAGAAGGAACTGCAACGATAATTGTTAGTAGTAAAAATGGGAAAATAGCAACTTGTCAAGTGACAGTAACAAAAAATCAGCCAAAATATAAATACGAAATGGAATTTTTAAATGAATATGGATTTTATAGTGGATTAAATATTGTAACACATGTCAAAACTAATAATCCTTTTAACTGGTACAATTTTGATGATTCTGAGCCATATTTATCTGTTTATGTTTATACTTTGGATGGAAAATTTATTGATACTTTTGCAGGTAGACCAGATTATGCGGATATACATTTTGATACAGAAAATTATGGTTGGTCTGAACGTAAAGTAAAAGATGGATTTTTAATTGAAGGAAGTATTGAAAAAGCTGGAACGTATAATATTGTTGTTGAGGAAAAGATTCCAAATACAACAAGAACTATTCAAGTTTGTTCAAAAAAAGTTACAGTATTAGATAAAGATAAAGAAGAAAAAAAATATATTCAAAATTTAATTAATGAGGTTACTGATAATTCAATGACAGAAAGAGAAAAATTACAAGCATTAGAAAAATATATTAGAACTAACTATATATACTATCAAAAAAGAGCAGCAGTTAATGATAATCTTTTGAATAAAGCTCCTGAAACAACTCCTTATTGGATTAGTAAGGAATTTAGTTGTTATGGTTCATCATCATTAATGTATAAAATTGGTCAAGAATTAGGGTATACAAGTACACTCATTTATACTAGTGGTATAGGTTGGGGTGGAAGCGATCATAGATGTACACTCATCGATTTAAATAATAATGGGTCTTATTATAAAAATGGAATGCGTTTCGAAGATATAACTGATGTTATAGATATAGAAACGGGTGAATTTTATGATGCATGTCCTTTACCAAATATTTATACAGTCAATGGAATTGATTATTTTTATAGTCGACAGAATATCACATATATTGATGCAAATTGGTAATATATCAAAAGATTAAATAAGTAATTAAAGGTGGTAAAATTGCCACCTTTTTCTATATCAAAAAAAAGACAAGTAAATAAAAAGAATTTATAGGATAGTGAGAGCTAACCTTTTTTTATTCAAAAATTAAAGAGGAGATTATATTATGGAAGCAGATAAGATTACATATTGCATTAAGTGTGGAAAAACAATAGATATAAATCAATTTTCACATAACAAAGGATATTGTAAAGAATGTATCCCAAACATTGATACATATCTTATAACACATGACTTAAGACGTTATGAAAGAATTTTAAAAATTAAACTTAAAGATTTAGAGTGTAAACACATAATGTATATTAATAACAACAATAAAGACATATATGATACAGCAATAAAAGCTTTTTATCCTAACATACAGTGGGGATTCTATAGAGAACATTCAATTGCTATAGAGAATGCAATTATAAATAAGATGATTACAGATAATTTTAAAAAATCCATTCGCATAACAATAACTGAATCGTATGTTTGGTGTGACAATACACACACAGCTATTTCCTATATAAGACGTAAAGGAGCTAATATATGTATTAAGGATGTTCCTTTTTATATAGTTGATACAAGAAATTATCCACTTAAACCATTAACTATTTGTTCTGAAAAAGAGAATTTATGGTTTGATCAAGATTGTATAATTGGTGCAATACAAAATTCATTAAGATTAAAATATTTTCAAGAAAAAAATAATGGACGACTTCGACATTGGAAAATTGAAGATTTGATGAAACAAATTGAATATTAATGTGAACAAAAAGGATAGAGTTGTAATTTCATCTTTTTTGTTTAAAACTAAATAAAGAAAGGAGAAAGTGTATGTTCGATTATTACTATTATTATTTAACTATATGGTTTAATGAAGTGTATTATAAAACTATAAGAAAACTATTTTTAGACAGTATTCGCAAGAATAAATTCTGCTTATATAGAAATATATATTCAAAACATAATTTTAGAATGTATCAAACTGGTTTTGGCTGAACTCCTTGAGAGTTCAACATGGATTATATTAAAGCATTATATATTTTATTAGTTAAGAGTAGGTATGTAAAACCTACTTTTCTTTTGCAAAAGAAAAGCAGTTATAAGTCTGCGATAAAAAACTTAAATTGAAATGAAAGGAAATTAAGTAATGATTACAAAAAAGAAAACAAAAAATGTTAAAACAATTTTGTATAAAATGATGAATTTTATTTTATCTTTTATGATGATTTTTTCTATGATTGCAACCAATCTAAGTCCTGTGTTGGCTGAATCTGTAGAAGTATCGACACCTAACAAGTATCGATACAGTGATTATGGATTAGGATCAAACAGTAGTTGGTATACATTTAACTACAAAGCCAAAATAGGAGGTAAAGAAGTTCAAGCTGTATGTAGTCAACCTGATAAACATAGACCTGGTTCTGGTTCTTATACTGTTAGTCGTATGGCTACAGACTCAAAGGCTGCAAAAGCTATGTATTATAGCTGGTATGCCCCTAAAGATGACTTATATTGGACAAAACACTACAACAGTCAAAAAACAGGAGCACGTTATATTATTACACACATGACAGTTGCAAGGGCATTAGGAGAAAATTGGTCTTACATGGCTAATTCAACTGCAAAGAAAATTTGTACTGACTTTTATAATTGGCTAGATGATCAACCAGCTATTCCAGGTAACAATGATGTATTCTTTAGGAATTCAGGAAAAGTCGTTGAGAAAATCACTGAACCTAAAGAAGGCAATGAGTGGTTTGAAAGATGTATTAATGTAAACGATTATGAATGGTTGTTGACAATGGAAAACCATTTTTCTCAGGCGGTTTCAATTCGAAATTGGAATGAGAATCAGGATTTTGAGATGAAGCTCCCTGAAAACATAAGAGCTGTTATTATGGAGAATAATGCAGAAACTTACAAAATTAAAAGAGTTACAAGTTTTGGAGAAACAATTCGCTTAAGTGGAGATCAATCTGGTGAATGGATTTATGGTTTTATTTTGAAAAAAGATAGTACTGTAAAAACTTCTACAATTGAATTAAAAGGAAGTTCAATTTCATCATCATACAAAGCATACAAATTAAAATTGAACGGATCCTCTAGTAGCAAACAGATTTTGTGTGCACTAGATAAAGATGGATTACCAGCATCAACTTCACTTAAAATCAATTGGGAAGATGATACTGAGCTGAATATTTCCAAAGATGATGAATTTGGAAAACCAATTAAAGGTGCTAAATTCACTATCGGGAAATCTACACTAGGAAATATTGCAATTAAAGATGTTGTAGATACTGTAACAACTGATGAACATGGAGAAATCAATGTTAAGTTACAACCTGGAACTTACTATATTCAAGAAACATCAGTTCCTTCGCCATTTGTTAGAGATAGTAAAATTAAAGAGGTAACATTAGAAAATGGAGACAGTAAAACTCTTACTTTTGTTAACAGACATCAAACTGGCACTTTATATGTTGAAAAATTAGACGAGTGGACAGGACATCCATTAAATGGAGCTATTTTCAAATTAACCAATACAACTCCAATTTATTTCTATAATGTTAACGTAGAAGATTTTGAACCAGATCCTGATTTAGAAGAACAGTTAGGTAAAGATGATGTTATTGATGATGATATTCTAGATGATATGTCCAAAGATGAACCTACTAAGGTGGAAGCAGGAGATTTTACTTACAGTTTTTATGCAAATGATCCAAAAACTGGAGAAAAAGCAGTTATTGATAATCTTCCAATTGGTAAATATAAGCTAGAAGAAATTCAAGCACCTGAAGGGTATGCATTATCAAAAACTGTAAAAGAAATTGAAATTAAGTATAACAGTTTAACAGCTAATGTAGGAAGTGACAGTCAAACAAACATTACAATTTCAAACGAACGTGTTTTAGGTAAAATTGTATTAACAAAAACATCTGAAGGATCTAATTCTACAACGCCTGTTGCAGATGCAGAATTAATTGGAGCTAAATTTGGATTATATGCTAAAAATGATATTAAAGATCCTGCAAACAATACATTAATTTATAAAACTGGAGAATTAATTTCTAAAAAAACAATTGGTAATAAGGTTGTTGGAGATGATGGAATTAAAACAATTCAAGATGAGACTGCCCAAATTATTTGGGATAATCTTGCTTTAGGGAAGTATGAAATTAGAGAATTAGAAGCACCAGTAGGATATAAATTAAATGATTCAGCTACGGAAATTAATCTAAACAGACGTCCTGAAGATACTTCTAGTCAAATTATTGCTGAACCAAATATTCGAGAAACACCAAAAACAACTATTTTAGAAATTAGAAAAGTAGCCGCAAAAAAAGGATTTAGTCAAGTTACAAAACCTGAAGAAGGTATACATTTCATTGTAGTTGCAAACAAATATATTAAACAATATGGTTCTATTGAAGAAGCATGGAAACATAGAGATGAATTTGTCGCAAAAGACTTAGAATGTGATGAATTGATTACTGATAAAGATGGTTATGCAAAATCACATGAACTTGCTTATGGTGATTATAGCTTAAAACAAACTTCTTCAGGAATTGGAACAGAAGATTTAGAGGGATTATTTGAAGTTTCTCTTAAACCAGAAAGTGAAGAAGTAGAAACTAAATCATATGTTATTACTAATATGTATTATGATTCATATGTTAGATTAATTAAGAAAGATTCTGAAACTTTAAAGAATGTTTCTTTAAACGGAGTGACTTTTAAAATTTTCAACGAAGATGAAAATGAATATGTCACTCAACAGGTTGGACCATTTAAATACGATACATTTACTACAAATAGTGATAATTATATTGCTGTTAAAGGAATTTGGAGTAATATTGATGATATTTTGGGAACTACAATGGCTCCTTTAAAATTATCTTATGGACATTACAGGGTTGAAGAAATCAAAACTCCACAAGGATATTTGGAGTTAGATGAACCTGTAAAATTTGAAGTTAGTCAAAACCAATCCATTTTTGAAGTTACAGGAGATGAAGATAATCCTGTAATCGAAGTTGTTATTAAAAACGATAAGCCAACAGGAAAAATCATTTTAAATAAAGCGTTTGAACAAGCAAGTATCGATGTTGGTGAGTTGAATGCTAAATTTAAATTAACAGCTGTTAAAGATGTTGTAGATCCTGCTGATGGAACTACTATTTATAAAGCAGGAGATATTGTTAATGTTAATGATGTTGAAGATGGAATCTATTCAATTGATGAAAACGGACAAATTGTTATTGACAATTTACCTTTAGGTTTAGATGGAGCAAGCTATCAATTAGAAGAAACTGAAACTAATGACAGCTATGCTTTATTAGAAAAACCTGTTGTCTTTGATTTTACAATCGAAGATACTAAGACTAAAGAATACACTGTTGAAAAAGATATCACTAATGAATTAATTGAAATTCATACAACTGCAACTGGAGATAGTGGTACTCATGAAAGTCAAATTTCTAAAGAAATGACTATTACTGATAAAGTTGAACATACAGGACTTCATATTGGAACAGAGTATACTGTTAAAGGTAAACTAATGGATCAATCAACAGGTGAGCCTTTATTAATTGATGGTCAAGAAATTGTTGCTGAAAAAACATTTACTGCAACAAAGCCAAATGAAGTTATTGAATTAACATTTACATTTGATGGATCTGTTTTAGCAGGAACAACAACTGTTGTTTTTGAAGACTTATATAGTGGAGATAAATTAATTACTACACATAGTGATATTAACGACAAAGATCAAACTGTTAATATCGTAAACATTCATACAACTGCTACTGCAGATGGTGGAAAGGTTATTGAATTTAATCCTGATAGTAAAAACCATGAAGATATTCAAATTATTGATGAAGTTGCATATGAAGGATTAACAGTAGGAAATGAATATACACTAACTGGTGTAATGATGGATAAAGTGACTGGAAAAACATATATTGCAGATGTTAAGAAAGTGACTGGAGAGAAAACGTTTGTTGCTGAAACAGAAAATGAAAAAGTAAATGTTGAATTTACAATCAATACAAAAGACTTGATTGATGCTCATGATATTGTTGTGTTTGAAACTTTAACAGATCAAAATGGAAATGTTATAGCAAAACATGAAGATATAAATGATCAAGGTCAAACAATTAAGGTTGACGCATTTGATATTCCGGTTCAAGGGAATAAGGTTGTTTATACAAATATACAGGTTAATAAAGTAGATAGTCAAAGCAAAGAATTAATTAAATCTAAAGACTTTGAGTTTACATTATATACTGATGAAGAATGTACACAAGTTCTAAAGAAAGCTCATGCTGATACTAAAAATGGTACAGCAACATTTAAGGCATTAAAATTTGGAACTTATTACATTAAAGAAACAAAAGCTCCTGAAGGATATGAATTATCAAGTGAAGTCAAAAAAGTAGTTATTAATAGAAATTTAAAAGGTGTAGGAAGTACTTACAGCTTTATATATTTAAATACATTATTACCAACTACAATCATTAAGACTGAAGATACTACTTCAATTTTAGGTTTTGTTACATTAGCCTCAGTGAGTGCTTTGGGTGTAGTGGTTGCATTAAAGAAAAAGAAAGAAGAGAATTAAAAAAATAGAGAAGTTTTATACTTATTGAATATTTCAATATAAATATAAAACTTCTTTTTCTATTTCTTTTAAAGAGAGGAAAGAATGGGAAAAGAATTCAAAAGGAGCATATTCTTATGACACCTTAAATGGTGTCAACATGGAGAAGTGAAATAAGAATAGAAAATTGAAAGGGAGTAGAAAATAATGAAAAGAATATTGAAAAAAATAAACGATATTGTATTAAGTGTAGAAACTTTAATACTTATCGCAATCGTTATATTAAATGTTTTTCCTTGGTTCATAAATATGGAACATTATGTTGTATTGAGTGGCAGTATGGAGCCTGAGATACATACAGGAGCAATGGTTTATGTAGATAAAAACGTTGCAGTCGAAAATATTAAAACAGGAGACATTATTGCTTTTAAAACAAACACAGTGTTAGTTACACATAGAGTTGAAAAAAGGGATGATAAGAACAAGGTGTTTATTACAAAAGGTGATGCAAATGAAAATGTGGACTTCGCTCCAGTTCCATATAATATGTATGTAGGAAAAACAGTATTTTCTATTCCATATTTTGGTTATATTATGAATTATATCCATTCCATACAAGGAATGATTATTTTAGTTACAGTAATTATTTCTCAATCACTTTTAAGTCGTTTACTTAAAGATGATGAGGAAGATGAAAATAATCAAATTATTATTGAAGGAGAAAATGAAAATGAAAGAAAATAAAACAAACAAAAAGAATTTAAAAAAATCATTATTAGCATTAGCTTTAGTTGGGACAATCTTTACAGGAGGAATCACAGCATTCCTAACAGATGTTGAATTTGCTAGTAATGAATTTACAAATGGAAAATTAAATATTGAATTAACTGAGGAACATTGGGATCCATCAAATGGAGAAAATATTACTCCAAATAAAGAAGTTCAAAAAGATCCTCAAATCACAAACATTGATAAGGTTCCTGGTTATGTTTTTGCAGAAGTAATTGTACCTTATGAAAATGGAGTTGTTGCAAATGAAGATGGTACAAGAAAAGATGCAGCAGAGTTTGAAATTGCAAGCTATACTGTTAATGAAGGATGGATTGAGTTAAAGAGTACAAAAGATGAAGAAAACAAAACTATCACACATGTGTATGCATATTGTACAGATTTAGATCATATGACTGTATTAAATTCAAACGAAAAGGCTCCAAAAGTTTTTGATAAAATCAAATGGGCAAATTATGTTGAAAATCAGGGGTTAGAAGGTAAAAAGTATAAAGTAGATGTATACGCTAAAGCTATACAATCTGATGATTTAGGTGCAACAGATGCAAGCACTGTCTATACTAAACTACAAAATCAAAAACCAACAAATGTAAAATAAATGTTATATAGGTAAGATAGGGGTGTTTTCATAAATGAAAGCACCTTTTTAATTTATCAAAGAAAGGAAGATTATTATGAAAGGTATGAAATATAAAACAATATATATCTTAATTATTGTTGTATTTTGCGTATCTGGAATACTTGCAAGTGTTACAGATATAGTAAGTGTTATTAATAATCTTAATATTGATACTGTTGATATTGTTTTAAATCAAGAAATGATAAAAGACGATAAAAAAACAGAATTTATAAATGATGGTATTGTAGTACCTGGGCAAACAGTTTCGATTATTCCTAATATTACTAATGCCGGTGTTGATTGTTATATTAGATTCAAAGTAGAAACAGATGTTCTGACATATGATAATTTTGAAGGATTTGATAAAAAATGGAAATTTAATCCTTTGGATAATTATTTTTATTATACTGAAGTACTAAATGAAGAAAAATCTATTGATGTTTTTCAATCATTCACTATTCCTTCTTCTTGGAACAATGAAATGGCAGATGAAAAATTTAATGTAGAGATGATTGCTGAAGCAATTCAGTCAAGAAATTTTCATCCAAACTTTGATTCTGAAGATCCTTGGAATGGACAACAGGCAGAAAAGACTGTACGAACAAGGCTTGATAGAAAGCTGGTGATTGAATGATTAAGAAATTAATGATAATAGTGATGATTGCTGTTTTATCATTATCTAATATATTTGCATATGAAAATTTGAATGTGGAATATTTAGGAGACACAGAGAAACTATTTAAAACAAGTGATGATTTCTTTGCTAATTTGCCAACTATGTTACCAGGGGATATTTATGAAGATAAAGCAGTTTTATTTAACAAATCTAATTCTAATATTAATCTATACTTTAAAACAGAGCCTTTTGAAAAAGAGGAGTATGAATTAGAAGAAGATTATCAGCTTTTAGAAAAGATCAAGTTATCTATTTCAATAAAGAAAAATAATGAACTTGTTAAACTTTATGAGGGTTCTTTGGGGTCAAAAGATTTTGTTAATTTTAAAAATATAGGATCATATCTCCCAAATGAGAAAGCTGACTTCATTTTTAGAATTGAAG
Source organism: uncultured Erysipelotrichales bacterium (assembly GCA_910579135.1). Classification (GTDB taxonomy): domain Bacteria; phylum Bacillota_I; class Bacilli_A; order Erysipelotrichales; family Coprobacillaceae; genus MGBC113645. The sequence continues at coordinate 54,636 of CAJTTM010000005.1, read as the reverse complement.
TACCTAAAGAACTTAAAAATAACTTTGATATGACAAGAACCAAAGTCAAATGGATCTTTGGAGTTGAAAAAGAAGTAATTGAGAAAGATGTTTTAGGAGATAAAATCAATGAAAAAGAGAACGATTTATTAAAAAATATTGATGTAGAAAAACAAACAATTAATTCTAACAATATAAAAACAGGAGACGATGCAAGACCTGTATTATATGGAATATTAGTAATATGTACTTTGTTATTCTTTTTAACAATCAGAAAGGAGTCAAAAGATGATAAGAAAGATATTTAATAAACAGAAAATCAAATATTTCGTTATCATTGCTATTACAATGACAACCTTTCTAACAATAGCTGCATATCTAACTGACAATGATTTTGCAAACAATTCTTTTCAAAACGCAATTGAAAAGGTTGAGATAGTAGAAGAGTTTGATCCACCTAAAAAATTAGTACCTGGTATTTCATTTACTAAAAAACCAAGTGTTAAAAATACAGGAACAATTCCTTGCTATGTTAGAGTTTTTGCTGAGGTTGATGATAGTCGAATAGAATCAAGTTTGAATATTGATTTTAATAGTGCAGATTGGACAGAAAAGCAAGTGGACGGTTATTACTATTATAAAAAAGTTTTGAATCCTAATGAGACGACAACACCTTTATTTACTCGTGTTAAAGTTTCTGATGATGTAGATGAAAAGGAATTAACTGATTTTAACATCATTGTTTTTACAGATACAGTACAGTCTGAAGGATATGAAAATATGGAAAAAGCCTTCAAATTAGAAAGAAAGAGAGGTTCATAGTATGAAGATAAAAAGAAAATTAAAGCGTGTTTTGTTAATTATAATGTCTCTCTTGATGACAATAGTATCTGTAAATAATTCTTCAAGTTCTGTTAAAGCAGAGGGTTCTCTAGATGATTGGAGTATTAAAATTAATTGGGGAGATCCAAAAGACAATGTTCCCGATAATTGGAAACCTCAATACAGTAATGATGATACAATTTCAGTTAAAACTCAATTGACGATTCAATATGCGGGTGATGGAACAAAGACATATAAAACTGGTGATGTCCAGATTTCTATGAATGATATTGTAGATATATTAGATACAGAATTAGCAAAACAAGGCTGGGGCTGGTGTCCAGATATAAATTCATGGATTGAGATAACTTCATCAGCAGATAAAAAAGGAGCTGGTGGTGATGAAGACTGGGAGTATACAACAAGTGGAAATTTTGATGATCATAAAATCATCATCAGCAATAAAAATGAAATTTCTAATTCATTTACTTCTACGATGCAGTTTGTATTAAAGTTTAATAAATATTCAGAAGTAAAGGCAATAAGACTTTTTAAACCTCATTATTCTAAGGATATTCGGGCAACATTGACAGTTAATGGTTTGACAAAAGAGTCAAATACAATTAACTATTCATTTGATGGAGTACAGGATCAATATGAGATCAAATGGTACACTATGAAAAATATAGCTGAAGCAAGTGACGTTTTATCAAAAATTCCTCAAGATAAATGGAAAGATTATTATTATTTTAATACAAGTGTTCAGGGAATCATCACAAGAAATACTTTCAGTTTGAAAAATGGCTGGCGACTAGAATTTGATTATCCAAAAGATTTTGTTTTAGGTGATCTTACATCTAATGATGAGAATAAATCAAATTCTATTTTTACGAAAGGAGTTGGAGAAGATAAATTAAACTCTGATAATTTCTTTGGAACAGCTTTTCACTATTATCAGTATGGAACATATTCATATTTGAATAGATATATAGCGATTCCTAAAGAGTACTTAGATAAAAATAATGGATATATTGATTTAAATGTAAAGATGTATGGAACTTATACAAATGAAGATACTGAAAAGCTAATAAGCAGTGATACAACAAGGATTAATTTAAATGATGCACATCTTTCGTTTGAGGGTGATTTATATGCAACTTCAAAAGATACTTTCTATAATAACGATAATATTCCTTATACCAATATTATGAGAAAGTATTTTGGCAAGGATAAAAATGCTCTAACTTATGAAAACGAACAAGGCTTTATATTAAGAGCAACATCTGTTTATTATGGAAAAAAATATAACTTAATATTAGGTGATGATTTACAGTATTTTGTATATGGTGATAATTCTTCTAGAAGACTTGAAAATAATGAAAGACTTGTGAATAGAATTAACATTATGAAACCAGGGAAGAAAAGATTATATTCTTATGAAGTTTATGGAAAAAGATTAAATGGTGATGGACATTATGAGAAGATAAAATCAGGTTCTTTGAGCAGTAGTACTTTAAGATATACATTTGATGACTGGTATTATGATGTTAAAGTTAAATATTTAAATTTAGAAGAAACACTTAATAATGTCAGACTTGTAGATATTTATTATAAGATACTGGATAATGAAAATCTAGATCAGAATAAAATCCTTTCTCAATTATATAATTTTTCGTATATGCAAATTGAAAATATTGATGAAAATGAAGAAATGAGTTTAGTCAATATGTATTATAATGTTGATGGCAGTATAGAAACCATGATGCAGGATGTAGAGAAATATTCTCAAGAAAATTATGACAATACTGTTTTGAGAGGTGTTACTGCATTAGATGTGAGATCAAAGCATATTAGAGTGAATGCAAACAGTACAAGCTATACATTAGAATATAATGATGATGAATTGTATAAAGAAGATGTAATCAGCAAAAGTTATATTAGCAATTATTCTTTAGGAAATACAGATTTAAAGAATTTTAAGATTAAACTGACTGTACCTGATTATTTAACAATTAATTATAACGATATGAAATTTTATATTAAAGATCAGTTATATACGATTGCTGAACTGAAAGAAAAAGGAATCTTTGTTTCCTATACGGAAAATAGTTTAGGAAGTGGAAAGTGTGAAGTTATTTATTCTGTAGATGCATCTCAATCTCCTATCAAACTTAAAGAGGAAATTGTAAAAAATGATTTGAATATTCAATATGATGTTCATTTATCTTATGATGATTATATTATGTATGGATTATCAGGGAAAAACTGTTCAATTCAACATGAACTTTATGATGCGATTTTAGAAGATGCTGACACAAAGGAAAATATTGAGAATGTTCTTTATTTTTCTAAATATACTGATACAATTATTGTTCCAAATGTTCCCTTAGGTTCATTTCAAGGGATTCAAAAAGAGGTAAAGACAAGCAGTCATGCTTATACAAAACAACAGGCAATAGTCAATCCTGGAGAAGATTATTCTTATAAGTTAAAGATATCATCAGGACAAACAAAAATGTCAAATATAGTTCTTTATGATAATTTAGAAAATAATGAGCAGGATACCTGGAAAGGAGAGTTTAAGGGTATAGATACATCTGTATTAGAAAGGTTTGGTATAGATGTTTCAAAGTTTAAGTTTTATTATTCCTTAAATAGAGAACAAAAAAGAGATCTATCTAGTGATGGCTGGATATTATCGACAGAGTGGAATCATTCAAAGAGTGATGTAAAGTCTATTGCGATAGATATGCAAGGATATGTATTAAACACAAATCAGATAGGATATATAGAGGTGTTAATGAGAGCTCCTGAAGATGATGTGAAGTTAGGATCAGTAACTAAAAATCAATATTTCTCTAGTTACAAAGAGTATGATGAGAAAGATGAAAGTTTATCAAATCCTTTAAAAGAAACTAATGATTTACCTTCAAATATTACATCTTTGTCATATGGAAAGGCGATTCCAACAAAAGAATTAACTATTATAAAAACGATTTATAAAGAAGATATTAACTGGTGTTATGGAAACCCAGTTGGTATTTTTAAGATTGAAGGTCATGATATAGAAGGCAATCATATTGTAAAATTTATGAGTGCTGAGTTTACAGAAGATTTTGTAAATAACACACCTGGTATTCAAGAAAGTGGATTAACAAGAGTTGATATCAGTCAAAAGGTAGTACTACCTTTAGGTGAATACACAGTATCAGAGATAGAAAATTTAAGATATAAATTAACCAATATTGATACTATCAATGAAAAATCAAAAACATTGAATACTGCAACATTTGATCTAGAAAGTGTAGATGATGCAAGTGTCAGATTTACAAATAGATGTGAGAATTACAATGACTTATCACATAGTGATATTATTGTTAATGAAATTAAGAAAGGAAATTAATATCCTTTCTTTTTTCTTTTAAAAAAAATAGGAAAGGATAATAGAAAAATGAAAAAGAAAAAATATTTTATAATTGTGATTGCAACTGTTCTTAGTATGGTTTGTTTTGTTCCAACTAAGCAAATAGAGTGTTCTAAGAAAGTTTTTATTACTAGTAGTAAAAAGAGTTCTAAAGCTACTAGAAATCTTAGTGCAAGTGAATTAGAAACAATTAAAAAAGGTTTATACAATAGTATTAATAGTTATCGTAAGAGTCAAAAAAAGAAAACTCTCGCAAAACAAACAACTTTAGAAAAATCCGCAAATACAAGAACAAAAGAAATTGTCAATAAGTTTAGCCATACTCGTCCAAACGGGACAAGGTGCTTTACAGCTTTTTCGACTTATAAGCAAAAAGGTGTAAGCAATGGCGAAAATTTGTCAAAGGTTTCTTTTAGTGCAAAAAGTTCTTACAGTAAAGATTACTTAAATAAAGCAGTTGAAAGTATGATGAAAACTTTAAAGTCTTCAAAAACTCATAAAGATGTCATGCTTAACAAGGCATATACAAAATACGGTATTGGAATTACTGTAAAGAAGAGTGGTAACACAATTACTGTGTATTCAGCTCAACATTACTCAAGTAAGTAAATAGGAGGATTATAAAATGTCTACCTATAAAAATAGTCAACCTATTAAGAGTAATGTAAAAAAATGTCATCAGGAAAATTCTTTTCCTGATGATTCATATATACTTTTCAATCCTTTATCTATAATTGTTGCTGGTAGAGAAGATAGCAGTAACATACATTATATAAAACAGAGTATTAAGGATTTAAAAGAAAAGTATAAGTAGTTATTTTTATATAAGGAGAATTCATTATGAAAAAAATCATTTTATTAATTATTTCTGCTGTTATTTTAGTAGGCTGTTCATGGAATAAGCAACCTCAACTATCTCACACGATTGAGTTTATCGAAGATACAACAATTTCATACAATAAAAAAATGGATTCTTCAAAACTTATTATTTCCGTTGATAATATTTCTATTAACAGAAATAATATTGAAGGAAATAAATTGTATATTTCTAATTTTTATGTAACATGTCCAAATATTCCTGAAACATTAGGTCAACATCATTTGATCTATAAAATAGGAAATGAGAGATATGGATTGGATATTGAAGTTAAAGATTTAGAGTCTCCTGTTATTCAACTTAAGAAATCTAATTATTTGTTAGAAATTGGACAGGAACTAAAGCTATCTCAAGTTCAATATTCTGTAACTGATAATTATTCAAATCAAAATAAAATTAAAATTGAATTAAATAAGAGTTCAAATCATTATGTTTTAAAAGCAACTGATGAAAGTGGAAATCATTCTTCTCAAAAAATATTGGTAAAATTTAAAGAAGAACCAGTAAAGAAAGCTCCAAAGAAAACAATTGATAAAAAAGATGAAGTGAAAAAAACACAGAAATCGAAAAAAACTTCTACTGTCAAACCTGTATCCAAGATATTTACTGTTAAACAGTATAAGACTTTAAAAGAGTGTGAGAAGAAATGTATTGCATATATAGAAAGATGTAATTATTCAGGGACAGCAAGAGCAGTTCCTATTATGAAAGATGGAATCTATGTCGGTTACAAAGCGATATTTAATTAAATAAGGAGGAATTTTATATGGATATTGTAAGTGTATTTAATCATTTTTTTAGCTTTTTAGGATTACTGTATTTTATATGTGGAACAGTAATTGGTTTTTGTTTTTTTAGTGGAAAAATATCAGAAGACTCAAGTGAAAGAGGAGATAGTTTTTTCATCACAAAAATTAAAATTGCTGGAGTATCAATTGGTATAGGAATATTAATTAATTTATGTCAGGCAATAGCCACAATTTAAAGGAGGGCTGAAAATGCAAAGAACATTCAAGGGATTTTGTGTATCAAAAAAACAAGTTATTAGAGATCAAACTGGAAAGGTATTACCTTTCAAAATTCATGATAGAGATTATGCGAAAGTTCTATTACCTAAAAATATTGATTTTGGAGGATATGAAGATAAAAACGGAATTCCTATTCATAAACTACCAGACGGAGCTAAAGCAAGTTATCTAGTACCATATAGATGTGTTCAAAATCACAGATATAACGATAGAGAGTCATATATCAGTGTACCACAGGAATATAGATTTAGAATATCAGTTGATCTAGGATTAACAGGTAACCTTTTGGAAGATGGGCGAAATGAACATTCTTGGACATATATAGAAGGAATAACCGTTGATCAAATGTGTGAATACATGGCACAGAATAGATATGTTAATTTTACTATTTCTAAAAATCAAAAAGGTAAGGATTATTTCACGCAAGATAACAGTCATCGTACATCAATTCTTATTCCAACTCAAGGAGGAGAATTTGCTGGAGGAAGAATTACTTGCTCAGTCAATCATATTACAGAAATTGAGGGACATCCTAATATTTATAAAGTTTCTTTACCACCACAAGCAGTTTTTGCAATCCAAAAAAATCAGATTGAAGGTAGAGATCCGTTGACTGGTCAAAATATCTATGGAGAACCAAAAATTATAGGACGTTTAAAAGGATCAGAGATTGCTGAACTTTTTAAGAAACCTCAAGAAAGAGAATTGGTAATGAACAAGTTTATTGAAGAAAATGATTTAGCAGAAGATTTAGAAGAAGAGGGTGAAGAAATGTCGTGAGAAGAAAGATAGAAGTAAAAATCAAAAAACTTGAATCAAAGAGAGATACTCTGGATTTAAAAATACAAGAGTTCCAAAAAGAAAAGGATATAATTGAAGCTGACATAAAAAAACTTAAAAATGCATTATTGCAGATTGAAAAAATAGAATCAGATACAAGTGAAATATTGAATAAAAAATAGAAAGAAGGATGAATATGATAAAAAATTTCTTGATAACAAATATGATGGTACTTCCAATTATGGCAAAGACAAAAGCGAATGGGTGGCAACCTGTATTGGATTTATTAATAAATTTCCTTGATCAAACTAAAACTTTTTTACAAGCAATTACAATAGGTGTTGTTGTTGTAATGGCAATTTATTATAAGATGAGGGAAATAGCAGCAAACGCACAAGAAGAACAACAATTTTCACAGAAAACTCGAAATGTTCTTATTGGATGTGCTTTTATTTTCCTTATTCCAACTCTAGCCAGTGTTTTAGAAACCTTTTTCAGAAAATAGGAGGGATTATTATGCCAAATGCTAATTATATACCTTATTGGTATGATAAGTTTGGACAGGAAGCAATGCAGAAATGGATGCAGATGTATGGTATTGAAGTTGATTCTTTTATTTTTAAATTTCAACCAACACATCTTCTTGATAAGATACAAGACGCAAAGGATTTATTTGAGTTTAGTGAATATGTTGGAGGATTTAATAGTTCAAAAATTGTTTCATACTATGCTGCATTGTGTAATAATTTCTATCAGGAAAGAAATACTGAGGAGATAGAACTTGCAGAAGATGAAGATGATGACTTTGATGATGTTTTAGCACTTGTTTGGGAAAATGTTCAAGATATGTCTATTGCTATTTCTGATATTAAAGAATATTCTCAAAAATTAGAAGAAATCTTTAATCTTACATCAAAAATAGGAGATATATTAACATCGTTAGATAGTAAAAAAATAGAGAGAAATGCTAAATATCAACAGGTAGAAGATATTAAAAAAATGATTTCACAAATGAAGGAACAGTTAACACCTCAAAAAAGGAAAAACCGTTCCTTTTATTTTGCTAAGGAGAATTTGAAACTTATATCAATCATAGCTGTTTCTATTATGACTGGGTTGATAATAGGAGGGATATTTCTATGAATCTACCAATATATGATGTTTTTGGAATAGGAGCTGCTGTTGAAGACTTTGTAAGAGGACTGTTTTGGGGCATTATAAAAGTGCTTATGAATATGGTTACTGGAATGCTGGACGCTATGATAAATGGGGTTTTGTCTTTTGGTGTTCTATCAATCGATTGGGTTGCTGATGGATTTCAAGCCTGTTTTATTATTATGTTTGTTGTTATTCCAGTAAAAGTTACTTATGAAATATTGTTTTCGCTTTTGACTGACAATGAACAGACAATGGATTATAGCAAAAAAATATTTGGTGCAATTACAGCAGTTATTATTGCTGCATCTGTACCAACAGCTATACCGATGATAAATAACCTTATGGTTGAAGCTTCAAAAGTAGCTACAACTGATATTACTGAAAGTAGTGCAAGTTTGGGAGATACTTTAGTCTCGAGTGTTTATGTAGGGTTTGGTGGAATGGCACAGCAAGGACCACAAGGAGCAGACAAGCTTGTTGAAAGCTATCAAACAGATAATTTCAGTATTACTGAAAGAGACGCAAATGACGATTATATGTGGCAGTTTTCCGAATTCATGGTTATTATTGGGATGACTATATATGTAGTGCTTTTATTTGCGATTACAATACAAATAGCAACTCGTATTTTTATGATTGCTTTTTTATATATTATTTCACCACTATGTGCGACATCTCTTACAAAGTATCAAGATCCACAGGCTTTTAATGTATGGAAGAATACAATTATGGGACAAATGGCAATGAACTTTACACAAATATTTGGTTTATCATTTTTGTCTAATGTTGTTGGAATGATATCAAATATTGGAACAGATACGTTTAGTGGATTGCCAGTTACAATGGCACAACTTGCACTGTATTTTGGTGCGTTCTCGCTGACTCTATCAGCCCCTAGTTTTGTTCAGTCTATGATAGGAGGTTATGCTTCAGGAACATTAGATACACTTAATCAAATGCAAAGTGGACTTCATATGATGAAAGCTGGAACTATCGGACTTGCAACTGCTGGAGCAACTGCGATGATAGGAAGAAGAAATTCATATACTGGATATCGTGAAGGAGGCCTTAGAGGTGCTATAGCAGGTAATAAACATAATGATGGAACTCGACGTGGAGGTATCGTAGGTGCGACTGTTGGACAGAAAGATGTTCATGGTCATAGACAAGGTGGAGTAAGAGGTGCTGTTGTTGGTGATACGATTAAAAGAGGTTCAACAGACATAAGGTCTGGTGGACTAAGATCAGTATTTACAGGTACTAAAGCGACAACAACTGGAAAAGATGGAACTCGTTCTGTACTTCAAAGTGGAGGTATTGTAGGATTAACAAGAGGTTCTCGTTTAGATAGTTATGGAGCTGATGATAGTACACCATCGACATCTGTCTATTCTGGAGGATTTAGAGGACGTATTATGGGTCAGACAACAGTTCAGAGTGGAGAAGGTGGAGTTATTCGCTCTAGAAGTGGAGGAGCACGAGGTAAAGTTTCATCTCTTGTAAACAATCATCAAGTTCGTAGACAAGGGCAACGTCGATCACAGTCCAAATCTACAGTTACGAGATCATCAGGAATGACACGACAAAGGGATTTGACTAGTTCACGACAAACACAGCGAACAAGAAACAACGAAAGAGGAGGTAGAGGCTAATGTTTAATAAAGTACAGATTATTTTAGACAAAGGAAAAGCAAAACAAAAAATGTTTATATTTTTTGATTTGACTGATACTTTCCTAATATTGTTTGCAGGGTTAGTTGGATACAGTATAGGAGGATTTTTTGGAAGTCTATATCAACTTGTTTTAGGATTAAGTTTTGCAGGTGCTGTTGCATTTTTAAAATTTGAATTTTCAAATACAATTTGTATATATGATTGTTTAAAACTTGGTTATTATTACTATTTTAATAATCCTAAAGGGTATGTTTATTATCCGATATCGGATATAAGAGAAAGGAAGGAGCAAGAAGAATATGTTGAAAAACAAACAATCGAAGTCAAACATAGAAGAAAAAAGAAAAAGCGTAAAGGGAAAACAATCAAGGAATAACCAAAATCAAGGTAGATTAGTACATATTTCAAAAGGTCTACCTTTTTCTTTTGATAATAAAAAACAGCTTTTTAAAACTGTGGATGATGAATATATTAAAATGATTAGAGTAACTGGTATTAATCTTTTTGGGATGAAAGAAGATGATCAACAGATGAGAATGGTTACTTTTCAAAAAATGTTTAATTCGTTATTGAAAATAGGACAAATTTATTCTTATGAAATACCTGCAGATGTTGATGGTTACATATCTGATTATGAAAATACAGAAGCAGATTTAAATCTTGGTATAGAACAAGATTATATAAAATATGAAATTTTAGAAGAAAACAAAGAGAGATTAGTTAATACATCTATTACACGAGAAATGGTTGATAGATGTTTTCTTTTGATTATAAAAGATAAAAATATAGATAGTCTAGATAGAAGAATAAATGAGGCACTGCAACATTTATCAGCGTTTAATAGTGCAGCAATTTTATCTACACAAGAAATGATAGAAGTTATTTACTCTTACTATAATCCTAGAGATAGTTTGTTTAACAAAGAAGAAGTTAATTTCACAGAAGATATCATGGATTATATTTATCCTGATATTATAGGTTTTGTTGATAAAGGATTTAACCAGTATATAAAATTAAACGGAATATATTGTACGACTTTATATGTATCTAAAGTTACTAAATCAGAAATGGGTTTTTTAAGTACTTTAGCAACATATCCAGATGTAGAATTTTCAATGCATTTTGAAGTTGCTCCTGAAGATGGAATGAAAAATGAACTTGATAAATCTGTAAAAAACATGAATACTAATCTTGATAGAGAAAAGAATGCTTCAAAAATCGCAGAGCTTGAAAACAAGCAGCAACAAACATTAGAGTTGATTAATCAAATTAGTATAGATGATGATATTCCTTTTTATTTTTCAATTTGTATTAGAATAAAATCAGATACATTAGATGATTTAGTAAGATATACAGAAGATGTAAAAAAAGATATCAATTCTTTAGGGTTTAAAATGCGTTCAGGTATTTGGCAAAGTTTTGATATTTTTAACACTTGTTCTCCAATATGCATGAACTATATCCCTAAATATATGAAACAGACTACAAATGATACGCTTGCTTGGGGTTATCCTTTTGTTTTTGAAAATCTTTATGACAGTACACCAAAATATGATTCTAATAAAAAACATATCTATAATTACCCTCCATTTCACATGGGAACTACAAATCCAACGGGTGGGGTTGTATTCTATGATAACTTTACAAAAAAGCGTGATAGAGCTAATAATAATGAATTTATAGCAGGGAAGAGTGGTTTTGGTAAGACAACATTAATTATGGCATTTATAAAATTTCGTTATGCTATTGGATATCACCAATATGTAATAGATGTTGAAGGAAAAGAATTAAACAGGCTTATTTATTCTTTAGGTGGTGAAGTCATTAATTGTGCTAATGGAAATAATGGGCGTATCAATCCTTTACAAGTGAGAATCGTTATTCCTGAGGATACAAAGCAGCCTAATAAAAAGATACCATTATGTGATATTAAGCCATTAAGTTCACATATACATTTTTTACGCTCATTATTAAAGTCATATAAAGGCGATAGTCCAGAAATTGGATTATTGCATGATAGAAAAATAGAAGATGCAATTGAAGAAGTCTATAAGGATTATGGAATTACCTATGATACAACTGCTGATCAAATTATTAATAGATCGAATGAAGAGTTTCCTATTTTTAGTGATGTTTATAATAAACTTGTTGATTATAAGGAGGAGGAAGAAAGTAAGAAAAATATTAATTCAGTTAGAATTGAGATACTTGATGGATGTATAGCCTTTTTAAAACCATTAGCTAATGGTGCTGATGCAGATGTATTTAATGGTTATACAAATATCGACATAAATAATCCTCTAATTTGTTTTGATGTATCAGGTCTACATGATAATACAAGCTCTGATATTCTTGGTGCACAATATTTGAATGTACTTTCATTTATTTGGTCTAGAATGCAAACGGAAGATGGAACAAGAAGAATACAAGTTTATGAAGATGAGCTTGCAGTTATTCAAAATCCAAAGTATATGGATATTATATCCATGAATGAAGATATGGTAAGAAGATGTAGAAAATATAATGCAGGAATGACATTTGGAACACAGCAATTGATGGATATGTTAAAAGATTCTATTAAAGAACATACAAGTACACTTATGCATCAATCTGTTTACCAATTTTACTTTAATACTGATCCTGATTCATTGAAGTATTTGAACAGTTCAAATCTTATCCCTAATAGCGAATTAGAATGGCTTGAGAAAGCTGAAATAGGACAATGCTTTGCGAAATTTGGGAATCAAACTTCAATGCGTGTAAATGTTGATCTTGGAGATAAAACACTATTTGAATTTAAAGAATTAAAAGGTGAAGCTTAAGATGAAACCTAAAAAGATTTTAGCTGTTTTATCTGCTACCCTCCTCCCATTCTTTCTTTTTTTTATTATTATAATTTCCAGTGTGGCTGGAGGTGAAGGTGAAAATAGAAGTCATAATGAAATGGAGAATTCAAATGTAAGTAAGGAAGTTTTAGCATATACTTCGGTCATTTCTCAATATGCACAAAAATATAATGTTGCAGAGTATGTACCACTTATTCAAGCAGTTATGATGCAGGAAAGTGGAGGTAGGGGAAATGACCCTATGCAATCTTCGGAAGGCTCTTTTAATAAAAAATTTGATCATAAACCTAATGCGATTACTGATCCCATTTATTCAATTGAATGTGGAATACAGGAATTGAAAAGCTGTCTTGAGCAAGCAAAAGTTAAGGGTACATATGACATAGAAAATATCTATCTTGCTTTACAGGGATATAACTTTGGCAATGGATATATCAAATGGGCAGTAGAAAATTATGGTGGCTATTCTCAAGCAAATGCTCAAATGTTTTCGGAGAAGATGAGAGCAAAACTTGGCTGGAGCAGGTATGGAGATGTTAATTATGTACCACATGTGATGAGATATTATACTGTTGATAGTCTTGATGATGAAGCAAATCAAGGAGAAATAGTTAAAGGAAAAGGAAGTCCAAAAGGAGAAATGATAGCAAAAATGGCGTTGACAAAATTAGGTTGTCCTTATCTTTGGGGAGCATCTGGACCTAATAAATTTGATTGCTCAGGACTCGTATATTGGGCACATTATCAGTGTGGAGTTAAGTTTGAAAGAACAGACACAAAGCATCTTGCAAGGATGGGAAAAGCTGTACAAAAAGATAATCTCAGCATTGGAGATATTATACTGTTTTCAAATAATAATAAGCTGAGTGGTGTACATCATGTAGGAATTTATATAGGTGGAGGAAAGATGGTACATGCACCTGAAACAGGAAAACCAGTTCAAACCAAAACAATTAAAAGTGGATATTATGCTGATCAGTATTATTGTGCAAGAAGATTATATTAAGCATGGAAAGGAAGAAAAAAATGAATAGAAGTTTAGCTAGAGGAGTTATAGTTATTGGTTTTTTCTTATTGATTTTTGTTGGAAATCTTTTATTAGATGATAAGAAAGACATAAACTATACAGATATTAAAACAGAATATCAATGTAAAAATTGTAGTATATTTCCTTATCATTATTATGTTGATGAAGACAAAAAACTAGTTCAGGTTGAGTTTGACGAAGTCAATTATGGTGGGATGGAAAGTGGTATAACGATGAAGGTGTATGATCAGGATAAGAATGAGCTAAATACAAAATTAATTACAAATCAACCTAAAACAAATCCATATAACACTGTAACTGAAAGAAAATATATTATTCAATTTAATATAGAAAATAGTCCATTTTATACTTTTTATTTACTTCAAAACAAATCAAAACTATATCATTTTAGAATCGATATAGATGATTTTGAAAGACATACTCTTTATCAAAAAGATGAAAACTATTTTACAGAAATGGAAAAGTTGAAACAAGAAAATTCTATAGAAGAATATAACAAGAAGAAAGATACAGATTTCATTGAACATAATTTGTTAATGGAAGATGAAGATTATTAAAGCGAGTAGCTAGAATGGATTTAAAAAAAACATGTCATACTTCTATTTATTGGAAGAAAAGAATAGAAGAAATAGTCACTCAATATAATCTTCTTTCAAAGACAAAAATGAACTTTTCTGTGATAGAAAATCGTATAGGAAATGATTTCGAAAGAGCTATAAAAGAGTATATAGAAATACAAAGAATCTATATAAAATTTATAAAAGAAAACTATATTGAACCAACAAATGAAGTAAATAAAAAAAGAAAAAATATAAAAAGAAACGTAAAGAAAAATCATCTTACATCAAAAGTTTAGGATGATTTTTTTATTATATTTTTAACAAAATGAGGTGCATTCATGAAAATAAAATTAACAGAATCAATTAGGGAATTGATATGTTCCCAAAGAAATATTGCTCGAATAAGTCAAAGCACATTAGCAGAAAAAGTAGGTATTAGTCAACAAGCTTATCAAAGAATTGAATCAGGTATAAATAAGTATTGTGATAGAGAAGTTATTAAAAAAATTTGTAATGAGCTTGATATAAATTGGGCAAACGTATTAGTTGAAGAGAGCATACAAAAGAGTTATAGAATGCCAGCAGATATCATTAGCAAGATACAATTATTGCAAAAAAAGAAACACTTAAGTAGTGAAACAGAAGCACTTTTATTTATTCTTTATGATTATTTTAATAATGAAAATTTTAAAAGCGTTAGAACAGAAATGGAAGAATTTCTTGAAGATATTGTTGTAAAAACTTTCATTACACAGATGAGAAAAATGGGTAGAGAAACTGAAAAATATGAGAATGTTTTGAAGATGATAGAAGCAAAAGAGGGTGTCAATACTCTACAGTATCTCAATGAATATGAGATAGATTTATATAAAAATATACACGCAAAGAAAGGAAGATAAACATGAAAATTTTACTTTATTCTGACGAATCTGTTTATCAAAAATTGCATAACTACTATTTAGAAATTGATGAAGATGGTAACATTATCAGCAATGAATTTGATAGAAATTCATCAGATTTATTTCATATTAATAATATTGATTATATTAATTATGCTATTAATCCATTAGATGGGTTTCGTAATGTAACGGATGTCATTATTCAAAAATCAATGATAAAAAATAAGAGATTAATGAGAGTGCTTATGAAGTTTAAGTATATTAATCCAAAAGTACATGTCATTCTTTTTATGGATGATGACCCAATATATTATGAGGTGCTGCTATCAAGAATAGCACGTTTTCAACTTTGCAATGTTGTTACAAATGAAAAGGAATTTGATGAACTTTTAGTAAATGATTATCAGCAAGATCTCTCTCATCATATCCTGAAAAAAGAAAAGAGAAGTTTATTGAGAGAGTTTGAAAGGTATTAAAAATGAGAGGTAGATCAGATATTAAAATATCGAATATGGTTCTAAGGTAATGAAAATAGCAGGATAAGGCTGTATGACACAGCAAGTTTTTTGAGCTTGAAACCAGTGGTTTCAACTAATAAATTCATAAGCAATGAGGCTTTTGAATGTTGTCTTACAAATCGAATGAATTACTCATGACTGAGTGAAATTCACACAAAGAAGAGTACCAATTCTTCATAAGGAATGTAAGGATTTTCCTTATGTAAGATTATCTTGTGTAAATATTTGATTTTTTTAGATGCAAATACCTCAAAATGCTTATTTTTTCATAAGGAATGAAAAAATTACTCACTGTAAGACAGAAAAGGAGGTAAATAAATGAAGGAAAAAGATAGTAAAGAGAATAAAAAAGTAGGAAGTATAATATTTGGAGCTACTGCAATTATAGTTGTCATTCCTATAGTGATTTTTGTAGTTTTACATGTTTTTATGCTTACATATATTGATGAGTTCGCTTCTTTAAATAAAACTTTTCATCAATTTGGGAAAGAATTTCTTGTTATAGTATTTGTATCATATGGATTGGTTATCTACTATATTGGAAATTATTTTTATATGAAGAAACCAAGAAAGTCTACACAGTTAGCAAGTGAGAGATGGATGACTAATAATGAATTGGAAAACAATTTTGCAAAGATACCAATTGATCCGAATGCTCGTATTGATGTAGGAGGGATACCTATATCAAAGATTAATGATAATGAAATGTTATATGACCCTGAAGTAAATCAGACTTTAACTATTGCAACGACTCGTGGAGGGAAGACAAGAAAGATTGTTGCATTGCTCATATTTATATGTGGAATGGCTAGAGAGTCTATTTTGTGTAATGACCCTAAAAAAGAACTTTATAAAATGTTTAAGAGACATTTAACTTCTCTTGGCTATAAAGTGTTATGCCTTGACTTTAGATTTTTACAGTATAGTGACTGTAAGAATCCAATGGATAGAGTTATTAATTTTTTCAAGGAGAATGATATTGATGAGGCAGATCAAGCAGCTCAAGATTTAGTTGAGACTTTAGTTGTTGATAACGGGGCTGGAGAGAAGATTTGGATTGATGGTCAGAAGGCTATGACAAAATCAATACTACTAGCAGTAGGGCAAGCTAACATTCCTGATAATAAGAAAAATTTCTATTCTGTTTATCAGACACTAGCTGTAAGAGGAAATGAAAATTCATTTAATGGTGATACAAAACATAGAAAGATGGAACTAACAGCATACATGGAATATTTAGAAGAGGACAATGTCGCAAGAACAGCTTTTGCTCCTATTAGAAATTCTCCAGAAAAAACGAGAGGTTCATTCATGACATCAACATTATCAACTTTACAATTATTTTCAAGTCGAAAATTAAATAGAGTTATTGGGAAATCAGATTTTCAATTTAAAGATTTTGCAGAAGAAAAAATAGCACTGTTTATTGTGAATCCTGATGAGAAATCTACATATGATAAAATTGCTTCTATTATATATGACCAAAGCTATCAGGAATTTGTTGAGATGGCAAACAAAAATGGTGGTACAATTAACAAAAGAATACATAATATCTTTGATGAGGCAGGAAATATGGCAGTTATCAAAGATTTAGATAAGAAACTTACTGTTTCTTTAGGTAGAGGTATTCTTTATCATTTGTTTATTCAAAGCTATGCTCAATTACAAAAATTATATGAAGAAGCTGGAAAGAAAACAATTGTTGATAATACGATTACAAAGTTCTTTATTTCATCAGGTGACTATGATACATGTGAGGAAATCTCTAAGCGTATTGGTGAAGAAACAATTTGGGTAAATTCTCAGACAGGGCAGTTTTCTCAGAATGCAAGTCCTAGTGGAGGGAGTGTTCAACATAACCAACAAAAAAGAAGGCTTATGGACGCTAATGAGCTGTTATCATCTGATTTAAGAAGTGGTAAGGGGATTATCCTTACAAAAACATATGAACATCCTGCAAAGGTAAATCTTCCTGATATAAGTCAATATGAAGCATTTTATAAAGAAATGGATAATCCTAAAGAGTATGTTGAAATACCTAATACTGATAGAGAAATACTATATGCAATTCCAAGATGGATTGTTATTACAGAAAGTGAATTAACAGGTAAACCTGTTTTTCCAACTCAACATCTTCGAGGAGGAATGGGGTTATCAAACGACAGTCCAAAACAGAAAGAAATGTATTGGTACTGGTCTATGGATTCAAATGTAGGTAGCAAGGTAAAAGAACATATAATGGGTAAAATTGAACAATCAAATTATACATTGACAAGAGAAGATATTAAACAATACCTTTTAACACAGGAATTTCAAGATTTTATGAACAGTATTGATATAACTGAAACAGGAAGTGCTCAACCAGTTGCTCAAGATTCTAAAGATATGGACTCAACAGTTTTATCAGAGTTCTTAGGTAATTAAAATGGCATCAGAAATATTTTTTAACTTGCAGTATAGAGCAACTGAATATTATAAAAATATTCCTTCTAATCAAAATTTGCAGCAGGTCAATACCACAGATATGTATGAATATTATGAAAGAGATGAAGCGTGTGATAAAACTATATGTGATACTGAGGACGCATTTGATTACTATAATTATCGTATAGGATCTACAGGTGGATTTAATGATAAGGGAACGGTTACGAGAGAAGACTATTTTAAAAAAATGAAACAATATAAACCTAAAATCATTTATAGAGGAGTATTTTCATTTCATGATGATTTTGCAGTAGAACAGGATATTAAAGATCCTAATAAGATGAGAGACCTTATTAAAAAGACAATGAAAAAAAATATCATAGCAATGGGATTTGAACCTGACAATGTAGAGTGGTTTGCATTTTATCATACAAACACTTCACAGCCTCATGTTCATTTTCATTTTTATGAGAAAATACCAAAGAAGAAGAAATATATAATCAGTGAGAATAGATTAACTAAAGTTAAAAGTAATGTTGCAAGACTCATGAAATTAAATACTGAATTATATACAGATAGAGAAGAATTAAAAAACAGGATATTTAATAAGTTTAATGATTTAGGTTTAAGTACTTCATCACAGGGGTTTATACTTGCTACAGAGAATAACAATAAGGATTATTTTAAAGAAAACAGATTGATAACAAGTAAACTTAAAGATTTAGAAAAGATAATTCCTAAAACTGGGAGCTTAAAGTTTAATTCAGCAAATATTGCTCCTTACAAGAAACAAATAGAAGAAATTATAGAACTTGTAAAGAATAGAAGTGATGTTAGATTATTAATGGATGAGTTTGAAAATCAACTTGATAAAGAAATGGAAGCATATACTATTCTTTATGGTGGTTCAAAAGAAGATGATATGAAATTAAAGTTTAGAGAAAAAAGAATGAATACAATTGATAGTCGGTTAGGAAATATGATACTTTCAACAATCAAGAACTATAGAAAAGATGTTGAGACATATGAACAAATGTTTGAAGACTTAGAAGAAGGAGATCAATTTAGGAAGTATCGAACACAAAGATTAAAGGGAATTTCAAATAGAAATATTAGACAGAGAGCAAGTAATCTTATTGCAGGTATGGGAAAGGAATTAAGTTCGAGTTTAGAACAATCGCATTTTTCGGAACTAAAGATGAAAGCTATGATTGATAGTGTACAAAGACGTGCTCAACAAGAAGGGTATCGATCTCAACATGTACAATAAAATAGGTGGTAGGAGGTAGTGTATGGATAAAGAGTTAAAAATCTATTTAGATGGAATCATTTCAAAATTATATTCTAGTAAAAATGTTGATACTTTAAATAGTTATAAGAAGTATAAAATTACTCTTTCGAGAAAAGAAACAAAAATTAATGAGAATTATAAGGAAAGGGAGATTACTATTTATAATCTATTTAGATGTGAGACTGAGATTGTGAACTCATTAATTATAGGATTAGCACATCATATTGATTTCTGCAATAGAGGATTTACAAATAATAAAAAGGAATTTGTTGATTTATATATAAGTATTCTTCATTTTGCATTGAATTATGGCTTTCTTGATTATAATGTTCTTATTACATCAAATGACTATAAGAACATTAAAAGAATACGAGATGTCTTAGAGAATTATTGGCAAGACAAGAAACCTTCAGAAAAATGTAAGATAGAAGTTTATAATTCGTATAAGTTAAGAAAAGAATTAAGTCAAAGAAAATTTAAGTATAGCAATATTGGGAAATGTTGGTACCTTATTGTCAATAACGCTGATATATCTAGACAACTGGGAGACATCCAAAAATTAGATAACAGAGTAAAAGTGGAAGTTGTTAATGAGAATAAAATGACCATCAATATAGCTGCAAAGATTGTTGTTTCTGGGGATACTTATTTTATGAAAGATGTTTTAAAATCAAATGGATTTAGATACGAGGATAAGTCTTGGAAAAAAATTATTAAAGCAGCTGACTATCTTTTAGAAAAGAAGTTAGTTACTAATGTTATTCCTAAAGGACAGGGTATTAGAGTTTCGATAGAATACTAAGATTATATGATTTTATTATAATTTTAAAAAAATTTTTAAAGTTTATTACACTTAACAATAAAAAGAGTTGTATTTTATTAAAATATAGGTATAATATAGGTGAAAGATACTTATCTTTCAAAAAAGTTATTTTTTTAATGGAATCTTCCTAAATTATATTTTTTGTTTAAGCCAAATTTTTTTATGAAACTTTTTGAGTAATGTTATTATTAAAAATGAAATTTTATATGATCTATTAAAAAAGCGAGATTATTCTCGCTTTTTGCTTTCTTCACTAAAATCTATATTCAACCAATCTGATTCTGGTTTCATTAACAATCTAGCATTTGAATAAGCCATATCTAATGTTAGAATTGTATTAGCTCTATATTGTTTGTTATCTAGCAATTCAATCGCTAATGCACATTTAAAATCATCCAATTCTAAAGGAAGTAAATATGTAATTGTTCCACCATAATATTGAGGAACAACCAATCTATAATTCCTCTTTATTTTCTTCTTTGTTAATTCCAATGCACCATTAAAAATCATATTTAAATGTCTTAATCCTTTATTAGTCAATTCTTGAGGGAATCTTGATGTATTATCTTTTAAAATATGATTTGCATTTACAATAATTTTATAATTAGGATTAAAATACATCATTTCGGGTTTATCAAAATATTCAGCAACTGCTGGTTCTTCACAAAACTTTTCAACAATTTTTCTATCTGATAAACAATAGAAACCATTTAAAAACCATTTTTCAGATTTGTCAGTATTTCTATTTTTAGAAAATAGGGCTACAATATCTTCTCCCATTTCTGTAAGAAGTCCAGTATTAAAACATGCATTTTCCTGATTATTTGTAAAAATAATTTTATTTTCAAAGTCAATTCTATCGAAAGTATGCATTATATATCTATATAAGATATCATAATTATAATCACTTTCTCTACTTGTCCAATTTTCTTTTTCAGCTAATTGAGATAAAACCTTCAGTTTCTCCATAAAAGTTTCCTTACTTCCCAAAAAAGCAAAATTTCTCAACTTAGGACCCACATTTACATCGTCCAATTTTAAAACCTCCTAGTCATTATTTTTATATTTTTAATACATGATATGATTATTATAACATTTATACTTAATAATTCAATAATATGGTTCTTATGTTTTGTTGTTTTGTATAAGAATATATAAAATTATTTAAAATAATGATTTAAATCTATAATTATTTGTGCTATAATGACTATGTCGAAAGACATGAGAAACCAATAGAAGAGTTCACCTATAAAGGTGAACTCTTCTTTAGTAGATAATAAAAAAGCAAGAAAAAAATTTCTTGTCTTTTAACTAATCTAATAACAAACTGTCAAGTTCTTCTAATTCACCAAAAAAATCATCATATATATTTTTGGTGATTTTGACGTCCTTGAAATCATCTTGATTATCAGGGATACAATCATCAGGATTTAAAAAGCAACTTTTAATATCATTGATTGATAGAAAAGTACTTTCAATAATCTTAGGTTGTGGTGTTATTAATTTTTGTTCAAAAGCTACTTTTGTATAGTATGCCATACAATACCTCCTAATATATTTCAAAAATAATTGTATAATAATTTTTGAAATGTATTACTATATCTTGAAAAGACAAAATATAGCATATAAATTATATCATGTTAAGTTATAGTTGTAAAGTCAAAATGATATATATGTAAAATGTTACATATTAATTGTAAATAACTAAATAATACGCAAGAAAAAGTTGGAAAAATTAGGAAAAAGTAGTAGAATTATTAAAGATACAATTATAATATGTGCTTTTTTTGAGAATGTTATTAGAATAAGATAAAAAATCTTATATTTTATAAAAAAAGAATAATGAAAAATGTAAAGGTTGATGAAAATGTCAAAAAAAATAGAAACAGAATTGAGTTTAGATGAGGCTTGTAATTGGATAAAAAACAAATTACATTATTATAATTATGATACAATTTTATTTGCAATGAAATTGATCGAAGCTGATATTTTGAACAAAGAGGATAGTGATTTTATTACAATTGCAATAGATGCCACTCATGGAAGCGGGAAAACGTTTGTTGCTCATTTTTTATATTTGATTTACAACATTAACTTTTTATCAACAGATAAAAAAATAAAAAAACGTTACAATAAAATTATTGAAGACGTTACAAAACAGTATAGTGAAAATAGGATATATAAATTTAATGAAAATGTTAATGAGTTTCTAAAAAAACTTGAAGGGGTGAAAAAAAACATTTTAGATAAAGCTTTAATAAATATAAATGAAAAGATGATTGATTGTTTTATGAGTAAACTTAAAGATAATAAAGTAAGAGAGCTTGAAGATAGAGTTAACAAATTTAAGAATGTAGAAATTGGTACAATTAGAGAAAATATTGATGTTATTATTAGAAACTGTGAATTAATTAAAATAGATGATTTTGATGAAATAATAAATATACTTAATAAAATGAATACAGTTTTTTTTGAACATGTTAAGCTTAGTGAGGTTGAAAATGATGTTGATAAATCAAAGATAGAACTTGCAAATGATGTCAATGAATTGAGGATAAAACTTGAAAACAATGTCAATGAATTGAGGAATAGCCTTGAAAACGATGTTAAAAAAATTGAGGAAGGGCTTAATAAAATTAACGATGATATTACAAAATGTAAAATAGGAAAACTTGATCAAGTAAAAAGTGTATTGGTAAGCTCCTTTAGACTTACAGAGCAAAAAATGATATCTTCTTTTTATGAGAAAATAAGTAGAAAGCTTTGCATATATATTTCAATGAACAATCAAGATTATGATCTTTCTTTAGAGAATGTTTTGAATATAGTATATAATGCTGTTGCCATGCAATTTAAAAATGGTATTTTGGAAATTAATACAAGTGATAAGGAATTGATGAAAGTAGTAAAAAAGGGTTTGATACAAATTGCTAAAGGCGTGTTGAAGGATAAAGATAGCATGATAGCAGCTGAAAAAACAATTGATTTAATAAAAGATTTGAATGGACAAACAAAGGTTTCATATAAAAAGAATTTTTCTCGAAAGAAAATACAAAATTTTAATGATAGCTTAGAAAGTTTCAAAGAAATACTAGTTAAAAATAATGCTATATTTATTGTAGATAATTTGGATAAATGTAATCCACAATTTCTTGTTTCATTTATTGATAAAATTAAATATCTTTTTATTGATAAAAAGATACCTTTTGTGTTTATGGTAGATAATGAATATTTTTTAGAATTATCTGAAGCTAACTATGGAATGAATATTAGTTTAAGTTATTATTATAGTAATATATTTCATAATGTTCATAAACTATATTTAAAGCCAAAAGATGAATTTATTGAGGATTTATTAAATAAGAAGGAAGAAGATTTAAAGTATTATAAACAGTTTTATAGTGCTAATAAAGAATATATAACAAAATTGCATAACGAATATCATCTTTCTTTACATGAGATTGAAACACTAATAAAGAGATTTAATACTTTTATGGAAAAAAATATTTTTTTAACAGATGCAAGAGCTATAAAATATATTCTTTATTGTGTGTATTGTTTACTTGCGTTACAAATTATAGATATAAAATCATTTAATTCAATTTTATATGATGAGGAAAAATTATCTCAAAATAAGAGTTGTAATTCCAAAAAAAGTATAATATGTATTAATAGGCAAATGAGTGATTTTATATGTAATCTTAAAGAAAAAATTATGGATTTGACGACCTTATTTGTAATAGATGATATAGGCTACAAATTTGATAACATAAATAAGTTTATGTATAAAATAGTTGAAAACAAAAGTGATGAATATTCAAATAAAATAAAAATATATGATGGTGGAACTGAGTTAACTGAAATGGATGTAGGTAAATTTAATTTATCGTTATTATTTAATTATGAAGATATTAAATATGGAACAGATAAATTATTAAATATGACAATGGGAGAGTATCTTAGATATAAAATATCGCAGTTTTAAGGAGATTAGTTATGGAAAATGAAGATATTATTGTTAAAATTATTTTAAATAAAATAAACGATTTGTATTATTCTAATAAAAAAAAATATGGAGATTATAAAGCTTTTGGGCAGTTTGATGGACTTTTTTTAGAAATAAAGAGATCTCAAGATTACACAAATATGAATGAAATAGCGAATGACTATTTATTGGAAATTAAAAATCAAATTGATAGTCATAAACAAATATTTTATGCATATGGAAGTGTAAATAAAAAAGAACTTGATGAATTTCAAAAAGAATATATATATCAATTTATAACTTTTATAGATATTCAAGAAGTATGTGATAATATAAAGGAAATTCATAACAAATTAAATGGATCTAAATACATGCTATTAAAAACATTTGATAAACATTCTTATATATTGATTTTAAGATGTAATAAATTAATAGATGGAATTTCTTATATTAGTTCTATAGCAGATAACGAACCTTGGAATCTTTGTTATACGATTTTATCGATGGATCAAAATATAGATTTAAAAAAAATAGAACTTGAACAAATAAATGTAATGTTAAATTTTAAAATAAGAAGTAAAAACAAATTTGATAGTTTAAAAAATATATTAATATCTAAACTAAAAGGTGCAGATTTAAAATATCAGGAAAACTATTTTCTAGGGAATAGTGATTACTCTATAGGGATTTTTGGTATATCCTCACAACTATTTTTTGGATTGTTTTATAACAAAGAAATATTGGACAGAGAAAATTCTAATTTATGTGATGCAGTTAAATTTTCTCATTCGTCACTATCGCTAAGTGAAATACCAGATTTAAATGTTAATTCTTCAAACACAACAATAGAATTATCAAAAATACAACAAAATTATAAAAAAAATATTGATTTGTTATGTAATAAAGAAATTCTTCTTAGAGATATATATAATAATGAACCTGCTAAATCTTCGTTTGTTTCAAAAAATAGCAATAAAGAAATTATTGAATGTGTTAATGTTTTTTTAAAAATTTCTTATTTATTAAAGGATATTAATGTATATGATATAAATAGTAGATATCTAATCCAGATGATATTGCCAGCTTTGTATGAATGTGCTGTACAATTACAGTTTGAAAAAAGTGTATCATATGAAAATACATATGAAGCTCTAGAAGAAATTCATCGTTCTATAACAACTCTATTAGGAACAGGTATAGATTCGCAACATTCTTTTTATACTGTCCCAGTACTTTATTATACTCCTGCAAGACTTATTACTTTTTATTCTAATTTCATAAGAAAATTAAGAAATACTTTTTATGACGATAAAATACGCTATGAATTTTTAATTACCCCTATACTTCATAGTATAGTGGATGTTAAATCTTTTACACCAGAAAGAGATGATTATGATCATCGCCTTCTCTCTGTTCATATGCCTGTGTCTTCTCTTTTTGATATAGAGACATCTTTGGTAATATTAACTCATGAAGTGGGTCATTTTATTCCAGATAGTAATCTTAGATGTAGGAAGGATAGAGTTTTGTGTTTAATACAATCTTTAACCTATATAATATATATTGATTTAATATCTTTAGAAGGAATAGGTGCGGGTGATGTGTTTTCTAATGATATGAAAAAAATAATTTCGCTATTTATAAAAAATATTAAAACTGATGTTATTTCTAAAATTAATTCTAGTAAATCTAAGCATAAGTATTATTTGAAAGAGTGTGAAGAATTAATTAGATCAAATATTGTATTGTTCCTTGAAGAAAATAAAAACGTTATTTTAAATAATATAACACTAAAAGATAATAGTACATATACAAAAGAAGATGTATATTTGAGTATGGAAAGACAATTTAATAATTTTTTAAATCCTAATGATAAATACTCTGTTTACTGGATGAACTTAAACATGGAAAGGATTCTTAGAGAGTGTTATTCTGATATTTTTTCTATAAATGTATTAGGTTTAAGCTGTCAGGACTATATCAACGCTATAGAAGACAGTTATCAAGGGGGAGAAATATTTTTTTCTTGTTTTACACTTACAAGAATTGCATTTGTTATAAGAGTTTTTAAATGGACTGAAGAAATCCATAAAACGAATATGAATATATATGATAAAAATAGATTATTTGAAATATTAAATATTTTTAATTTAAACAACAAACAATCAATCATGTTTGATGATAATACAATATTTTTGCCAGGATTTCATAATTATAATATATATACAAAGTTTGAAAAATATTTTTTAAATTGTAATACAATTTTAAAATCTATGTTAGAAGATAAAGAGAAGTATGGATGGATAGAAAACTTGTATAAAGAAATAAAGAGAAAAACAAATAAAATAAATGAATTAATGGACTATATAAATAATTTTAATAATAATATAGACTTATTAAGTAGTATGAAGGCTGTCCACGATGCTTTAGAAAAAATAAATGAAGACGATTTAAAGAAATTGGTTAAATAAAAGAAGTTATTGTTGTATATTTGTAAATAAAAAAATGTAAGCTCATCTTATATCAAGATGAGTTTTTAAGTGGGATGTTTTTTATAAAAATCGCTACATATAATTTGTTTTTCTGCTAATTTAGATACAAATTATTACATTGTTTTTGTTTTTCGTTCCAAAGTGAATACTAATATATGATAATTGTATTAGTTGCTACTCCAGAAATGGAGGTTCAATGAGAATTCGAAAAACGAAGAATGAAATTAAAAATCCCAATAATAAAAGAAGAGTAGCTATATATGCAAGGGTCTCAACCAACGAACAGGCGAGAGAGGGTTATAGTATAGATGCTCAAGTTAGAAAAGGTAAATCATATGTAGAATTATTTGAAATAGAAGTTGAATCAATTAAGTTATATATAGATGAAGGAAAAAGTGCAAAGAATCTAAAAAGGAAAAATTTACAACAGTTGTTAAAAGATGTTGAGAATGGAGAAATTGATACTATTATTATCAATAAGTTAGATAGACTAAGTAGAAATGTTTTAGATATATATTACTTAATTGAATTTCTAATTGAACATAATTGTCATTTGATTTCAATAGTAGATAATTTAGATATTAAAAGTGCAACTGGTAGAGTAGTTGTAGGGCTATTGGCAGTGCTTGCACAATTTGAAAGAGATCAAGTAAAAGAAAGAACAGAGATATCAACATTTGAAATACTTGATCAAGGTTTGTACCCATTTGCAAATTGTCCATATGGTTATAATAAAGATAAAGAAAAAAGAATTACTATCAATATGGAAGAGGCAACAATTATAAGGAAGATTGTTGATTGTCTCATAGAAGGCATTTCATTAGCAAGAATTGTTGAAAATATTAATGATGAATACCACATAGATTTAGGTTATGAAAAAATAAGAAAATATTTATTTAAAAATACTATTTGTGGAGAAGTTGTGTTCAAAGATATTGTATATGATAATGTTATCCCTAAAATTGTAGATAAAGATAGGTTGTTAATGGCAAGGGAAGCAATGTTGAGAAGAAGACCAAATGAGTCGTCTGATAAGTATTATTTTAAAAATAAGGTAAGGTGCACATGTGGAAGTTTATGTGTCCAACAATCAACACATAAAAGAAAGAAAATATACTATTACTATAAATGTAAAAATTGTGGTCAAAGAATTAATCAAGATAAATTATTGAATCAAGTATTAGTAGATATTATTTATTTAACAAAGAAACAAGATATAGAAAAAAACAAAAGAAAAGTTATGGGACAAATTAGAAGAATAAATAAAAAGATTGAAAATACAAATAATAGTTTCGTTAATAATATAATAGATGTTGTTAGTTTTACAGGTATTATGTATAAACTAGAAAAAGAACGTGAAGAATTGCTTCAGGGCTTAAAGATATATGAAAATCATGAAATAGATTGGAATATAATGAATGATAAACAAAGAGGACTTTTTATTCAAGATAATGTAATAAATGTTATTGTACATACTTCATTAAATATGGTTGTGAGCGTTGAAACAAAGGAAAAAGTAAGGTAATTTTAAAAAAGTAAGGTAAAAATATAGACAAACTTATTAAAAAGCATTATAATAGCTTTAGATAAAGAAAATAAGTGGAGTAGCAACTGGTTTCTCGTGTCTCACTTGTTTATTTATTCTAAGCAATGTACAAAAGTTCGTCTCGAGCGTCACTCGGGCACCATATATTTTTTAGCGAATTGAACATATTTTATGAAGTTTTAAAATACATAGAATAAAATAAATGATAAGAGGTTACGAGAAACAAAGACTTGTAATCTTTTTTTGTTTTTAAAAAAGTATGATAAAAAATGGACAAAATGTCTAAGTTAAAAATTAACGTATACTTTAGCGATTTAGAATTTGACTATTTTAATTGGATAAAAAGTCAAATTGGACAGAAGAGTGCAAGTAAGTCGATTAGAATTCTTCTGCATTTTATAATCGAAAATGAAGAAATCGCAACTGAATTTATTAAGTATGCATATTCTTATTTAGAAGTTGATGAACTGGTTCGTGTGAAAAACAATGAACTTACAAATGAACACACAAAGAAATTTAAAAATATTTTTTATCTGAAGTATGGTATGAAAGTTGAAGAAGCATTAGATATCTTAGTAGATACTAGATAAATCAAAATAAAAAATGAATCATATGAGGAGGTATTAAAAAATAGATAGTATGTTTGATATAAAAGCAATTTATAAAGAAACAAGCGTATTACTCGGATACCTGTAAATAACATGCAAAAATAGGATACAATGTCAAGGTGTTAGAGATATAAATTGATATTTTAATAAGAACTAAATAACATGTAAAGTCTTGTTCTTTATAAAAAGTTGGATGCTAAGTGTAATTTTGTAATATTTAGAGTATATAAAAAGGAGACTCCACTAAAATGTGGAGTCAGGGGTTTGTCCCCATGAAAATATGAATATCTATTTAAAATGAATATGCTTTTTTTATTATTGTTTTTATATTTACGGTCTACATACTTTACAAGCTGTATATCCTTGTTTTATAGCGTTGCTTTTAGAAGTTGCTATTTTACTTCTGCTTAAATATCGACACCCACTTCTATGGTATTTATATCCTGTTCTAGTGATATAAACTTTTGTACCAATATTCTTTGTTGTTTTAACGGTAATCTTACATTTCAAAATTTTTCCTTGTACTTTTGCACTAATAGTACAAGTGCCTTTCCCCTTAGCAGTAACTTTTCCTTTACTATTAACAGAGGCTACTTTTCTGTTGGATGATTTCCATACAACTTTCTTTTTGGTTCCAGATATTTTAAGTTGAACAGTTTTCCCTTTCTTTAATGTTACAGATTTTTTGTTGATTTTAATAGCTTTTGCTTCTATATTTATAATGTTTTGACTTTGTGGCAAAGTTAAGGAAGGTGTTACTAACAGAGAAAAAACAGTCAATATAGAAATTAATATTTTTTTCATAATTGATTCCTCCTTATAATAAGTATAATTCATTTCATTGTACGATTCAAATATATTTTGGGTATATTGCATTTTTGGTAAGATATGAGAAAAAAATTCAAAAAAGTATTGCGTTTATAAAAAATAATGTTATTATATACGTGTAAATTAAATTAGCAAACCTATTGAAAGATAGGGACGCAAAGCTATAGGGTCTTTAAAATGACAGCCAGTTGCAATTATTTATAAGTGATATGATTATATTTAATGATGATGGCTCTGTTTATAGGATAAATAGAGTTTTTATTATGATTATATATAATTTTATAGTTGGCAAAAATGGCTCCTATTATAGTGAAGGGAGCTTTTATTATGGAAGTATATCTAGTGATATAAAGTTTTATGTTGCTTAATATATCAAAAACTAAATAAATTGTAGCAAGATAAGGTTGTAATTTTAAACCTCCTAGATTTTAAAAGCTTAAATAAATTTACAATAATAATTGTTTTCGCAAATAAATCAATAATAGAGAGGTAGAAAAATAGATATGAAAAAAATAAAGGTATTAATTTGTTTGGTAATGTTATTGGCTGGTTTAAATATCAATATATCAAGTGTTTCTGCGTTAGAAGAGAAAAAATATGGATATTTAGATATTAATTACACACCAGAACCAAGAAATATAAACTCTTCATGTTCAATCAACTATGCTACACAGTTACCCTCCTCATATAACGCAAAAGGAACACAATATGTAAGCTCCATAAAAAATCAGAACCCATATGGAACATGTTGGGCATTTAGCTATATTGCATTGGCTGAATCTTATATGATGAAACAAAAAGGAGCTTTGTCTGATATTGACTTATCTGAAGCACAGTTAGCATATTTTCTATACAATAATAAATCCCGTTCCTTGAATGATCCTTTAAAAAACACCAAGGGTGATGGAGTCAATACACTTGGAAATGATTATTGGGATTTAGGAGGAAATTCATATTTTACAAGTTTATGGTTATCTGGATTTTGTGGAATTACAAGTGAAAGTATGGCACCTTATGTAGGAGCAGATGAAAGAAAGACATATAAGCTAAGTGATGACATGGCTTATAACCATAATAGAATTGTTTTAAAGAATGCCTATTTTTTAAGTGATGAATCATCAACATTACAAGATGAAGTAAAAAATATTATATATAAAAATGGGGCGATTGGTGCTGCTTATTATAGTAAAGATAGCATGTATTATAATAAGTTAACAGCAAGTTATTATTGTTTTCAAGAACATACTACTAATCATGCGATAACTATTGTCGGTTGGGATGATTCTTATTCAAAAACTAATTTTAATAAAACTAATCCACCTAAAAAAGATGGGGCATGGCTTGTAAAAAATAGTTGGGGAAAGAATTATGGAAAAAATGGTTTTATTTGGATATCTTATGAGGATAAAAGTTTAACTGATTTTATAAGTGCTGAATTTGATAATGCTTCTGTTTATGATCATAATTATCATTATGATGGAGGGTTAGGCCTTGGAAGTCTTTCTATTTATTCAGGAAATAAAGTGGCAAATGTTTATCAAGTAAATGGAAATGAGAATGGTGGAGATGAAATATTAAAGGCTGTTAGTTTTGGTTTGGGTTCTACAGATATAAATTATAGTATTCAAATATATAAAGATATTACAAACAAGTCAAATCCACAAAGTGGAACACCAGCGCTTTCTGAGCCAGTTAGGGGAAGAACAACTTATGCTGGTATTTATACAGTAGATTTAAATGAGGATGTTCGTTTAAAACAAGGTGAGTATTATTCAATTGTTATTACATTTACAAATAGTAAAGGGAATAAAATTAAGGTTTATTGTGATAATGATGCGGATTATAGTGGTTTTCAAACTTTTAATAAAACGGGTTATGATCAAAGTTTCTATATTTCTGGTAATTATGCTCAAGATCTAAAAAAGAATAGTAATAGTGAATCGTTTTCTGTAAGAATCAAAGGGTTAACTGTTGATGTGGATCGAAAATCATTAAAAAATATACGATTAAACAAAAAGAATATAACTATGAATGTTGGCGAAAAAGAAAAACTAACATATGCTCTTACACCTAGTGATGCACAAAATCAATTAACTTGGAAATCAAACAATAAAAACGTTTTAACTGTTAATAATAAAGGAGAAATAACTGCAATTTCTAAAGGAGTGGCAACTGTTACAGTGGCTGATAGAAGTGGATTGTTCTCTCAATGCTCTATTACTGTTAATGATATTGTTGATGCTACAATTATTCAATTAAATAAGAATAATTTATCTTTGAATATTGGTGAAAAAGAAACTTTGAATGCAACGATTTTTCCAAGTAATGCAACAAATAAAAATGTGATATGGAGCACAAGTGATGAGAAGGTTGTTGCTGTAAAAAACGGGATTATAACAGCCAAAGCTATTGGGACTGCAACTATTACAGTTTGTACTTCTAATGGAAAAAAGGCGATGTGTGATATAAAAGTCATAGATTCCTTGAGAAATAAAGAGCCATCTATAAAAACTGCAACAATTGTGAAAAAGTCAATTTCAAAGGTTAGTATTCAAGGAGTGCCAAAGACAAAGACTTATACAGGGAAACAAATAAAACCAAGCGTTAAAGTATATGATGGAAAAACATTATTAAAGAATAAAACAAATTATACTATATCTTATGGTACAAATAAGGCTACAGGAAAAGCAACAATTAAAATAGTAGGAAAAGGAAATTATAGTGGAACAATTACAAAAACATTCTATATTGTACCAAAAAAAGTCATAATCAGTAGTGTGAAACCAGGAAAGAAACAATTAACAGTGAAATATAAGAAGGTCACAGGAGCGAGTGGATATCAAATTGGATATTCAACAAGTAAGAGTAAAGGATTTAAATATATCACAGTTAATTCAAAAACAGTATCTAAAGTGATTAAGAAGTTAAAGAGTAAAAAGAATTACTATGTAAAAGTAAGAGCATATAAGAGTGTAGGAAAAAAGAAATATTATGGAGATTATAGTTCAGTAAAAACAGTGAAAATTAAATAAATATGATCTGTATACAATAAAATGTAAAGTTGAATTTAGTTTTATGATCGAAAATTTTGAAGAATTTAAGAGGGAAGATGAAAAAAGTATTGCATTTATAAAAAATAGTGTTATTATGTATGTGTAAATTAAATTAGCAAAACTATTGAAAGATAGTGACGCAAAGCTATAGGGTCTTTAAAATGACAGCCAGTTGCAATTATTTATAAATTATATGATTATATTTAATGTGATGGCTCTGTTTATGTAGTGAATAGAGTTTTATTATTTTAAGAATCATATATTATAATTTTATAGTTAATTGTAGTGGCTCCTATATCCAATATGAAGGGAGCTTTTATTATGAGCTCAATATTATGAAGTTTTGTCTTGGAAAATAACTTATGTTAAATTCTAAAAGTAAAAAACAGAGAAATCACAGAGAGGTAGAGGAATAAGTATGAAAATATTAAAGATATTGATTTGTTTAACAATATTTTTTTCTGGATTAAGTATGAATGCATTAAACGTTTTTGCGTCAGAAGAAAAAGGTTATGGATATTTAGATATTAATTATACACCAAAAACCAGAAAGAAAAAGAGTGTATTATATGCAAGGAATAAAGCAACACAATTACCTTCTTCGTATAATACAGATGCTAGTCAGTATGTAACCTCTATAAAAAATCAAGATCCTTATGGAACATGTTGGGCATTTAGTTATGTTTCGTTAGCTGAATCTTATATGATGAAACAAAAAGGCGCACTATCAAGTATAGATTTATCAGAAGGGCAATTGGTATACTTCTTATACAATAATCGATTACGCCAGTTAAGTGATCCTTTGGGAAATACCAAAGGTGATGGTATTGATACATTGGGAAATGATTATTTGGAATTGGGAAGTAATTCATATTTTGCGAGTTTCTGGTTATCTGGTTTTAGTGGGATGACAGATGAAAGTTTAGCACCATATTTAACTTCTACACAAAGAAAAGCATATGAATTAGATAATGATTTAGCTTATAATCATAATAGTGTTGTTTTAAAGAATGCTTATTTTTTGAGTGATGAATCAACTGAATTAAACAGTGAGGTAAAACAAGAAATATACAAAAATGGAGCAATCAGTGCTGCGTATTATAGTAATGATAGACTTTATTATAATAGGAATAATGCAAGTTACTATTGTCCTAATGAAGGTGGATCGAATCATGCTGTTACGATTGTTGGTTGGGATGATTCTTACTCAAAAGATAATTTTAATACTGAATATCAGCCAGAAAATGATGGAGCATGGTTAGTAAAAAATAGCTGGGGTGAAGGATATGGTAACAAGGGTTATATATGGATATCCTATGAGGACAAAACTTTAACAGGTTTTGTAAGTGCTGAATTTGATTATGCTTCAGCATATAATCATAACTATCATTATGATGGTGGTTTAGGCCTTGGATGTATTTCTATAAGCTCAGGCGATAAAGTTGCGAATGTTTATCAAGTTAATGGGAATAAAAACGGAAATGATGAATTATTAAAATCAATAAGTTTTGGGTTAGACTCAACAGATATTAATTATAGTGTCCAAATTTATAAAGATATTACAGATACAACGGATCCGCAAAGTGGAACTCCAGCACTAACAAATCCAGTTAAGGGAAAAACAACATATTCTGGTATTTATACAGTTGATTTAAATGAAAATGTATATTTAAAACATGGAGAAAACTATTCAATTGTTGTCACTTTAACAAGTAGTGATGGAAGTGAAGTTGATGTTTATTGTGATAATAGTAATGATTATGGAGATTTTCAAACTATTAATGAAACTGATTATAATCAAAGTTTCTATATTTCTAAAAATCATGCAATAGATTTAAAAACAAATAAAGGTGATACTTCTTATTCAGTTAGATTAAAAGGATTAACTGTTGATACAAATAGAAAATCATTACAAAAGATTCAAGTAAATATTAAAAATAGTTCTATGTATGTTGGAGAATCTCAACAATTATCATATCAATTAACACCAACTGGAGCTAATGCGAATTTAAGTTGGAAATCAAGTGATGAAAAAATATTAACTGTTAATAACAATGGGCAAGTTAAGGCTATCTCTAAAGGTAATGCAATAATCACTGTAAGTGATGAAAGTGGATTATTTGCTGAATGCGTAATCACTGTTAATGATTCTATTAATGCAACAAGTATTCAATTAAATAAGAATAAATTATCTTTAAATATTGGTCAAAAAGAGGCTTTAAATGCAACTATTCTACCCAATAATACAACATATAAAAATATTGTTTGGAAATCAAGCGATATAAATGTTGCTTTAGTTGAAAATGGAATGGTAGTAGCTAAAAATGTGGGATCTGCAACTATTTCAGCAATAACTTCTAATGGAAAAGTAGCTAAATGTCAAGTCTCTGTAGTAAAACCTGTAGAAGCTTTAAAACCAATTGTTCAACAAGAGGTAACGACAGTAAAAAAAGTATCATTACAAAATGCAAAAGTATCTATTGGAAATATGACTTATACAGGAAAAAATATTAAACCTAGTGTAAAAGTTGTATTGAACAATAGAACATTAAAAGAAGGTATAGATTATACGTATACTTATACAAATCAGAGTCAGGCAGGAAAACGTGTCTCTATCCAGATTACAGGGAAAGGAGATTATAGTGGAAATATTAATAAAACTGCAACAATTGTGAAAAAGTCAATTTCAAAGGTTAGTATTCAAGGAGTGCCAAAGACAAAGACTTATACAGGGAAACAAATAAAACCAAGCGTTAAAGTATATGATGGAAAAACATTATTAAAGAATAAAACAAATTATACTATATCTTATGGTACAAATAAGGCTACAGGAAAAGCAACAATTAAAATAGTAGGAAAAGGAAATTATAGTGGAACAATTACAAAAACATTCTATATTGTACCAAAAAAAGTCATAATCAGTAGTGTGAAACCAGGAAAGAAACAATTAACAGTGAAATATAAGAAGGTCACAGGAGCGAGTGGATATCAAATTGGATATTCAACAAGTAAGAGTAAAGGATTTAAATATATCACAGTTAATTCAAAAACAGTATCTAAAGTGATTAAGAAGTTAAAGAGTAAAAAGAATTACTATGTAAAAGTAAGAGCATATAAGAGTGTAGGAAAAAAGAAATATTATGGAGATTATAGTTCAGTAAAAACAGTGAAAATTAAATAGGGATAAAACGATAGTAACGCAAAAAAGGAAGATATCCTCCCCTCTTCATATATATCTTCCTTTTTTATTGATAAAAAATTTAAAAAATAGGTATAAACTATAGACAAAAGAAAAAAATAAGTGTATAATGATTAAGCGTTAGAAAAAGAGATTTATCTCAATGTTGCGGGTGTAGTTCAATGGTAGAACTTCAGCCTTCCAAGCTGACTACGTGGGTTCGATTCCCATCACCCGCTCCATAATGTGCTTGAATAGCTCAGTGGTAGAGCAATCGGCTGTTAACCGATCGGTCGTAGGTTCGAATCCTACTTCAAGCGCCATTATTTTGGCCTGTTGGAGAAACGGTTAACTCACATGCCTTTCACGCATGCATTCACGGGTTCGAATCCCGTACAGGTCACCATTTTTAAATAACAGTCTAAGGACTGTTTTTTTATATAAAAATAGCTGGTTTAACCAGCTATAATTTTAAATAAGTGTTTTAACTTCTAATTGTTCATATACAGAATCAATCATTTCTTTATTGGCTAAATCTTCACTGAATGCATTAGCACCACCACAAGCACTTCCTAGTTGAATGGCATCTTTATAATCTTTATTCTTTAAATAACCAGCTAAGAATCCAGCTACCATTGAATCACCACTTCCAACTGAATTGATAAGTTTTCCTTTGGCGCTAGGGCACATATAGACATGATTGTCTTCGCTAATTAGGATTGCTCCATCTTTTCCAAGAGAAATTAAGACATTGATAGCACCTCTGCCTTGCAATTCTCTAGCATATTGAATTAATTCTTCTTGATTATGAATTGTTGTATTAAAGATTTCTTCCAATTCTCTTAAATTTGGCTTAATAAGAAATGGATGAAGTGGAAGAACTTTTAACAATAATTGATTTGTTGCATCAACAATAATTCTAATTTTCTTGTGACTTAATCTTTTCATAATTGATTCATATATATCATCTGGTAATGTTGGGGGAATGCTTCCAGCTAAGACTAAAGTGTCTTCATCTTTTAAGCAATCTAATTTTAAAAGTAATTCTTCTAACTTATCATTAGGAATATTAGGGCCACTAGCATTGACTTCAGTTTCAACTTCACCTTTCATTTTAACATTGATTCTTGAAATTCCTTCATCTAATTGAATCAAGTCACAATAGAAACCTCTTGATTCTAATTGTTTTTCAATTTCTTTTCCAGTAAATCCAGCCACAAATCCTAAAGCAGTATTCTTATAACCTAATCTTTCTAAAATGGTAGAAACATTAAAACCTTTTCCACCAGGGAAAATACTTTCGCTGACACTACGATTTGTTTCACCTGCATCAAATTCATTTAATTTCATAATATAATCCAAAGATGGATTAAAAGTAATTGTATAAATCATAATTGCCTCCTATATATGTACTCTTTTTAGCATAACAACAAAAGTTGTTCTATCGTCATGGCTTGTTGCAAAAATCTCACCTTTATGTATATTTGTGACAATATTTTTGGCGATAGCTAATCCTAAACCAGTTCCTCCAGTTGAAGAAGAACGGGAACTATCACTACGATAGAATTTATTAAAAATATAAGGTAAATCTTCTTTAGAAATAGTTGTTCCATAATTACGTATTTTTATTGTAATTGTTTCTTCATCGTCTAAAACTTCAATTTTAATTTGACCACCATCTTTTCCATACTTAACAGCATTAGAGATTAAATTGTCAAAAACTCTTGCGATTAATTGACCATCAGCTTTTGTGTAAAGCTGAGGATCAGATATTGAAATAACTGGCGTTAATTGATGTTCTGAAAAATCTGGATAAAATTCATCGCTAATTTGTAAGATTAATTCTGAGATGTTGATTGTTGTCATATGAACGACGATATTTGGACTATCTAATTTAGTAAACTCAAATAAATCATCCATCATCGTTTGTAGACGAATTGATTTTTCATAAGCAACAGAAGAGTATTTATGAATTTCATCTATAGATAATTCATTGCTTCTTCTAATCAAATCTAAATAACCAACAATAGTTGTAAGTGGTGTTCTTAAATCATGAGCAACATTAGTGATTAACTCATTTTTTTGATTTTCAGCATTTCTTTCTGCATCATAAGCTAATCTTTCGTTCTCTTTAAGAATGGCACTTTCTTCCTCTTTTTTCTTTAAGGTCAATGCAAGAGCATTAATATTAGCAGCTAACATACCTAATTCATCATCATATTTAATATTAGCATAAACATCATAATCTCCCTCAGTAACTTTTTGAATTGTTTCACTTAAATCTTCAATGTATTTTAAAGTAATATTCATTAAATCTAAAAAGATAACAATAAATACAACTAATGATAAAATAAAAGAAATAATATAAGCGAATTCACTTAAAAAAGGTAAATAATGAATAGCTTCTAATAAAACTGTTAAAGCTGAATAAACAAGTAGAGTAATAACGTAGCTTAAAACAATATTAACAAGTAATCTCATTTTAAAACTGCTTACAAACATACGTCTAAATTTATTAATCATAATTCAAATTTGTACCCAATTCCCCAAACGGTCTTAATATGACGAGGGTTTCTAGGTTGCCTTTCAATTTTTTCTCTTAATTTTCTAATATGTACCATAATTGTGTTATTTGCATTCACTGGCTTTTTGTTCCATATGTCTTCAAAGATTTCTTCGGTAGAAATAACTGTACCAGGGTGTTTAGCGAGTAATATCAATATTTCATATTCAATTCTAGTTAGTGCAATTGGATAACCATCAACAGTAACTGATTTTTTCTGCATATCAATTCGTAAATCGTTGGCTTCAATAATATGTTTAGCTTCATTTACTGGTTTATTAAAAACTTGGAAACGTCTTAATTGTGATTTTACTCTCGCAACTAATTCCATAGCATTAAAAGGTTTTGACACATAATCATCTGCACCTTTTAATAATCCTTCGATTTTATCATTATCATTGCTTTTTGCGGATACAATAATAACAGGAATAT
Source organism: uncultured Erysipelotrichales bacterium (assembly GCA_910579135.1). Lineage (GTDB taxonomy): Bacteria > Bacillota_I > Bacilli_A > Erysipelotrichales > Coprobacillaceae > MGBC113645. Next base: position 15,800 of record CAJTTM010000005.1, on the reverse strand, counting down.
TAAACTTTTCTCTAATAAATTCTAATGCTTGAATTCCATCTATTTCAGGCATCATCATATCAAGAATAACTAAATCTATATCATTTCTTTCAATATCTTGAATAATTGTAAAAGCATTATATCTTTTTACAACTTCATAACCTTCTTGAGTTAAATATATCTCAATAAGATCACAAATTTCTTTTTCGTCATCTATAACCAAAATATGGGGTGTCTTCATATTTTATCCCTCCTTGTCCTTATTATATCCTAAAAATAAAAACAAACAATATTTTTATTTCAATTCTTAAATATAATAAAAAACAATTGAAATGATAAATATTTTTTGGTAAAATAAATAAGGGCACTCGGCTTTCCGAGGGCTTTTTTGTTTTTTTAGTGAAAGGAGAATAAATGATGACTAAATTTATATTTGTAACTGGTGGAGTTGTATCTGGTTTGGGTAAAGGATTGACGGCTGCATCGTTAGGTAGAATTTTGAAACAACGTGGATTAAAGGTATTTATGCAAAAATTGGATCCTTATATAAATGTAGATCCAGGAACAATGTCACCTTTTCAGCATGGAGAAGTTTTTGTGACTAGTGATGGAGCAGAAACTGATTTAGACTTAGGTCATTATGAAAGGTTTATAGATGAAGAGTTAAATAGAAATTCTTCAATAACAACTGGTAGAATTTATAGTGATGTGATTTCTAAAGAAAGAAGAGGAGATTATTTAGGGGCGACTGTTCAAGTCGTTCCGCATATTACAAATGAAATTAAAGATAAAATATATGCAGCTGCAAAAAGTAGTGGTGCTGATATTGTTATTACTGAGATTGGTGGAACTGTAGGGGATATTGAAAGTTTGCCATTTATTGAAGCAATAAGACAAGTTCGCCTTGATTTAGGATATGATAATACTTTATATATTCATACAACATTACTTCCTTATATAGGAGCAAGTCATGAAGTGAAAACAAAGCCAACACAACATAGTGTTAAAGAATTAAGGGGTTATGGTATTCAACCAGATATTATTGTTTGTAGAAGTGAACATCATATAGAACAAGAATTAAAGGAAAAGATTTCTTTGTTCTGTAATGTTCCTACAAAAGCTGTTATATCAAATTATGATGTAGATGTTTTATATGAATTACCTGTTATGTTGCTTAATCAACATATGGATGATCTGGTTTTAGAACATTTAAGAATAGATGCTCCTAAAGCTGATATGAAAGAATGGGAAGAACTTATTTGCAGAGTAAAGGGATTAAATAAAAATATTAAAATAAAGATGGTTGGAAAATACGTTGCTCTTCCTGATGCTTATCTTTCTGTTAACGAAGCATTAAAACATGCTGGATATTATGAAAATAGTACAGTTGAGATAGAATGGGTCAATGCAGAGAATATAAGAAAAGATAATGTAAAAAAGGTATTAGAGGATGCAGATGGTATTTTAGTACCAGGAGGTTTTGGTAATCGTGGTATTGAAGGAATGATTATTGCTATTGAGTTTGCTAGAGAGAATAATATTCCATTCTTAGGGATTTGTTTAGGTATGCAATTAGCTTCTATTGAATTTGCAAGAAATGTGTGTCATTTACCAGATGTGAATTCTATTGAATTTAATCCAAAATGTCAAACACCATTAATTCATTTGATGAGTGATCAATCTTTAGAAGATATGGGAGGGACTCAAAGATTAGGAAATTATGATTGTTTACTAACAAAGGATACAAAGGTTTATCAATTATATAAAAAGAATTTGATTCAAGAAAGACATCGTCATAGATATGAATTTAATAATCAATATAAGTCAATTTTAGAGGAGCATGGATTAATTATTTCTGGTATTAATCCTGAAAGAGATTTGGTGGAAATTATTGAAATTAAAGATCATCCTTACTTTGTGGCTTGTCAATTTCACCCAGAATTTATTTCAAGGCCAAATCGTTCACAACCGTTATTTCAGGGTTTAATTACTGCTGCTTGTCAAAAAAAATATCAAGGTTAATGAATATTCTCTCGCTTGTATTTTTTGAAAATTAATGGCATAATGTTTAACAAGGAAGGATGGTTATCATGCTGGCTCAAGAAAGACATAATCAAATACTTGCGAAATTAAATTTAGAAGGACAGGTAAGGGTTAAAGATTTAAGTTTGGATTTTCAAGTTACAGAAGATTGTATTAGAAAAGATTTGAATATTTTAGAAAAAGCAAATAAATTAAAAAGAATACATGGAGGAGCGATTCCAATACGTGTTAATTTACATACTATTCATGTTAATGATCGTAAGGATGTAAGGGTTTTAGAAAAAAAGGAGATTGCAAAAAAAGCAGTTGATTTAATTAAGCTAGGAATGACTATATTTCTTGATATATCAACAATTACCTTGGAGATTGCAAAATTAATTTACCAAAGGAACCTTAATATTGTTGTAGTTACAAATATGATTGATATTATGACAATCTTTACCCAAGATTGTCAAACGCAACTTATTTTTATTGGCGGAGAACTGAATCATGCTAAAGATGGCTTTATTGGAGCGATTACTATTGATCAAATTAAAGATTATCAATTTGATATGTCTTTTTTGGGGGTTGTAGGAATAGATATTTATAATGGTAATGTTTCTACGTATGATGTTAATGATGGATTAACAAAGAAAGAAATCATTCATTCAAGTAAAAAAAGTTATATTGTTTCTGAATATGCAAAAACGACAACAGATGGAAACTATTGTTATGCTAATATAAATGAATTTAGTGGATTTATATGTGAAAAAAAGCTGGATTTAAAAAAAGAGAACAAAATAAAAGATTATGGGATAGAAGTCATATGATGATTTCTATTTTTTATTATTTTTTATTGAAAAATTATTGAATTTTATTGATTTTGGCTTGATTTTTATAAAAGTCATGTATATAATGAAGTTGTAAGTTAGAAAAACAATAAAAAACAATAAAAAGGAGGTTAATAATGGAAGATTTAATTGAAACACAGAGAATTAAGCTTTTAAAAGATAAAATGTTAAGTTCTCCAAGGTATGCTTCTATTGAACAAGCAAGAATTATTACTCATGTTTATCAGGAAAATGAAAACTTATCAATTCCTAAAAAAAGAGCACTATCACTTAAAGCTGCTTTAGAACAACTTGAGATTGGTGTAGAAAAAGAAGAGTTGATTGTTGGGAATCGTACTAAAGGTGTTCGTTATGGTGTGGTTTTTCCTGAAAGTGGATGTTCATGGGTTGACGAAGAATTTGAAACTTTACCAACACGTCCCCAAGACCAATTTTTAGTGAAAGAAGAGGATATTAAAGAGTTTAGAGAGAACATTTATCCTTTTTGGAAAGGGAAGTCCTTAGAAGATACTATTAAAGGAGAGTATGGTCATGAGATTAATGCTATTGCAAAAGTGGTTAAAATTAATCAAAAGGATCATGCCCAAGGACATATCTGTCCAGATTCTGCGTTATGGTTGAAATTAGGACCTCAAGGTTTAATAGAAAAGGCACAAGAAAAATTAAGTTGTTGTGATGAAAGTCAAAAAGAATTTTATGAATGTGTTATTCTTGTTTTAGAAGGTGCTAAAAATTTTATGATGAGATATCATGATTATATCATGAATATGATTGATGAAGTAGAAGATGAATATAAAGCTTCTTTAAAGAATGTAGCAAAGATATGCTTGAATCTATCTTATCGTCCTCCAGAAACTTTCCATGAAGCTATTCAATCGTTATGGTTCTTATTTGTTATTCTTCATATGGAGTCAAATGCTTCATCGTTTTCTCCAGGAAGAGTTGATCAATATATTTATCCATATTATCAAAAGGATATTGAAGAAGGAAGAATATCAAAACAAGATGCATTAGAAATATTAGAATGTTTATGGTTAAAATTTAATCAAATAGTCTATTTAAGAAATCAAAATAGTGCTAAATATTTTGCTGGATTCCCAATAGGGTTTAACATTGCGATTGGTGGAGTTGATGAAAAGGGAAATGATACTTATAACGACTTATCTTTACTTTTATTAAAAGCTCAATACCATTTAGGATTACCTCAACCTAATTTATCTGTAAGATTAAATAAAAATTCATCACATGAATTAATGCAAGAAGCTATAAAAGTTGTTGCGAAGGGAAGTGGAATGCCTCAATTCTTTAATGATGAAGCGATTATTAATACAATGATCAATGATTTAAATATAGAAGAAAAAGATGCAAGAGATTATGCGATAGTTGGATGTGTAGAACTAACAACCCATGGAAATAATTTGGGTTGGTCTGATGCAGCAATGTTTAATTTAAATAAGGCATTAGAATTAACACTAAACAATGGTAAGTGTTTATTAACTAATGAACAAATTGGGTTAAACTTAGGGAATATAGAAACATATAAAACATTTGAAGATTTAGAAGATGCTTTTAGAAAACAAATTGATTATTTTATAGATCAAATGATGAAAGCGGAAGTCGTTGTAGAAAAAGCACATCAAGATTGTTTGCCTACTGCATTCTTATCTACGGTTATAGATGATTGTTTAGAAAAAGGATTAGATGTAACAAAAGGTGGAGCTAAATATAATTTGTCTGGTATTCAAATGATACAAGTTGCGAATTTAGCTGATTCATTGGCTGCAATCAAAAAGTTAGTTTATAATGAAAAAATGATTTCTCAACATGAATTATTAGAAGCGTTGAAATCTGATTTTAAAGGATGTGAGATTGTTCAAACAATGTTATTAAATAAAGTCCCTAAATATGGAAATGATGTAAAATGGGTTGATGATCTAGGAGCAAAATGGGCTGGATATTTTAGAGAAAGAATGAAAGAATACACAAACTATCGTGGGGGTCCATTTCATACTGGTATGTATACTGTAAGTGCTCATGTTCCAATGGGTGAAAATGTGGGGGCATCTCCTGATGGGAGAAACGCTTTAACTCCACTTGCAGATGGTGGAATGTCACCAGTTTATGGAAGAGATATGGCAGGACCAACAGCTGTTTTAAAATCGGTATCACGTATGAAAGATTCTTATACAACAAATGGTGGATTACTTAATATGAAATTCTTACCAGAGTTTTTTGAAACAACAACAGGTATGATGAAATTTGAAAACTTCTTAAGAGCATTTGTGGATTTAGAGATTCCTCACATTCAATTTAATGTTGTAAGAAAAGAAGATTTATTAGATGCAAAAGTCCACCCTGAAAATCATAAATCATTAACTATTCGTGTTGCTGGATATACTGCATACTTTGTTGAACTTGCAGGGAAACTGCAAGATGAAATCATTGAAAGAACTGCCTATGAAGATATCTAAAGCATTAGTATTTGATATTAAAAGATTTGCAGTACATGATGGTGCAGGGATAAGAACAACTGTTTTCTTTAAAGGTTGTCCATTAAGATGTAAATGGTGTCAAAATCCAGAAGGACTTTCACCAAAGAGAAGGCCAATTTATTTTAAGAATAGTTGTATTCATTGTCGTAGGTGTGAACAGTTTTCTAGAGAAAATCAAATGAGATATGAGAATGATAGACCATATTTTAATAGGAAATATACAGGAGATTTTGATAATTTAATCAAAGCTTGTCCTGCATCAGCTATTCGCTATGATAGTGAAGAATATGATGTTGAACAATTGATTGAAAAAATAAAAGAAGATAAAGTCTTTTTTAGGGATAATGGAGGAGTGACTTTTTCTGGAGGAGAGCCTTTAATGCAAGGGGAATTTCTTGTTGAAATATTAAAGAGGTGTAAGGTGGAAGGGATTCACACTGCTATTGAAACAACAATGTTTGCATCAATGGATTTGATAAAAAAAGTATTACCTTATTTAGATTTAATTTATATAGATTTAAAAGTTTTTGATGAAAAGTTACATGAAGAATATACTCAGGTTTCATCAAAAAAAATCAAAGAGCGTATTCGTTATATATTAGAGAGTGAACATAAGGATAAAGTTATAATTAGAACACCGTTGATTCCTTCAATGAGTGCTACTGATGAAAATATAACATCAATAACAAAGTTTTTAATTCATATTTATCCAGAAGTAAAATATGAATTATTAAATTATAATCCATTAGCTTCATCTAAATATGAATTAGTGGATTTAGAATATGGTGTTAATATAAAATATAAGATGTTTAATAAAGAGGAAATGCAACATTTTTATGATATTGTTTATCAAGCAGGTTTAAAAAATTTAATTAAAGAATAGGAGGGATAATATGAGTATATTAAATTGGGGTATTATAGGAACTGGTTGGATAGCGACAGAGATGGGTGATGCACTAAATCGTGTTAATGGAGAAATTTATGCTGTTTGTAGTACATCTTTAGAAAAAGCACAGAAGTATGCTGAAAAATATAAAGTGAAAAAAGCATATGGTAATGTTGATGATATGATTAATGATGAAAATATTGATATCGTTTATATCGCAACTCCACATAATTCGCATTATCAATTCTTGATTCAAGCTTTAAAGGCAGGCAAACATGTATTTTGTGAGAAGGCTATTACAGTTAATGATAAACAATTAGAGGAAGCAGTAACGATTGCTAGAGAAAAAAAACTTGTCATTTGTGATGGAGTGACATTATTCCATATGCCATTATTTAAAAAATTAAAAGAAATAGTTGATAGTGGGGTTATTGGTGATGTTAAAATGGTACAAGTGAATTTTGGGAGTTGTAAAGAATATGATGTAAATAATCGTTTCTTTTCTAAAGAATTAGCAGGAGGAGCGTTATTAGACATTGGAGTTTATGCAACAAGTTTTGCAAGATATTTTATGAGAAGTAAACCTAATACAATATTAACAACAGCTAATTTCTTTGAAACAGGAGTAGATGAAACATCAGGAATTATTTTAAGAAATCCAGAAGGACAGATGGCTGTTATGGCTCTTACTATGCGAGCAAAACAACCAAAAAGAGGAGTTATTGCAGGAGAATTAGGATATATTGAAGTAAATAATTATCCAAGAGGAGATAAAGCAACAATAACATATACAAATGATGGACGTGTTGAAACAATAGAGTTAGGTGAAACTGAAAAAGCATTAGATTATGAAGTGAAAGATATGCAAGATTATGTATTAAATCGAAGTGGAGAAGAAAATTTAAATTATATTCGAGATGTTATGGCGACATTAACAGAAATTAGAAAACAATGGGGAATGATTTACCCATTTGAATAAATATAAGGAGAGAAGAGAAATGGAATTTATAATTGATACAATAAACTTAGAAGAAATTAAAGATGCAGTAGATCATATGCCAATTGTAGGAGTGACAAGTAATCCTTCAATAGTGAAGGCAACAAGTCCAAAGAATTTCTTTGAACATATGAGAGAAATAAGAAATATTATCGGAGAAGAAAGAAGCTTACACATTCAAGTGATATCAAAAGATTGTGAAACAATTATTAAAGAAGCACATAGAATTTTAGAAGAAATAGATGATCAAGTTTATATTAAAGTACCAGTATCATATGAAGGAGTAAAGGCTATCAAAGCATTAAAGAAAGAAGGAATCAATGTTACAGCAACAGCAGTATATGACTTAATGCAAGCCTATATGGCATTAGCAGCAGGAGCAGACTATATAGCACCCTATGTTAATAGGATAGGGAATTTAGGAGCAGATCCATTTGAACTTATAGATCAATTACAGACAAGAATTATCACAGATGGATATGATTGTAAGATAATCGCAGCATCATTTAAAGGGGTACAACAAGTAAGAGATTCATTGAATAATGGAGCAGAAGCAATAACAGCACCAGTAGCAGTATTAAAACAAATCTTTGCAAATCCAAATATAGAGAAAGCAGTAGATGATTTTAATACAGATTGGTACTCAATTTATGGAGAAGGAAAAGGAATTTGTGATTTATAAAAAAGAGAGTGTAAAAAAATGTGAAACTAAACCGTAGGCTCTCCTCATGATAAGTGATTATTTAAAAGAATATATAGGGTATTAAAATAAATAATGATATGTGAAAAGGCTGAGATTTTACTCAGCCTATCAGTGCTACACATAAATTTAAATATATAGATTTACAATAACTTATATAAAATCCTTCAATGAAATAACATTAACTTTAAATAAATTGAAATTATTTACACACTTTTCTTGACAAACCCGAAACCCAACAAAACTCTTTTTTAAAGCATAGATAATTGTTCAATAGATAAGCCAGTAAATCTTTGTATATCCTCATTACTAAATCTCTTATCTTTTTTCATTTCTATTGCAATCTCTAATTTTTGTTTTTCTCTTCCATTTGATTCTCCTTCTTCTTTTCCTTTCATTCTTTCTTCATATCTTAGCTCTCTTATTGCTTCACACATTTTGATCTTACCTTCTTTCTTATTTGCGATTTCTAATAATTCTTGATCTCTAGTTAATGAAAATGCAGCTATGCATGCTTCCTTAATGTATTCTCTTTCTTTAAATTGAAAGTCTTTTCTGTATATCTTCTGTAATAAATCAACTAAATCTCTTAACTCTTCACTCTGACATCTTTCACTCTCTATCTCCCTTATATCATAGATGGGTGCCTGAAAGTCATTAAAGACATCTTCTAAACTTTTTGGAACTTCTAGACTTTCACTTAATCTTCTTCCTTCTTTCCATTTCCTTTCTCCTACATATAAGACAATCATGATCACTGGTATCTTCTTCTCTTTATTTTTATCCAGAATAACATAACTTAGATAGGTATATCCTGCAATCCTTATAGGCATATTTTTATCTGGAACACTTTGTATTTCAATACCAAATAGAATATTCATATGAGAAGAAGAATATCTTTTCATAAGATCACTTCTTCTTATTACAGATAGAACATCATCATTGTATTGGATATTTTGAGATAACTCTGTATCGAAGTAGGAAAGACAGTTAGGATTGATAACTTGATGACCACAAAAGAGAGTGACATTGATAATATCTGCAAAGATATTATCAATTCTTAATAAATCTTTAAAAGAAGCATCAGGGAGAACATGAGATTTAAGTTTCATAGAAAGAAACATGAGTATAAGATAGAATAGGGTAACATTAAACTCACCTCCTTTTTATAGTTAGGATAAAACAATAAAAATCATATATATATTTTGAGGTGAATGACTATAAAACTATTATTAAACAAAAGATATAAAAAATCAATGGACTGTTAGTCCAAAATGAAAGATATTTATAATGTGTTTTGAGTATTAATTCTTTTCTTTGATAAACCATAGTTATTATTATTTGGAGCTAAAGACGATTTATTATAGCTAGGGTTACTGTAGTTGATACCAATCTAATTGGTCTTTCCAATGTTTTTACTTAATCAAATGTTTACTGCATATTTGAGGAATGATAATGAACCTACATATGCAACTATGTTTTTGTGGTAAGAGAAGTATTAAAATACGCATTATATTCAGTTGCTTTCTTTAGTGTTCTGTGGGTAATTCTGTCTATGTTAGTTTCAATGTTATTTGCCAATATATTTACAAAATCTACTGCTCAATTTTGCTTGATTGTTCTACAAATCATCGGGTCTTATTTGAGTAGATTATTTATCGTGCTCTTTCCTTTGGTAAACTCTTCTTTTTTATGGTGGTTATGCCAATAACAGAAATTATTGTATCTATATATGCTGCTATACCTATATTGAAATATACTAGAAAATTATCTTGTGATTAGAAAGATGAAAGGTTGAGGTTTATCTTATAAATGTTACAAACGCTTTCGTTTGTAACTTGTTTTTTATTTCACAAGAATGATAAAATAAAATTATCATAAAACAAAGGAGATAAGAAAATGGCAAACAGATTTGTGTTAAATGAAACAAGTTATCATGGAAAAGGAGCAATCAATGAAATTCCTACAGAAGCAAAAGCAAGAGGTTTTAAGAAAGCGTTAGTTTGTTCTGATCCAGACTTAATTAAATTTGGTGTAACAAAAAAAGTTACAGATTTATTAGACGAAGCAGGATTAGCATATGAAATTTATTCTGATATCAAACCAAATCCAACGATTGAAAATGTACAAAATGGAGTAGAAGCATTGCGTAATGCTGATGCTGATTATATTATTGCGATTGGTGGAGGTTCTTCTATGGATACTGCAAAAGCGGTGGGTATTATTGATAGAAATCCAGAATTTGCAGATGTAAGAAGTTTAGAGGGGGTTGCAGATACTAAAAATCCTTGTACTCCAATTTTTGCAGTACCTACAACTGCAGGGACTGCAGCAGAAGTTACAATTAATTATGTTATTACTGATGCTCAAAAAGATAGAAAAATGGTATGTGTAGATGTACATGATATACCTGTTGTTGCATTTGTTGATCTAGATATGATGTCAACTATGCCTAAAGGATTAACTGCAGCGACTGGTATGGATGCTTTGACTCACGCAATTGAAGGATATATTACTAAAGGTGCTTGGGAAATGAGTGATATGTTCCATATTAAAGCAATTGAAATTATTTCAAAATCTTTAAGAGGAGCAGTTGATAATACTCCAGAAGGTAGAGAAGGTATGGCTTTGGGTCAATATGTTGCTGGTATGGGATTTTCTAATGTTGGTTTAGGATTGGTTCATTCTATGGCTCATCCTTTAGGTGCTTTATATGATACTCCTCATGGTGTAGCAAATGCTATTATTTTACCAACAGTTATGGAATATAATGCTGAATATACTGATGAGAAATATAAGGATATTGCAGAAGCTATGGGTGTAGATACAACGGATATGACGCAAGAAGAATATAGAAAGGCAGCTGTAGATGCTGTTAAACAATTATCACAAGACGTTGGAATTCCAGCAGATTTAAAAGAAATTGTTAAAAAAGAAGATTTAGATTTCTTGAGTGAATCAGCTTTAGCTGATGCTTGCTGTCCTGGCAACCCAAGAGATACAAGTGTTGAAGAAATAAAAGAATTATATTTAAAATTGTTATAAAATTCATTTGAGAGTCTCTAGAAGTATTACTTCTAGGGATTTTTCGTTTGTTTTCATAAAAATTCATAGACTATCCATACAAAAATGTTATAATATTATGCAATCGTATGAGCATAATTATATTGGAAAGAAGTGATAAAATAAGAATTAATATAATTTTAGTGACAGAAAAATAAAAAAGATTTATAATGTTTTACATAAAGGAGTGGTTTTCATGAAAAACAAAAAAACAATTTTAGTTATAGGGCTTGTTGTGATTGCAACTATAATCGTTGGAGTAACAACACGTATATATATAAATCGAAATCCTTTACTTAGTTTTGAGGTCGAGGATATAGAAAGTATTAGAGTTGAAATAAGACCAGGTGAAGAAGAGGTTATGCTTAGTGATGAGCAAATCAAAGAATTTTTAAATTGTATTCAAAAGGTAAGAATGGATAATGATTATTTTGAATATGGGGATGAGGTTTTAAGATATAATTTTATTATTGAAAGAAGTAATGGTAAGAAATATATTGTAAGACATATTTTAAATGATAATTTTAAAGTTGATGGAGTAACTTATAAAGGAACAAGTGAAACTGTTAATGAGATGATGGAATTTGAAAAGAAACTTTAATAAAAAATATTGCTATTTTGTAAGAATTAGTGTATATATTGCTTGGTTGTAATGATAAAGGAGGAGATTTGTATAAGGTGAGAAATAGTTTATAAATATGATTTGATAGACATTTTAGGAGGATTAAAAAATGTTTAAAAGTATGAAATATGTTTGGTCTGAAAACATAAATAATTTATATAGAATAAAATCTATTTCAAAATATGAGTTACTTGCAGATATGCGTGATTCTAAATTAGGTATTTTTTGGAATTTCGCAAATCCTTTTATTCAAGTTTTAACATATTATTTTGTTTTTGGTTTAGTTTTTAATAAAAAGGCAGTAGATGGTATTGCATATATGCCTTGGATGTTAGGTGGTATGGTTATTTGGTTTTTTATTTCACCTTGCATTACAAATGGATGTAATGCTGTTTTTACAAAGTTAAATGTTATTACAAAGATGAAATTCCCAGTTAGTATTTTACCATCTACTGTATCAATGAAAGAGTTATTTAATCATGGTTGTTTGATGATTATATTAGTATTTGTTTTTATGTTCTATGGATGGTATCCATCTGTTCATTGGTTAGGATTAATTTATTATTGTTTTTGTGCAGTTATTTTTTCAATTTGTTTATCATTAACAACATCTGTATTAAATATGATTGCTCGTGATACTCGTAAATTAATACTTGCTATTATGCGTTTATTGTTATATTTAACTCCTATTTTATGGAGTATTGATAATGTAAAAAGATGGCCGCTTATACATAAAATTATGTCTGCTAATCCTATTTATTATTTAGTACAGGGTTATAGAGATTGCTTTTTCTTTCATAGAGGTTTTTTATATTATTGGAAGAGTGGAGTTTGTTTTTGGGTGATTACATTTATTTTATTTGCTTTTGGAAGTTATATGATGTATAAGCTTAAAAAGAAATTTGTTGATATGATTTAGGAGGTGGCATAATGGAATATGCTATTGAATTTGAACATGTTTCAAAGATTTATACTTTAAAGTCTAAAGATAAGAAATATACAAATGATAAAAGATTTTATGCTTTAAAAGATATTAACTTTAAGATTCAAAAAGGTGAAGTTGTAGGTATATTAGGTACTAATGGATCTGGAAAGTCAACTATGTCACTTGTTTTATCAGAAATCGCTGATGTTGATGAGGGAGAAATGAAGGTTAATGGTAGCAGTGCTTTAATTGCCATTAATACTGGTCTTAATCAACAATTAACAGGGTTAGAGAATATTGAGTTAAAAGGTGCTTTATTAGGACTTAAACGAGATGAAATTGATAAGATTATTGATGGAGTTATGGATTTTGCAGAGATTGGTGATTTCTTGTATCAATCAGTTAAAAAATATTCTTCAGGTATGAAATCTAGATTAGGTTTTTCTATTAATTTATATTTGAATCCTGATATTCTTATTGTTGATGAGGCATTATCTGTAGGAGATAAAGGGTTTGCTCAAAAATGTATAAATAAAATGATGGAATTAAAAGAAGAGGGAAAAACAATTATATTTATTTCTCATACTTTAAAACAAGTTCGTGAATTTTGTGACACAGCTATGTGGATTGAGGGTGGACAATTAAAAGAATATGGTGAAGTAGAAGAGGTATGTGATCATTATTCTGAATATGTCAGCTATTTAAATCATTTGGGTAAAGAAAGAAAGAAATTAGAATTAGATAAAAAATTTGAAAAAAGACTTTTACCTAGTGTATCTAAAGAAAGTTTTATGGATAAGTTTTTGAGAATGATAAAGAGTAATTGAAAGAGGTAATAAATATGAGAATTGTATATTGGCCAAGTTTCCATTTGAAAAATCATCAACAATTAGCAATTGGAGAAACAAAAAAGTTTGAGGCTTCTATTATAGGGTTAGAAAACGAAAAGATTGTTTATAAAAGTGAGGATCCTGATATTATATCAATTGATGATGAAGGTAATGTGACTGGTTTGAAAAAAGGTCGTGGAGATATTAGTGCTTCTGCAATTGGTAAGAAAGCAAGATTAACTATTGATGTTTATGATTTTATGCGTGAGAAAATTAAAAATATTGCTCATATGGGTTTAAAAAGTCAGGCCCCAGAAAATACAATAGTTTCTTTTCAACTTGCAGTTGATGCTGGTTTTGATTATGTAGAGGCAAACCTTCAAGTGACAAAAGATAAAGAATTTATATGTTTATTTAGTAATTCTTTAAAACCAATGACAGGGTTTGATCAATTTGTAGAGGATTTGGATTATAAGGATATTAAAGAAAAAAGATTTATTTCTGGAAAGAATTTAAATAGGTATCCAGATTTATATATTCCAACATTAGATGAATGTTTATCAATTGTTGAGAATACAAATACTGCACCACTTATTGAATTAAAGCACAATCTTTTTAAAGAGGATTTGACTTTAATTGATAAGATAAATGATATTATAAAGAAACATCATTTAGAAGATAGAGCTGTTGTTATGTCAGCAAATAAAGATGTTCTTAATTATTTTAAGAAACTTAATCCAAATATTCAATTAGCATTCAAAGATGATGATGTAAGCTTTAATGATATTGATTATTTAAAAGAAAATAATTTAATGGTATTCCTGGATTTTAAAATTGCTGAGTATAATTTTATTGAAGATTTAGATGATAATAATATTAAAGTTATAATTTCATTGATTAATGAAAAAGATAATTATAATAGTATCAAATATTGGCCTGTTTATGGTATATGTTCATCATTTAAATTCTTTGATGAAAATGAGTAGTTGATATTTAGTTATAAATATTGAGGTATAGGGTATATGAATATATTGATTATTTCTTTTATAGATGATAATTTATGGAGATAATCTGATAAGAATTTGTTTTGAGAGTTTATTAAAAATTGTTTTGAAGAATCATAGTATTAGTGATTATACTATTAATAGAATGAATTTAAAGAACATTGATAACGATTTACTTGTTTCGTCTGATATGATTTTCTTTGCAGGTGGAGGGCTGTTTGGATTGAGTTATTTGAATTTTTATCAATATTTAGATAGGATTACTCAAATAGCTAATGAACATCATATTCTTGTAATATTCTCTTCTATGGGAGTGAATAATATGGATATAACAAGTGAAACCGAAGATAAATTAGTGAATATATTAAAAAGAAAATGTATTAAAGCAGTATCTGTAAGAGAATATGAGGGTTTATTTTGCAAATATGCTGCTGATACATCATTAGAAATTAATAGTGTTTGTGATCCTGCATGTTGGAGTGAATATATTTATCATTTTGATGCGATTTCTTCTAAAAAACTATAGGAATAAATGTAGTAAGAGGTGGTCTGTTTAAGGATAATGGACTATCTTGGTATTTAGGAGATGAGATGAAATATCTTGATGATTTAAGAAAGATATTAGATGATAAAGGATTGGATTATGTATTTTATACAAATGGAAATTTCTTAGATAATATTACATTAATGTATTTTGCAAAAGAATATCATATTCCATCAAATAAGATATTCATTCCAAATACAACAAGAGAACTTGTAGAAATTATTTCTAAGTGTGAAAAAACAATATCTATAAGAATGCATTCTGCAATCATTTCTTATGCATTAGATATTCCATCAGTAACACTTAAATGGAATGAAAAAGTAGGATTGTTTTATAACAACATCAAACGATCTAAAGCAGCCTTAGATTTAGCAGAATGGAACGCTGAAAATGTGGTTAATAGATTATTTGAAGTTGAAGAAAAGCAGTATAAAAAAGATGAAAACTATTTAATGACACTATATAAATATTTATATAATATATTTGTAAAATTAGGTATGTCATCAAATTTAGGTATCTATGATTTTAAAACAGTGAAAGAATTATTATATTTAGATAATGTATCTAGTGAGGAAGATACAAAAGATATGTGTACTAGAATTAGTAAAGGACAATATCATTATCTATGTAGATTCGTTGAATTAAGAAAAAAGGATGATGAGTTTAATCATCTTAAAAAGCAAAACAAAAATTTATCTACTAAAGTAATAGAAAAAGAAAAGAAAATTAAAGATTTAGAAAAAGAAATTCAAAGATTAAATAATCTTAAAGTTATGAAAGTCTATAAAAAGATTAAGAGAATAAAATAAATAAAAAATGCAAATTCAATCTGATATGATAACCTCCCAGTAGACAGCGTAAATAATTAAATGCTGATACGGGAGG
>CAJTTM010000004.1 GCA_910579135.1 uncultured Erysipelotrichales bacterium | reverse complement strand
ACAACATTGTCCTTTTTTGATAGACTGTATTAATATTTTATTTCGTTACAGCCTCCTTTTTCTTTTATGTGAAAAATTTACTTTCAATGTGAAAAAATTACTTTTTGTAATCGCTTTCTATCGGTGAAAAAAGGTGTTATAATCAAAAAAGGAACGGAGGGGGAAGTATGTATTTATTATCTGGAATAGGTAAAGCAAAGTTAAATGGACAAAAAGATTTAACAAAAAATTTACCAATACTATCAATTGAAACTCCTGACATAGTTTATATTCCCTTAGTTATAGGAGCAGCAACTGATTTTGATATTCATGTAAAGGAAGGAGATTATGTATGTGTTGGACAAAAACTTGCGACAAGAAAAAGCATGTATGTTCCAATATATTCTTCTGTATCAGGTATAGTAAAAGGGTTTGAAAAAAGAATGCATATATCAAAAAGAATGCAGAATCATATTGTTATAGAAAATGATCATTTGAACAAAACTGTAAAAGCAATTGATATTTTAGAACCTGATCATATGAATCAAGAAGATGTTTTTAATGCTATAAAGGAATTAGGACTCATAGGATTAGGTGGATCTGGTTTCCCTACTTATATAAAATACAATCAGGTTAAAAATATTCATACGATTTTAATTAATGGTGTAGAATGTGAACCTTTTTTAACGAGTGATCATTTATCAATGAAAAGGGATATTAAAGCACTGTTTGATGGAGCACATTATATGATCAAAGCTGCCAATGCCTCTAAAGCTATTATCGCAATCAAAGAGCATAAGCCAGACTTATGGGAGATGTTATTAGAAGAAGCAAAGAACTATGATAACATTGAACCAAGAGAAGTTCCTGACCGTTATCCAATGGGTTGGGAAAGAGTACTTGTGGAAACTGTATTTAAAAAAGAATATGATAAGTTACCAGGGGAAATTGGTGTCATTGTCAATAATGCTTCTACAGCAATAGCTCTTTCAAAAGGAATAAGAGAAGGAAAAGCTATTACCCATAGAGTTGTTACATTTTCAGGAAACGGTTTAAAATATCCTCAAAATGTAGAAGTAGCAGTAGGAACACCTGTTGACTATATTGTTGAAAAAATAGGTGGTTATATAGATGAAGAATGTGATGGATTTGTAGTTGGTGGTGGACCATTGATGGGGAAATCTGTTATGAATGATAAATTTGTGATTTGTTCATATACAAATGGAATCACTGTTATGAAAAAAGAAAAAATTCATACTTTACCATGTTTGAAGTGTGGAGAATGTACTTTACATTGTCCTGCACACTTACAACCAGTACGTATTATGCAAGCTGAAAAATCAGCTAATAAAGAATTATTAGAAAAATTAGAAGTAGAACGTTGTATTGAATGTGGTATGTGTACTTATATTTGTCCTAGTAAGATAGAAGTGACAGATATGGTTGGTAAAGGTAAGCGTCGTCAACAAATCGCAAATAGAATGAAAAAGAAGTAGAAAGGAGAACTATATGAAGATTACATTACAAAGAACATCACCTAATTATAGACAAAAACTTTCTACAACAAAGATAATGAATTATTTGACTATAGGTTTATTGGTGATAGTTATATATACATTGATAAGTCCAATATTGACCAAAGGGAATCAAGGTCAATCATATATGATAAAAGCCTTGCTTATATATGCAGTTTCAATTATAACTGCATTAATAACAGAAACATTATGGGCTAAAATCCATAAGAAGAATATTTTACAAGAAATAAAAAATTCATTTCCACTTGTAACAGCCATTATTTTAGCATTAACACTACCAATAGGAACACCATTATATGTTGTTTCCATTGGTTCATTCTGCGCTATTTTTTTAGGGAAATTAGTATATGGTGGATTTGGACAAAATATCTTTAATCCTGCATTAGTAGGAAGAGTTATTGTTCATTTATCATTTGGTGCCTCACTTGTACCTTATTTATCTAATGGAGTAGATGTTGTCAGTCAAGCTACCCCAGCTACTCAACTTGTTTCTACAAGTTGGCTTGGAGGACAGGCTTTTCAATATTCTTTACTCGATTTGTTTTTAGGGAATCATGGAGGAACATTAGGAGAAACTTGCATTTGGATCATTTTAGTTTTAGGTATTATTCTTGCATGTCTAAAAGTTTTTGATGCTCGTATTCCAGTTGCTTATTTAGGAACTGTCCTTATTCTTGCAGAAGTATTTGCATTAATGAATGGGTTAGATCCATTGACTTATCCTCTAACTCATTTATGTATTGGTGGAGTTGTATTTGGTGCTATATTTATGGCAACTGATCCAGTTACTTCACCTACAAGTCCTTTAGGGAAGATCCTTTATGGAATATGTCTAGGTTTTTTAACGATGATTATTCGTTTAAAAGCAAATTATCCAGAAGGTGTATTGTTTTCAATATTGATCATGAATATGTTAACACCATTGATTGATTCGTTGGTTTTAGGAAGAACTAATCAAAATATTGTAAAACAATTTACAGCTATTATTATTGCTTTAGGGTTAGCTATTGGTTGCATCTTTGGTATTAGTTTATCAATGAAAGATGAAGCAAGCAGTATGAGTCATATGACTCATGATTATCTATTAGAAGATAATGGTTAATAGGGAGGAAATAGAAATGGCAAAAATATTAAAGTTAACCGTTTTCCTTGCATTAATCGCTGGCTTATCTGGTGCAGCTTTATCAGCTGTATATAATGTAACTGATCTAATTATTCAAGAGGCGAAACTCGCAAGTGAAAAAGAGAATCTGATAAAGATTTATGATCAAGGTGAAGAATTTAGTGAAGTACAAACTGGATTAGATGATTATGATTTGATTCAAGGGTGTTATGAAGTGAAATCTCAAGGGGAGATAAGAGGATATGTTTATAAGATTTCTAGTAATGGGTATGGTGGTGCTATTGTTTATTTAATAGCTTTAGATAAAGATGGAACTTACAAAGGGTATGAAGTTATTGATTGTTCAACAGAAACAAATGGTTTTGGTTCCCAAGTAGGAGATGAACCATTTCAAAAGAGTATTGTAGGAAAAAATATTGGTGATAGTATTGATACAATAAGTGGAGCAACTATTTCATCTACTGCTGTTGTTAAAGGGATTGATCAAGCTGTAACTCATTATAATGCTCATTTTAAATAGGAGGGAGAAACATGAAAAAGATTGATATATTAAAAAAGGGTTTATTTGTAGAAAATCCTATCTTTATTTTATTGCTTGGAATGTGTTCATCCCTTGCGATTACGACTAATTTAACAAATGCAGTTGGTATGGGAATGGCTGTTACTGCAGTACTTATTATGAGTAATATGATTATTTCATTGTTAAGAAAAATCATTCCTAATGAAATAAGAATACCAGTATTTATTGTTATTATTGCAACATTAGTTAAATGTGTACAGTTATTGATGAATGCTTATACTCCAGCTTTATATAATTCTTTAGGAGTATTTATTCCATTAATTGTAGTGAATTGTATTATTTTAGGAAGAGCAGAAGCATTTGCAAGTAAGAATGGTATTTTTGATTCCTTGTTAGATGCAATTGGAATGGGGCTAGGATATACGTTTGCGGTTGTTGTGATTTCCTTTTTTAGAGAGTTAATTGGAACAGGTGGTATTTCTTTATTGAATCCTTTTGATTCTTCACAAGTTATATTTGATTTAAAATTATTTGAAGAATATGCAGTCAGTTTATTTACTCAACCTGCAGGAGCGTTTATTACACTTGGTTGTATTTTAGGGTTTGTACAATGGTTAAAAATAAGAAAATCTAAAAAGGAAGGTGTGAGTAAATAATGAATATTGTAAGTATGTTTATAGGATTAACTTTTGTTAATAATGTTGTTTTAAGTAAATTTTATGCAATCTGTCCTCTTTTAGGTGTTTCTAAACAACCAAAGAATGCATTGAATATGGGATTTGCAGTTACATTTGTTATTTTTATTGCATCTATTGTAACATGGCTTCTTTATTATTATGTATTAGTTCCACTAAATATTGTATATATGGATTTAATTACATTTATTTTAGTTATTGCTTCTCTTGTTCAATTTGTAGAAATGTTTTTAAAGAAAACAAGTCCAGAAATATATAAAGCAATGGGAGTATATTTACCTCTTATTACAACTAATTGTGCTGTATTAGGTGTTGCTTTAGATAATATATCTGCAAACTATAGTTTATTGGAATCAGCAGTTGCAGGGATAGCTGTTCCTCTTGGTTTTACAATTGTTATTTATGTATTTGCTTTGATTAGAGAAAGATTAGAAATTGCAAATGTACCAGAGAGTTTTAAAGGAACTCCTATTGCTTTGATTACTGCTGGAATCATGGCATGCGCTATTGCAGGAATCGCAGGTCTTGTATAATGATTACAGCATTACTATGGATGGCTTTATTAGTCACTATTTATATTATGACTTATTTATGGAATAAAAAAACACCTAAACCAGAAGGCTGTGAGGAAATGAGCGAATGTAGTGGTTGTGCTAATATTACATGTTCTCACCATTCAGTTCATCAAAAGGAGGAAAATATATGATACAAGCTGTTGTTGCTTTAGCAGTTATTGGAGGGATATTAGGACTTATCCTGGGAATTTCAAATCATTTCTTAGTTGTAGAAGAAGATGAACGTATTCAAGTTGTTACCAAAAAACTTCCAGGCGCAAATTGTGGAGGTTGTGGATATCCAGGATGTGCAGGATTTGCGAATGCATTAGTTGATGGGACTGCAACTAAGGTTTCTAGTTGTGTTGCTGCCAATGCAAAGGTTAAAGAAGAGATTGCAAAATATTTAAATGAAACGCCAGATTTAGAAGGGAATACTTTAAAAGTTACAGTTTAAAATGGAGACATATTATTGTTTCCGTTTTTTAATAAAGTTAATGTATGAATAAAAGGAATACGGATATACTTTAAATGAGGTGAAAATAATGAATTTTAAAGATAGTGAAACAGCTAAGAATTTAATGAGAGCTTTTGCTGGAGAATCACAGGCCAGAAATAGATATACTTTTGGTGCTGGACTTGCAACTAAGGAAAAACAACATTGGATTGCAGATGTATTTCAATTTACTGCCAATCAAGAAAAAGAACATGCAGAGATCTTTTTTAATCATTTAAAGGAATTAAGTGGAGAAACGATTGTTATTGATGGAGGATATCCTGTTGAAACATATAATAATCTATTAGATGTATTAAAAAGTGCTAAACATAATGAATATGAAGAATATCAAGATGTTTATCAGCATTTTAGTGAAATCGCAAAACAAGAAGGTTATCAGAAAGTAGCAATTGATTTTAAGAATATTGCTGAAATAGAAAAAACACATGGTGATCGTTTTCAAATGGTAGCAGATTATATTGAAAATCAAAAATTGTATCATGAGGATACAACAGTAAGATGGATGTGTTTGAATTGTGGCTTTATTTTTGAGGGAACTCAAGCGCCAGAAAGATGTCCAGTTTGTGATCATGATCAAGGATATTTTATAAGATTAAATTTAGCTCCCTATTCAAAAGAATAATGAACCTCATGATGAGGTTCATATTTTATTTATTAGTTAGACAAGTTCCTCTTATTAAGTCATCTAATGTATATAAATCAATATATTCATCAAATTGTTCTTTTAATCCTTTAAAAAAACAACAAAGAGAACAATCATCATAGATGTCGCATTTTCTATCTTCGTAAACACATTTTATATCTCTAAAAATATCAAATTGATTAAATATATCAACAATAAGGTATTGATTAGGTTTTCTTGTTAATGTATATTTATTCTTTAATAAAGACAAATCATTGTTTTGAATTAATTGATTTAAAATATATGTTATTTTTTGATGATTAATATGAGTATAATTCATAATTTCATCAAATGTTACTTCTTTAAAATAACCAATAAAAATCATTATTCTTAATAAATCATGTATATCTTTCAATCCTATCACCATTTTTAAGTATACACATTTTTTATAAAAAAACAAATTATATACACTAGAAATAAAGTAATATAGTTTGAGTAATGTGGTTAAAAATGTTAAAATAAGGTAGGTGATAGAATGAGAAAAATAGATTATCATATGCATACATGGTTTTCCGCTGATAGTGAAGCAAATCCTAGAGAACATATTTTAAAGGCTATAGAAGAAGGATTGGAGGAAATATGTTTTAGTGATCATAGGGATTTTCATTATCCTTATTGTCCGTTTGAATTAGATGTAGAAAACTATTTTCATGAAATAAAATTACTAAAAGAAGAATATAAAGATCAAATCAAAATCAAAATAGGAGTAGAGATTGGTCTTGATTTAGATTATATAGACGAGATTAATGAATTTATTGATTCATATGATTTTGATTATGTGATTGGTTCTATTCATGTGATTCATCAAACTGAGTTTTATGATCCCGCTGATTTTTTTAAAGGAAAGACAAAGGGAGAAGCACATCGAGAGTTTTTTATGAATACTTTAGAGTGTGTAAAGACTTTTGATTGTTTTAATTGTCTTGGACATTTAGATTATATTGCAAGATATGGTCCTTACAAAGATAAGAGTGTTCATCACGAATTATATAAAGATATAATTGATGAAATATTTAATGTTTTAATTGAAAAGAATAAAGGAATTGAAGTGAATACTTCAGGATATAAAGATTTAAAAACATGCGGTTTTCCTAATTTTGAATTGGTTCAAAGATATTATGATTTAGGTGGTAGAATCATTACGGTAGGAACGGATAGTCATACAAGTGATAGAGTTGGAGAGCATGTTGATGATGTGATAAAAGAATATCAACGAATTGGATTTGAAGATATATCTACATTTTCTAAGAGAGTAAGGGAGGAATAGAAAAATGGAATTTTATGATAAGAAGTTAATAGAAAAATTAAAAAAGGAGTGTCAACCTTATTATGTACCTGATTTGTTATTTAATAGCAGTGAATATAAGCTAGTGAGATTGGAAGTCAAATGGGCTTATGTAGCATGTTTAAATGTTTTAATAAATAATCCATTGTTTAATAATGATGGATATGCTTATTTTAAGGATGATAATCCTATGTTGATAGAAACACTTGCGAAACTAGCAAACAAGAAAGTAGATAGTGAAAAAATGAAAGGTTATATAAGTGAACTTGAAGATGTTGAACTATTAACAGTTTCAGCTAGAGATGTATATTTAAAGAGAATTGAGCATATATTTTAATCTAGGGGGAATTGAATGTTTCAATTTATAATTAAAAGTTTTATAAAAGATTATAAGAATACTGATAATGTAAAGGTAAGAGAAAGATATGGAACATTATGTAGTATTCTTTCTATTGTTTGTAATATGATTATGGTGATCTTTAAATTATTATTTGGTTTTATGATTCATAGTTCCGCTTTATGTGCTGATGGTTTTAATAATTTATCTGATGTTGGAAGTAATATTGCGACATTATTTGGTTTTAAACTAGCTATTAAGCATCCAGATAAAGATCATCCTTATGGACACGGTAGATATGAATATATTGTAGGATTGGTTATTTCTTTTTTAATATTATTAGTTGGTTTTTCTTCTTTGAAAGATTCTATTATAAAAGTTATTCAACCAACAGAGGTTTTATTTGAATATTCAGCAATCATCGTAATTATTGTTTCAATATTGATAAAACTTTGGATGTATTATTTTAATAATAAAGCAGGGGACATGATTCATTCTTTATCATTAAAAGCAGCTGCTAGAGATAGTTTAAATGATGTTTTTACTACTTCTGCAACACTTTTTTCATTAATTGTTGGATTGTTTTCATCTATTGAAATAGATGGTATTATAGGTGTATGTGTATCTTTAGTTGTATTAAAGTCTGGTATAGATATTTTTAAAGATACAGTTGATCCATTGCTAGGTATGGCACCTGATAAAGAATTAATAAATCAGATATATGAATATATTGAATTATATGATAAGGTTGTAGGAATACATGATTTTATGATACATGATTATGGACCAGGAAGAAAGTATATGACTTTTCATGCAGAGGTTGATTGCCATGAAGATATGATGGAAGTCCATGATCAAATTGATGCACTAGAGAGAAATCTATTATCACATTTTAATATTTTAACTACTATTCATATGGATCCTGTAGATACCAAGAATGAAAGAACACAACAATTAAAACAAGAAGTTGAAAAGATTGTGAAAGGTATTAGTGAAGAATACTCTATTCATGATTTTAGAGTCATCTATGGAAGGGAAAAGGTTAAGTTTATTTTTGATGTTCAAGTTCCTTTTAGTGATCAAACAAAACATGCAGTTATAAGAAAGATTATTGAAGAAAAGATTAAACAATTAAATCAAAGTTATAGCTGTATCATACAGGTAGAACATTCTTATATATAAAAGTGGGATGAAAAGTCCCACTTATTTATTAGATTCAATTAAATCTATTGCAATATATTTATCATAATGTTCAAAAGGAATATGACAAAAAGCCAATCTTTTATTATGTAATAATTGGATGGTTTTATTTTTAAAATCACAACTCTTTTCAATTAAGCCAATTTGAGTAATATCATTGTGTTTATCCACTTGTTTTTGATATCCTGTTTTATAGAATGTTATATGATATTTTGAGGCAATTAATGTCAACAGACCATCTTTACTTTCTTTAAAATTAACTGGTTCTTTTCCTAAGGCAAGTAACTTTTCATTAAGACCATAAGATTCAATCTTTGTTAAATAATATTTTTTATCTTGAGTATCATATAATATGATATATCGACTCGTTTCTTCAATTTTATAATCTTCTATGTTATTAATAATTTGAGGATTATAGATAATATCCTTTTGACTATTTATTGTATAAACGATAATACCTAAAATAATTATCATAATAGCAATTATATATTTAATTTTATTATTCATTTGAAATTCCTCCAATAATATATATTGTGATTTAATTATATATTATTATAGTGAATTTTTGGTGACAATGTGCAAATTGGTTGCTTTTACGTGCAAATTGGTAAGTTTTTAACTCATTTAATATATAAAATAATAACACAATAGTTGATACCATTGTGTTAAATTAAGATTATAACATTTAATGAACATACTTTAAGATATCTTCTTCTTTATCAATATCAAAAATATTAAATGCTAAAGCATCTAATGTCATTTCATCGCTATCTTTGATTTTGCTAATAATATATTCCGGTAAAGATCCTAATTTTCTTTTCAATAGATTAATAGTTATTTGACTTGCTTTCTCTATTTTCCCTTCAGCTTTATCATTGGTATATCCTCTTTTCTCTCCAATGATTTCTCCCTTGCTTATTCCTATAAGTTCTCCTTCAATTCTTCCCATCTCTTTTAACTGTTCACATATTTCACACATTTCACTTACTCCTCCCTCTTCCTCTTTATAATATTTCATCCATCTTTTTAACACTTCACTATACATTTCATTAGGATCAATGCAAGAAAAATCATGCATTAGTTTACCTATCAGTGTACTTTCATCTCTATACTCTCCATTGACAATAATCAATTCCTGACCATTATTAACTCTCTCTCCTGTTTCATCTACTGTATTATGGATATGATACATCGGTAAGCCCTTCTTAAACTGATCTTTCTGACATATAAAGATCACATAACAGTCTGGCATACCTTCATAAAACTCTCCCTTTTCGACAACATGATTATCCATTCCACTAAAATAGAATCTTGCTCGTTTGCATAGATATTCTATATTCTCTTTTTGAATTTCTATATCAATAAAACCATGATCTATGCTTTCTACTAGAATATCAAGTCGAGCTTCTTTTCCATGAAGATTACTCACAAAATATTCAGTTTGAGTTTTCCTAATATGTATATGTTGTTCAAAAAGAGAATAAAGAAGTTCTTTAACACATTCTTTATGAGAGAATACAGCATCAATCATAGGGGTATTAAATAAAGTCATAATTTTGATATCGGATAAGACATCTTTTTTTGTTTTTGCATTCATTATATTTTTTCTCCTATTATTCTATATAAATAAAAAGAGGATTTTTCTTTTTTTTCTTACAAATTTTTAAAAAAAGTTTCTATAAACCTA
This sequence comes from uncultured Erysipelotrichales bacterium, assembly GCA_910579135.1. Taxonomy (GTDB): domain Bacteria; phylum Bacillota_I; class Bacilli_A; order Erysipelotrichales; family Coprobacillaceae; genus MGBC113645. The sequence continues at coordinate 109,541 of CAJTTM010000004.1, read as the reverse complement.
TTATAAGGGTATAAAACAGAGGTGTCATTGGACATCTTGTCCAAAATTATATATGAGTTATTGATTTATTATAATAAAATAATCTGATTAAAAAAACAGAGAATGGTTTGATTCAATTAAATTCTCTGTTTTTAGATTTATTTTAATCGTCTGTTTTTATTAGATGAGAAATACCTTTAATGAAAGAGGAAATCATAAAATAGATGATAAAGTAAATACTTATAAATAAGATAAATTTTAAACATGTTGGTAATTGGTTTGAAACAAAATGTTCATAAAATAATCTTCCAGTAAAAATTGCGAAAAACAGACCAATATCATCAGCATATTTATTTATTTTCTTCATGAAATCATTCCTTTCTAGGATATTAAATGTGTATATTTTTATAATAATATTGTTTTAATACTAATACTTATAAGTTAAAAATTTATTCATAGCAGTCCATATAATAAATGAAATCATATTGATTATTAAGGTATTTTCACCATAAGTAACTTCATTTATATAATATACTCTTATTATACTTAAAATAGTAATAAAAATCATATTAATAATAATTGATTCTCTTTGAAATGATAAATAATTAAATTTATCTAATAAAATAATAATTGGTATAACAAGAGGAACTAAGAAATTTTTTATTATTCTATTGAAATCTATATATCATATATTAATAAATGTTAGAGAGGATTCTAAAATATGACTGATAAACAAGATAAAAAAAGTTAATAATATTGCTTTATATTTATTTGTAGAGATTGTAATAGATAATAATAATGAACTAAAAAACGATATAGTCATTGTTAATAGATTATTTACTAAAATTGTATTTAATTCTATATGATTCAATATGATTTTTAATCCAATATTTAGAGTAAGATAAATAATAATTATAAAAATTATTTTTTTATAATCTTTTTTTAAAATATGAAACCAATATAAGATAGTAAGAAATATTAAAACATCAACTCCATAAGGTATTAAATAACTAATCATATATTTTTATTTCCTTTCTTTAAATTCTTCATGAAATCACTTCCTTCATTAATAATAAAATTTTTTTCATATATGAGAATAATCCTTTAATAAAGAAGAATTACTTAATAAAATACCATTTATCTTTTGGAAGTTGATCTATAAATTTAGTTATATATTATTTTCAATTGAATCAGCAAACTAGTAGGTTCAATGTAATAATTGGTAGATTTTTGGTCAATAACAACAGGGTTATGTCAACGCTATGATGGTTATATATTATTTATTTTTATTAAACATATTCATTAAATAATTTATAATAAAAAAACCACAAAATAAATAATTGTATATAAAATAAATTTTACTAAGGTTGATGATTGATATGAAATATAACAGTCAAATGATATTCCAGCAATAATAGTCGCAAAAAATGCAGAAACTCCAGCATATTTATTTATCTTCTTCATGAAATCACTTCTTTCTATAATTATAAAAATCTATTTGATAAAATACTATTTTTCTTTTTTAGTTATGACATACCAATAAAACATGAATATAATTCCTGTTATTAATGCTGTATATAGACATAGACCTATCATTGAGAAATTTTCTAGTTCCCAGTTTAATTTTCCAACTTGTCTTTCTTTCAAGTATAAGATAACTATTACAGCAAATAAAATAATTGTTAGAACACTTTTACAACGAGATAGAGTTTCTGTTTCTTTCTTTGAAAATATAATCTTTAAATGAATTAAACTAAGAGTAATCATTACAAATTCTAAAATTATATATAAAATCATGATGTTTCACCTTTATAAATTTCCTTTCTATAACTTTTTTCAAATCCTTTTATTGTATTAAAAATATATATTAAATGAAATAAGTTTTTCATTTTAATTTTCCCCTAATTATGATATGTCTGTTATCTTTTATTTGTCTTTTGGAAGTTAACTTATAAGTTTAGTATATATAATATTTATATTGTTTTCAATTGAATCAGCAAACTAGTAGGTTCAATGTAATAATTGGTAGATTTTTTACCAATAATGATATAGTGGTATTGATATTACATTAATTATATATTATATTTTAAGCAAGAAAGAGAAACAGAGAATTGTTTAATTGAATTCTCTGTTTTGTAATTATTTATTTTTATTAAACATATTCATTAAATGATATGTAATAAAATAAACTCCTAAATAGATAACCATAAATAAAATAAATCTTATTAAAGTTGATGATTGATGTGAAATAAAATATTCATAAGATAGTCCAGTAATAATAAGTGAAAAAAGGGTGGGGATATCAAAATATTCTTTAAATTTTTTCATATAATTTCTCCTTGATTATTGGTATATATTATTTCTATCATTTACGATCAAATATGTAAGTTAGATATACTTTTTTTGAATTGAAATGGTAAGTAAACGATTCAATACATATATTAATATCCCTAACTTGGCATTATACTTTTTATTTTCTTTTTTTAGTTATAACATACCAATAAAATATAAATATAATTATTGATATTAAACCAGTATATAAGCATAAACCTATCATTGAAAAATTTTCTAACTCCCAATTCATTGTTCCAACTTGTCTTTCTATTAAGCATAGAATAATTAATAGAATAAATAAGATAATCATTAAAACATTTTGAAAACGAGATAGAAGTTTCGTTTCTTCTTTTGAAAAAATGACTTTTAAATGAATGAGGCTTAGAATAACCATTACAAATTCTAAAATTATATATAAAATCATGATGTTTCACCTTTATAAATTTCCTTTCTATAACTTTTTTCAAATCCTTTTATTGTATTAAAAATATATATTAAATGAAATAAGTTTTTCATTTTTTCCTCCTTCTGTGATAACTTATATCACTTTATAATTATTATTTTTGAAGTTAACCTCTAAACTCACTATATATAAATTAATCATCAATTTCAAGCAAATGTGCAAATTGGTTGATTTTGCGTGCAAATTGGTAAGTTTTATTGTTAAAAATTACAATAAACACGTTAAAACTGAAATACATCTTTTCAATTTATAGAAAAAATTGTAGAATGTTATAAGTGGGTGATATATATGCAATATAAAATATTAATACTAGAAGATGATGAATATTTTGCTTTAGAATTAAAGTCTATTCTTTTCAATCATTATCCTAATAGTCAAATAGATGTCTATCATAATATAAATCATGAAATCAATATATCTCTATATGATATCTTTTTTTTAGATGTTGATTTATCAGGAAATGATGATAAGGAAGGATTTTGTTTTGCTGAAGAAATTAATATAATTTCTGATGATAAAATGATTATCTTTGTAACTTCTCATACTGACTTATGGAAAGAAGGATATTATTATCGTCCTTATTGGTATATCGATAAAAGTCATTATAAAGAAGAATTAAATGAGTTGTTTCATAGAAGATTAGATAATGATTTAAAGAAAAAGTATGCTTATATTTATATTGAATATGATAATGAAGTTATAAATATTTTATTAAAAGATATTATTTATATTGAAAACCAGCGTAATCATGTAAATATTTATACTTTAAATAGAGAGTTAAAAAAATATATGCCTTTTAAAAGTGTGTTAAAAGATATAGAAGATAACATGAATCTGTTTATTCAAATCAATTCAGGAATCATTGTTTCAAAAAAGCATATCAATTTTCTTAAAAATAATGATATTGTATTAGATAATGGTGTTATCTTACCTGTAAGTAGAAGGCACAAGAAAGAAGTTAAAAGTTGTGTGAGTAGATTAAAAGAATAGGTGGTAAAAAAATGGATTTCAATATTATTTTTTTGAATATATTTGTTATGGTTATATATGGTGTTTTTTCTATAGGATTTGGTGATTTATATTTAGTAAGTAAAGAGAAATATTATAAATTTATATTTTTGATTTTATTAGAAGTGATAAATATGATTTTATTATTTAATGAATTGGATTATAATTATATTTTACCTCTAATTATGATTTACTTTATCTTTGCTTATTATGGACATATTGTCAAAAGATTATTTATTGGTATGACAGCTATTATGTTTATACAGATAGTACCTAGTTTTTCTTTTTGTATTCTTAATATTATAGAAAATGATTATATGACAATACCTGTTAATTACTATATACACTTTTTATATGTGTTAGTAGCAATTTTCTTGATGTTTAATTATCTTATTTTTAGATCTATACAAAGTACTTATCAATTTTCTTCATTTAAAGACTTATTGTTATTTTTAGTATCTTGTATATTGCTTAATGTGAGTGGATATATGATCGTTAATTTTCCTATAGCTAATCTTGATTTAGTGAATCTTTATAGTTTTCTTTTTATAGGATTGATAGAAATCATTTTTGTTATGTTTTCTTTACTGACAAGAAGGCTTAATAAAAGTAGAGAAGAATTAGTTAAAAAAGAAATAGAAAGTTATTCTAAAACATTTAATGAAACAATGGTTAAAAATATAGAAGAGAGTTATAAGAATAATAGAAAGTTAAAACATGATTTAAATAATCATTTATTGGCTATAGAATTAAGAATAAAAAATGGTAAGCAAGAAGAAGCATTGGATTATATACATAAGATAAGTCAAAATATAACAGGAATAAAAGTGTTAGAAACAGAGAATGAAACATTGAATTATATTATCAATTCTAAAATAATGACAATGGAGAGGTACGAGATTGAATTTGAGTATAAGATATTATCATCTTTAAAACAATTAGAAGTATTTGATATTGTGACAATAATGGGTAATTTATTAGATAATGCGATAGAAGCACAACATGATTTAATAGAGAAAAAATATATTAAATTATATACAGAAGATATTGAAGGAAGAACAATCATAGAAATAAGAAATAGATGTAATAGGGATAAGTTAACTATTAAGGATGGAGAGTTCGTTTCAACAAAGAAAGATAAAGACAATCATGGATTAGGATTAGAGAATGTAAGAGAAGTTATAAATAAATATAAAGGTGAATATAAAATAGATATACAAGAGAACGAATTTGTAGTTTGGTGTAAAATATGACCAAAATGCACGTCAAACGAACCAATTTGCACATCAATGATACAAATGAGTTTGTTTGTGTTATTCTTCTTTTAGGAGGAAGAAAACATGAAAAGAATAAAGAAATTATTATTATCACTAATGACCTTATGTATGGTTGTGCAACCAGTTATGGCATTAGAAAGTGAAAACATGAATGTTTTAGAATTGTTTAAAGAAGATTTGGTATTATTTTATGAAGGAAGAGGTTTTGAGTTCCAAGATGAAGAGGGAAATGATATTACAGATGAGATTTTATCTTATAAAGAACAATTTTATCAAAATCAAGACTATATAGCTCAAATATTATTAAATAGAGTTTCATCTTATGGAGAAACTGCAAATATGACTCTTACTCGTTCCATCAAGAAGAATTCATACACATGGAAGGATTATCGTATTAAGGCCACAAATTCAGCTTTGATTATTGCAGATATTAAAGTTTCTGCAAGTTATGATACAACAACTAAGAAAATTAAAAGTCCTACAGGAATAATAACCGTAAAACAAAAAATAGGAAACACAAAAATGAAGTCCTATAAGGTAACAACTGCTTATTTGAATAGTGGCAAAACAGTACGTTATAATTTTAATGTTATTGTGTTAAATGAGTTTCAACAAAAAACAGTTAAATTGATTAAAGACTGGACACCAAAATTTTAATTAACTCCTCATTTCTACTTAAGAGAAATGAGGATTTCTCTTTATTATGTGTCAAATTTTGTATATAATAAATATACTTATGGAGGTGTTATAATGAATAAAAAATATTTTTTCTTTGATATAGATGGAACATTAGCGGTTGGCAGACCAGGTAATCAATATATTCCTGAATCTACAAAGGTGGCTTTAAAAAAGCTAAAGGAACAAGGGCACTTTTTAGCAATCGCTACTGGTAGAAGTTATGCGATGGCTTATGATCATATGAAAGAGTTAGGCTTTGAAAATATGGTAAGTGATGGTGGGAATGGGATTACTATCGCTAATAAACTTATTAATATTATTCCTCTTGATTATGAAAAATGTATTGCTTTAATTGATGAATGTAAAGAGAAAGATTTTATATGGGCTTTTTCACCAGATAATAAAACAAGAAGGTTAGCTCCAGATAATCGTTTTTATGATTTTACTCATGATGTATATATGGATACAGTTGTAGAAAAGGATGTTAATCCTAGAGATTATGATGAGATTTATAAAGTGTATATTGCTTGTTATGCTCCTAGAGAAGAAGAATTAGAAACTTTAAAAGAGTTACCTTGGTGTCGTTTTCATGAAGAATATTTATTTGTAGAGCCAGGAGATAAATCTATTGGTATTAAGGCTATGGTAGATTATTTTGGTGGAGATTATAGGGATGTTGTTGTCTTTGGTGATGAAAAGAATGATTTAAGTATGTTTAGTAATGAATGGACAAGTATTGCTATGGGGAATGCAATTGATGAACTTAAGGAAAAAGCAAGTTATGTGACAAGTAATGCTGAGGATGATGGTATTTATAATGCCTGCAAGCATTTTGGATGGATATAAAATGAAATTAATTGTATGTTTGGATGATGAAAATGGTATGTCTTTTCATCATCGTCGTCTTTCAAGAGATAGAGTAATTAACAAAGATATATTAAATTATAAACCTCTTATTATGAATAGTTATTCTTATAAGATGTTTGAGGATAAAAAGGATATTTTTCTGGAAGAAACACTACCTATTGAAAGTGATATTTATCAGTTTATTGAAAATAAAGACATAAATAAGTATGTTTTTGATGAAATGATTATTTATTATTTTAATAAAAGGTATCCCAGTGATATTCAATTTCATAATATTGATCAATATGATATGATTGATGAAATAGAATTAGAAGGATATTCTCATGAAGTGATAACAAAACGAATATATAGGAGAAAATTATGAAGTTATTGAAAATATTATTATCTGTCTTTTTAGTTTTTCTTTTAGTAGGTTGTATTGATATAGAATTATCTAATGATGAAGATCTTTCTTCCTATGATAATGAAACCAATGAAATCTATACTGTATTAAATCATAATGAACCTACTTTTTCCAAGAAAGAATATACTACAAAGTCATATATTCATTTAAGTGAATTAGATAAATTAGGGAGAACTGGTGAAGCTTTAGCTTGTCTATCTAAAGAAACAATGCCTAAAAAGAATGAACAAAGAGAAACGATTAATATGGTTAAACCATCAGGTTGGAAAACAAAGAGATATGATAAAGAATTGGTAGAAGGAAAAATGCTTTATAATCGTTGCCATCAAATTGCTTGGTGTTTAAGTGCTTTAAATGCAGAAGAGAGAAATTTAATGACTGGAACAAGAAGTTTTAATGTTGATGGAATGCTTCCTTTTGAAAATATGGTTGCGGATTATATTAAAGAAACAGGACATCATGTTTTATATCGTTCTACACCTGAATTTTATAAAGATGAATTAGTTGCTAGATCATTACATTTAGAGGCAGCAAGTGTGGAAGATGATGAGATTAGATTTAATGTGCGTATTTATAATAAACAAGACGGTATTACGATTAATTATCAGACTGGTGAAAGCTATTTAAGTAATGAAAAAGAGAATATTATAGAAGAAACATCATATGTTATTAATAAAAATTCTTTGAGGTTTCATAGACCTAGTTGTTCAAGTGTTAAGGATATGAAAGCAAAAAATAAGGAAATGACATCTTTGAATAGAGATGAATTGATTGAGCAAGGATATGTTCCTTGTGGAGCGTGTGCACCATAAAAAGGAGGAGATAAAAATGATTGATGTTAAGTATTTTGAAGTTCCACTTCCAGAAGATGTATTAAAGGAAAAGTGGAGCGGACACTTTGATAGGTGTTTAAAACTTATTGATAATAGAGTGAAACAAGAGAAAATTTCAGAAGAGTTAAAGAAGAGATTATTATTAGAAAAAGAAGTGATTGAAAGATTACCTCAACAATATCCTTATACTTTTAATGAAATGTTTTGTAAGTTTCAAGATATTATTCCTGATATAACAGTAGAAGAAATTGAACAATTGATTATTAATAATCAAATAGAATGGATATATATTGATGGACAAAAGTATTTTCATGATTTATGTGTAGAAAATATTATAAAAACAAGAAGTGATTATGCAAGACGTGTAAGTAAAGAATATGATAATATAGATATGAGCGTATTATTAAATGATACGATGAAAAAGATGAAAGAAAAAGGAAGATTAAAGTATCATTATCATCAAAAGACAACAATAAAGATCAATAAAGAAAAAGAGGGGAAGAAAATAAAGGTTTATATCCCACTTCCTCTTGAGTATCGTCAAGTCAGCAATGTTGAAATAATAAAAGCTAGTCATAACTTTATAGAATCTCCAAAAGATTATCCTGCAAGAACAATTTGCATTGAAGAAACATATCATAAAGGAATGGAGTTTTCATTGGAATTTAGTTATGATGTAGAGCAATATTATAAAGAATATAAAGCAAGTGAAGTTTATGATATTCAACCAACTTTTTATACAGAAGAACTTGCTCCTCATATTGTATTTACTCCTTATCTTAAGGCTTTGGCTTTAGATATTGTAAAAAAGGAAACAAATCCATTATTAAAAGCACAGAAGGTTTATGATTATATGACTACACATGTTAATTATTCATTTGTAAGAAGCTATTTTTTAATTGATCAAATTAGTGAATATACAGCAAAGAATTTAAAAGGAGATTGTGGTTTACAAGCACTTTTGTTTATTACATTGTGTAGAATATTAAAGGTTCCTGCAAGATGGCAAGCTGGGTTATTTGTAACTCCTGATTCGTTAGGTAATCATGATTGGGCAGAGATTTACATTGCTCCATATGGATGGTTACCAGTGGATTGTTCTTTTGGAGGTAGTGCTTTTAGAGGAAAAAATGAAGAGAGAAGACAGTTTTATTTTACTCATCTTGATCCTTTTAGAATGCCTGCATGTAATGATTTTCAAGTTCCTCTTTATCCAGTAAAGAAGTATCAAAGGTGTGATCCTTATGATAATCAAACTGGTGAAGTTGAATATGAAGACGAAGGTTTATTACAAGGTGATTTTGAAACAATAAACGAATTTATAGGTCGAAAAGAAATGTAAGAAACATTTCTTTTTTTTGCTATATATTATATATATGATATATATAGTCATTATTCAAAAAAAATATATAATAAAATATCTAAAACTTATATAGAAAATGAACTTGAATTTCTGAAAAAAAAGAGTATTATAGTTGAAGAAAAAATAAAAAAGCAGTGGGGGAGGCGATGGAATGGATAAGGTTATTCAAGACATTGTAGCTATTGATTTAGAATGTACTCAAGCTGTTGAAGAGGCTAAAAAGAAAAAGTTGTCAATTCAATCTGATATGAGTGCTAAGAAAAAAGAAATATATGATTCTTTTATTCAAGAATATCAAATGAAAATTGATAAACGAAAAAAAGAATTACAAGAGCAGATCAATCAAACAAAAGAAAAAAACGAATTAGATTATCAAGAAGCATTATGTCAATTGACAAGTCTATATGAAAAAAATAAAGATCAATGGGTAGCTGCACTTGTAGATCATTGTTTAGAAATATAGAGATAAAGGGGTTGATATATGTGAGTTCTTTTAGTTCGAATGCGGTTCTTGCGAAGGTGAGATCAATGTATTCTAAGCATTTAAGTGAAAGTGATTATGATGAACTGTTAAAGAGAAGAACTATAAGTGATTTAACAGCTTATCTTAAAAACGAAACGGCTTATGGTGAAATATTATCTCAAGTTAAGGAAACAAATATACATCGTGAACAATTAGAAGCTTTATTAAATGAAGAAGCATTTATGAGATTAGCTAAGTTAATGAGATATGCTTCAAAAAAAGATTTGGAGTTTTATCGTTTAGGAATCTTAGAATTAGAAATGCATTTAATTATGATTAAGATTAGGTTAATGGAAGCTCAATCAACATTATCTTATGATTTGAAAATTCCAGATTATCTTGTTCGCTATGCGAGCTTTCATTTATATGGATTATTATCTGTAAATACTTATGATGAATTGTTACGTTTAATTCGTTCTACAGAGTATTATCATATCTTTGAGTCTTTTAGATCTAAAGATGGTGAAAAGATTAATTTAAATTTATTGGAAAGAGCGTTAAGGCGTGAGCATTATAGTGAATATATTAGAATAATTAAAAAATTATTTAAGGGAAAAAAACAAAAAGATTTATTGACAATGATATATACTGTTATTGAACTTCAAAACATAACAAAAATATATCGTTTAAAGAAGTATTTTAATGCACCTAGTGAAGATATAAAAAATACTTTATTATTAGAGTATTCACGTATTCCATTAAGTGTATTAAATGAAATGATTGAAGCTAAAGATGCAACTGAATTTTTAAATATGTTAGCTGCATCACCATATAAATTATATGTGGATGATAATGATTTTGTATTCATTGAATATTATACAGGGAATATTAAGTATCATCTTGCGAAGCGTTTTATGCGTTTTTCGACAGATTCTCCGCTTGTTTATATGACATATAAATTTGTTCAATCTATTGAAATTGACAATCTTAAACATATTATTGAAGGTTTGAGGTATGGTCAATCAGCAGATAAGATTGAAGATATGTTGATTTATTAAAGGAGATAAATTATGGCTATAGAACAGATGTTATTATTAAATATGACTTTTCATAAAGATGAATTAGATAAAGTTTTGTGTCTTTTAAATGAAACACATGATTATGATTTACAACCTTCTAATAAGATTGTAAGAAAAGTTAAAGATGTAAAAGAATTAGAAATTAATTCTTGTTATGAATATTTATTAAATAGATTAGATGAATTATCTGTAACTTTAAATTTATCATTAGATGATGTTTTAGTTCATGATGATTTTATTGATATGAATAAAACAGAAGAATTTATTGAAAATCAGATTCGTCAAGTTAATAAAATAAAAAAAGTTGAAGAAGAGCTTATTCAAGAGAAAAATGAAAATCAGATGGCATTAGAAATGTTAAAATGTTTAAGTTCTTCTCAAATAGATATAGATCGTTTATTAAACTGTCATTATATAACTGCTAGATTTGGATGTATTAATAAAAAACATATCACTGGACTTAAGTATTATGAAGGAAAACCTTTTATTTTTAAAGAGTTAGGTAAAGATAAGAATTATGTTTGGTGCCTTTATATTGCAACAAATAATGTGATATTAGAAATTGATAATATTTTTAAATCCCTAGCATTTAAAGAAATTATTATTCCCGATTTTGTTCATGGGACAATTGAGGAGGCAAGAATGGAATTGTCTAATCAAACCAAAGCAATGGATGAATATATATTAAGAATGGAACAAAAGATTTCAGTATTAAAAGAATCTATAAAAATAGATTTGTTAAAAATATATGCAAATTTAAAATATTTTCAAAAAATAGATTTGTATAAAAAGAATGTTGTTGATTATAAAAGTAAATATGCTGTTTATGGTTTTGTATCAAAGAGATTATTAAGATGTATTAAAGAAAAGTATAAGCATATTAAAGATATAGAATTTTTAGAACTACCAAAAGATGTACTGGTTGATCAAGGTGTTATTGCACCATGTCAAGTTCATAATCCATGGTGGTCTAAACCATTTGAAATCATTAGCCAAGTGAAACAAGATGATGAAATTGATATGACTAATATGATTGCGATTATCTTTTATGTGATATGTGCTTTATTTATTGGTGATATTGGTATAGGAATCATTGCTTTGATAATTGGCTTATTAATGAAAAAAAGTAAACAAGGAAAGCTCCTTATTGCTGTTTCTGTTGCTATTATGGCAGGTGGGTTATTGCATGGAAGTTTATTTTATAGAAATTTTCTATATCATACAATATTAGATGTTGTTCCTGTTTTATATAGGGTTATTAATGGTATTGTTTTCTTGTGTACTGGGATGTTTAGTGTTGCTAGTGTTAAGGGAATGAAAAATGAGAAATCTTTAATGACAAGGTTATTTTCATTAAAAGGGTTATGTGGCAATATTGCTATTTATACTTTGTTGATATATTTAATTGGATCATTAGAGATTCATCTTTATATATCATTTATTCCTGTTTTCATTGTTCTTATGAGTTGTATAGTATTAATTATATTAAGAACAATTTTATATAAAGAATTAGAATAGAAAAGGGGGAGAAAAAAGATTATGGCTATCGCAAAACTTAATCTTTTAGATATTGAATTTCCACAAAGTGCTTCTGATTCAGTTTTGTTGAAACTTATTAACTTAGATGGTTTCCATCCAGAACCAGCTTCTAAATTTGTTGATTCAGTACAAGGCTTGTCTGTTTTGAATAGAGAAAATATTTATGCTGATTTGCTTGCAAACATGGATGAAGCAAAAGAAAGATTTAAGATTCAATATAAAAAAGAAGAGAATATGGATACAAAGCTTAATATTATTCAATCTAAGGAAAATTTTGAAAAAATTATAAATGATATTAATGCTATTGAAAAAGTTAGAAAAGATTTAATAGAAATGATTAATGAAAACGAAGGTACAATTAAACAATTAGAACATATGATTAATTCAGGTTTTAATTTTGATGATTTATTTGCATGTAAGTATCTTCAAGTGAGATTTGGTACAATTCCTACAGCTAATCTTGATAAATTACAGTATTTTGGAATTGAGCAATTCTTGTTTAAATCTTTTCATAAGGATCCTAAAACAACTTATTGTATGTATATTACAACAATTAAAAAGGCTCCTGAAATTGATAATATGTTCTCATCATTATATTTTGAGCGTATTATGATACCAAATTATGTTCATGGTACAGTCCAAGAGGCATTAGATGTTTTAAAAGGAGAGGATACAACAGCTAGAAATTATTTGAATGTATTACAGGAGAGAATTGATAAAATTCTTAATGATAATATAGATATGCTTAGTCATATTTATAATGTTGCTAATCGTTTAAATGAAATATATGATGCTCAGAAATATGTTGTTGTTTTTGGAGCTAATTCTGCTATATATGGATTCTGTGAAATAAAAGATGCTCAAAAGATAAAAAAATATTTTGAAGATATTGAAGATGTTCATGTTGAAATTAAATCAGCATTAGGAGATTCAAGATTAGTACCACCTACAAAACTTAAAAGTAATTTTATTACTAAACCATTTAAAATGTTTGTAGAAATGTATGGAGTTCCCTCTTATACTGATTTTGATCCAACAAATTTAGTGGCAATTACTTATACTATATTATTTGGTATTATGTTTGGTGATGTAGGACAAGGCTTATTATTATCACTTGTTGGTTATATTGCTTATAAATGGAAAGGAATGCAATTAGGTGCAGTTGGAGTTCGTTTAGGTATTTCTAGTGCTATTTTTGGAGTTGTTTTTGGTTCTGTTTTTGGTAGTGAAGAAATTTTACAACCATTCTTTATGCCAATGGAAAGTAGTAATACTATGCCACTATTATTAACAGCTGTTGGTGTGGGAGTTGTACTCATTATTATTTCTATTGCTTTTAATATTATTATTAATGCAAAAAAGAAGAATTATGGAGAAATGTTATTTTCTCAAAATGGAATAGCAGGTTTTATATTTTATGTTTCGGTCATTGTTTTGGTTATTTCAATGATGAGTGATATTATTACAGTATCTTTATCAAATCCATTATATATTGGTTTGTTGATTATATTACCAATTATCATAATCTTCTTAAAAGAACCATTGACCCGTAAATTAGAATCAGAACCATTATTTCCAGAAGGAATTGGTGGTTTCTTAGTAGAAAGTATATTTGAATTAGTTGAAATTGTTTTAACATTTATTACCAATACAATGTCATTCTTACGTGTTGGAGGGTTTGTTTTATCTCATGCAGGAATGATGCTTGTTGTCTATACATTAGCAAACATGGTTGGTGGAGGAAATCTAACAATTGGTTATTTCTTAGTATTGATTTTTGGAAATATCTTTGTCATGTGTTTAGAGGGCATGATTGTTGGTATTCAAGTTTTAAGATTAGAATTTTATGAGATGTTTAGTCGTTATTATGAAGGCAACGGTAAAGCGTTTGTAACTATTAAAGAAAGATAACAGAGGAGGAATTAAGTTATGTTAACATTTATTTTACCTTTAATTGCAGTTGTATTATTATCATTACCATTAGTAAAAGTATTTAGTGGAAAGGTAAGCAAACAGAATGCTAAATGGCGTTTATTAACACATATAGGAGGATTTTTTGGAGCAGTTGCTCTAACATTATGTTTATCAATGACTTCAGCATTTGCAGCTGAAGCATCAATTACAGGAACATTAGCTCAAGGTTTAGGGTTTATTGCAGCAGCATTATCTACTGGATGTTCTGCTTTAGGTGCAGGTATTGCAGTTGCAGCAGCAGCTCCAGCAGCTATTGGAGCTTTCTCAGAAAATGAAAATAACTTTGGTAAATCATTAATTTTCGTTGCCTTAGGTGAAGGTGTTGCGATTTATGGATTATTAATTTCTATATTGATTATTAACAGTTTATAATTTTTTGAAAGGGCTGATGATATGAAGTTTTTCTTGATCAGCGATAATACGGATACATTGATTGGATTACAGTTAGTTGGTATTGAGGGAGTTATTGTTCACCAAAGAAATGAGTTTCTTAAAGTATTAAGAGAAAAAATGAAAGATGAAGCAATTGGTATTATCTTAGTAACAACAAAACTTGTAGATATGTGTCCTGATATTATATCTGAAATTAAATTAAAACAAACAAAACCATTGATTACTGAAATACCTGATCGTCATGGTGAATCTAAGATAGGTGAAACAATAGATGGGTATGTTTCAGATGCAATAGGTATAAAATTATAGGAGATGAACTTATGACAAATATAGATCAAGTTTTTCTCTATATGAAAGATGAAATTCAAAGAACTGCTCGTAGTGAAAAAAAAGTGATTTTAGATGAAGTGAAAACACTTGAAGAACAAGCTTATTTATCGATGAAGCAGGAAGCGAAAAAAGATGCTGATTTAAGGTTAAAACAGGAACTTGAAGATATGCAGTCTAAGGCTTCAATAGAAATTTCTGAAAGTCATATTGAAAGAACGAAGAAGTTAATTGAAAAAAGAGAAAGTTATGTAAGTGAAGTATTTCAAAGCAGTGAAGATAAGTTAATTGAATTTACATCTTCTAAGAAATATAGAGAGTTTATGTTAAAAAAAGCAAATAAGATTATAAATATGATTGAAGATGAATGTATTCTTTATGTTTTAGAAAAAGATTTGTCTTTAAAAGACGAATTGTTGAGCTTATCAAATAAAATTATAGATATCAAAGTGAGTCAAGATTTTAAAATTGGTGGAATGATTGGTATGAATCCTGATTCATCATTAATTATTGATGAAACTTTAGATTTTGCATTAGAAAACCAAAGAGAATGGTTTACACAAAATTCTGGTTTGATGATTAAATAATGCAAAGGAAAGGGGATTAAATAATGGAAAATGTTATTTATTCAATTAATGGTCCTGTTGTTACTGTAAAAGACACTGACGATTTTTCAATGTTGGAAATGGTTTATGTAGGAAATATGAAATTAATTGGAGAAGTTATTTCTATTAGTAAAGAATTAACAACAATCCAAGTTTATGAAACAACAACTGGTTTAAAACCAGGAGAACCTGTTTATCCTACAGGACAACCTATTTCTGTAACATTAGGGCCAGGAATTTTAAGAAATATATTTGATGGTATTGAAAGACCATTGGAAGAGATTGCAAAACAATCTGGTTCATTTATTCCAACAGGGAGTCATGTAGAACCATTAGATACAAATAAATTATGGGATGTAACATTATGTGTAAAGGTTGGTGATCATCTTCAAGGTGGAGATGTTTATGCAACTATACCTGAAACTGATTTGATTACTCATAAATGTATGATTCCACCTCATTTGAGTGGTAAGGTTGTAGAAGTTAAAGAAAACGGACAATATCATATCACTGATGTTGTTATGAAATTAGAAGATGAATTAGGCTATATTCATGAATGCACTTTAACACAAAAATGGCCTATTAAACAAGCAAGACCAGTAAAGAAACGTTTACCTATTTCTATGCCCTTAGTAACAGGACAACGTGTTATTGATACGTTATTTCCTATTGCGAAAGGTGGAACCGCAGCTATTCCTGGTGGATTTGGAACTGGAAAGACAATGACTCAACATCAGCTTGCGAAATGGTGTGATGCTGACATCATTGTATATATTGGATGTGGAGAACGCGGAAATGAGATGACTCAAGTCTTAGAAGAATTTAGAGAGTTAATTGATCCAAAATCAAATCGTCCTTTAACTGACAGAACAGTTTTGATTGCAAATACTTCTAATATGCCAGTGGCTGCTAGAGAGGCTTCTATTTATACTGGAGTTACACTAGCCGAATATTATCGTGATATGGGTTATCATGTTGCTATTATGGCAGATTCAACTTCAAGATGGGCAGAAGCATTACGTGAGATTTCTGGTCGATTAGAAGAAATGCCAGCTGAGGAAGGCTTCCCAGCTTATTTACCATCACGTTTATCACAATTCTATGAACGTGCTGGATATATGGATAATTTGAATGATACAAAAGGATCAGTGACTATTATTGGAGCTGTATCACCGCAAGGTTCAGATTTTAGTGAACCTGTTACCCAAAATACAAAGCGCTTTGTTCGTACATTCTGGGCTTTAGATAAAGCTCTAGCATATGCTAGACATTATTTTGCAATCAATTGGAATCAAAGTTATAGTGAATATATTCCTGATTTAACAAGATGGTTTTCTCAAAATGTTAGTGTTCAATTTATGAATGATAGACAACAATTACAAAGTATTTTGAGTGAAGAAACAAAATTAATGGAAATTGTGAAATTAATGGGTTCTGATGTTTTACCAGATAGTCAAAAATTGATTATTGAAATTGCGAAGGTTGTTCGTGTTGGTTATTTACAACAAAATGCTTTCCATCCTGATGATACTTATGTACCATTAGAAAAACAATTTAAGATGATGGAAGTGATTTTGTATTTATATAAACGTTCTTTAGAAGTTGTATCTATGAATAAACCAATGAGATTAATTATTGAAACTGGTATTTTTGATAAAGTGATAAAAATGAAATACGATGTTCCTAATGCCAATCTTGAAATATTTGATGAATATTATACAATGATAGATAATGCATTAGCAACTATTGACTAAGGAGGTTAACATGAGTCTTCAATATATAGGAATGAATGAAATTAATGGTCCATTAGTCGTATTAGATCATGTAAAAAATGCGTCATATGACGAAATGGTTGAAATCGCTTGCCAAGATGGAACAACACGTTTAGGACGTATTGTAACGATTGAAGGAGAAAGAGTTATAGTACAGGTTTTTGAAGGTACAAATGGACTTTCTTTAAAAAATACAAAAACAAGATTATTAGGGCATCCAATGGAATTACCTCTATCTAAAGAAATATTAGGTCGTGTTTTTTCAGGAGCTGGGAAACCAATTGATGGATTAGGTGAAATCTATGCAGAGAAATCAATGGATATTAATGGTCAACCATTAAATCCAGTTTCACGTGTATATCCACGAAACTATATCAATACAGGTATTTCTTCTATTGATTGTTTAATGACTTTGATTCGTGGACAAAAGTTACCAATATTCTCTGGTTCTGGATTACCTCATAATCAATTAGCAGTACAAATTGTTAAACAGGCAAAGGTTAAAGATGATGATGGAAAAGGATTCTGTATTGTTTTTGCGGCAATGGGTGTTACTAATGATGTTGCAGATTACTTTAGAAGATCTTTTGAAGAAGCGGGAGTTATGGAAAGAGTTGTTATGTTCTTAAATCTTTCTAATGATCCTATCATTGAACGTACATTAACACCACGTTGTGCTTTAACAGCAGCAGAATATTTAGCATATGAACATGATATGCATGTTCTTGTTATTTATACAGATATTACATCTTATTGTGAAGCTTTACGCGAATTTTCATCTAGTAAAGGCGAAATACCAGCTCGTAAAGGGTATCCAGGATACTTATATTCAGATTTGGCTTCATTATATGAAAGAGCAGGTATTTCTAAAAATGCGCAAGGCTCTGTAACACAGATTCCTATTTTAACAATGCCTAATAATGATATTACTCATCCAGTTCCTGATTTGACTGGATATATTACAGAAGGTCAGATAACCCTTGATCCAGGATTGAATGCGATTGGTGTTTATCCACCAATCAGTGTATTACCTTCATTGTCCCGTTTAATGAAAGATGGTATTGGTGAAGGATATACAAGAGTAGATCATTCTGATGTTTCTAATCAGTTATTTGCATGTTATGCTCATGTACAAGATGTAAGAGCTTTAACTTCAGTTGTTGGAGAAGATGAGTTATCTTCTGTAGATAAAAAATATATGGAGTTTGGTAGATTATTTGAGGAACATTTTATTAATCAAGGATTTAATACAAATAGGTCAATTGAAGAAACTTTAGATTTGGGATGGGAATTATTATCAGTCCTTCCTAAAGGTGAGTTAGATCGTATTGATAATGCTGTATTAGATCAATTCTATGATCATCAAAAAGCGATTAAAACTTTCAATCTTAAAGAAGATGAAGTGATTAAAGAGCTAGAACAGGCAGTTAATAATGGCTAATCAAGTTTTTCCTACTAAAGGGAATTTAATGGCATCTAAAAAATCATTGGAGCTTGCCAAGCTTGGATATGATTTAATGGATAAAAAAAGAAATGTTCTGATTAAAGAAATGATGAATTTAGTAGATGATGTAAAGCTTATTCGAGATGAGATTACAGAAGCTTATCAAAGAGCTTATAATGCTTTACAAGATGCAAATATATCTTTTGGTATTATTAGTGATGTGGTTGAATCAGTTCCTATAGATACTGGAATTAGTATTTCATATCGTAGTATCATGGGAGTAGAGATACCTAAAGTCACTTATAAAAAAACCCCAATTCAAATGGGATATGATTTTGAAAAAGCAAATTCTAAAGTCGATTATGCTTATGTATGTTTCTATCATGTTAAAGAGTTGACAGTTAAACTTGCAGAAGTAGAAAATGCTTTATATCGCCTTGCGAATGCAATTCGCAAAACTCAAAAAAGAGCAAATGCATTACAAAATATTTCTATTCCTGAATTTGAAACAACTGTTAAATTTATAACAGATGCACTTGAAGAAAAGGAAAGAGAAGAATTTTCACGACAAAAAGTGATTAAAATGCAAAAAGATAGACAAAAAAGATTAAAAGAACAAGGTTAAAAGAAAACTTTGTTCTTTTTTTGTTTTTTTAAAAGAAAAAGAGTGTTTTTTGTAGAATATAATAATAAGGGAATGAGTTTATTGGACAAGACGTCCAATGACAAAAGTCTTGACTTATATTATGCTTATAGTATGGAAAAGGGGAGAGAGTATGGGAATATATATAGCATTAGATATATATCCAAATAGAATAAGTCAAGAAAAATGGAAAATAGCTTTTGATGAAACAGTAAGATTATTAAATGCTTATTCTTTTATGGATAAAGTTGTAGATGAAAAAAATGGATTGAAATATACATATCTTACAAAATCTCGATATAAAAAACATTTATATGAAGGATATTATGGAGGATGGCATATTATTGATGAGGATGAAGAAGTTGAATTATATGATTGTATTGAAGCTTATTTGAATAATGATTGTCAAACAATATGGTTTGTGAATACTAAGGGGAAGAGATGGCATATTTATTTACTAGCAATGGCTTGTCTTCTAACTTCGTATTTTCCTGAAAATATCCATGTTTATGGTGATATAACCACATATCAATGTATTCAAGCACTAAATTGGATAAATCAAATATTAGATAGAAAAATAGATATGCCTATTGTTTTTAAAAAGAAAGAATTATTAGAAAGATTAAAAAAACAATTAGATAATCAATTATTAAATCAGTTCTATGATAATTCTCTTAGCGACAGAGATAAGGATTTAGGAAATTTTATTAGATTACATTTTAGTGAAGAAGAAATATATCAATTTTATAAAAATAAATTTTCATTGTTTCATATTAAATCATATGAATTTCAAAAGATATTAAGAGAATATCTAGAAATGGAATTTTCATTTGAAGATTTAATAAAAATGATGAAAGAATGTCACGTTGATTTAAATGATTTAGTAGAGATTCTTTTGAATTGGCAATTACATATAAAAGATAAGAAATATATGAAACATAGTGAACTGTTTGATAAAGTTTATGAAAATTTGTTTGGGTTTTATCATAGACCGATTCAATCATATTGTTCTTTAGATAAAATGGAAATGGTGTTAGGAGGAGAGGTTAATGTAGAAGAGTTAGTAAATAAGGAAGAGTTAAGGAAAAATTTATGTGAAGAAATTTTAGAGGAAGATTTAGAGTATGATATTATTTTTTTTGAACAATTTTCTCACTTTTATAAAGGTTGTAAAGTTATGAAAGAATTAGATGAGATGATGAGGGAAAATATAAGATTTTTAAAGAAAAATGCTCAAAGTTATTATCAATATTATTTAACTTTAAATAGAAAAGAAAGAGAAAATTGGTTTATCAAAAATAATCAGTATATGCTTTTGAGTAAAGAAATGTGGGATCATATTTTTGAAAGGGTAATGGATAATGTTTATGTTTTTAGGTTGATTGCTTTATTTTGTGTGGATTGTTATCAATCAAATATTTATCAATTTATAAAGATGTTGGTAAGTAATTTAAATGTCTTGGATTATTATTGGGATGAAGAGATAAGGAGTGATGAAAATGTGTAAAAAAACAATTTATCCAAATATTAATGTACCTGAAACTGGGTTGTTATTAAAAGAAATTGCAGTTAAACATGGTTATAGTGTTAAACAGATTCAAGAGTATCTAGAATTATCTTGTCCTCAACCAATCTATAGGTGGTATCATGGTAAAGTTTTACCATCTGTTGATCATTTATACTCTTTGAGTTGTTTATATAATATGCATATGGAAGAATTATTAGTGACTAATCAAAGGCATAATCTAGAAAAAGAAGATATATTATGTATAAAATGTGCTTGCGAACAATATATGATAAGAGAAACTCTATGAATTGATAGAGTTTTCTTTTATATTTTTTAAAATATGTTATAATATTTTTATAAAAGGAAGTGAGATAGTATGAACAAACAGATAAGCTTTGATGATCTATGTACAATCATAGATTTAACAAGTTCAACAATGGATAATTATATGTTTGTTTGTGACTTAGTTAATCACTTTCATTTTTATATTTCAAAAACTGCAACTGAACGTTTTGTATTTGATAATCATGATATTGAAGATTTTTCAAAAGCGATTTCTCAGTTTGTTTATCCTGATGATTTACCTGCACTAGTTCAAGATATGAAAGAGAGTGTTTTAGATCCAAGTAAAAATAGTCATAATATGATTTATCGTTGGTTAGATAAGAATAATCGTCCAATTTGGATCAATTGTAGGGGCATTTTAGTTAAGGATGAGAAAACAAGACCACTTTATTTAGTGGGTTGTATTAATGAAATTGGGGTTAAACCCAAAGCCGATAATGTGAGTGGTTTACTTAGAGATACGAGTCTTTTAACTTATTTAAATGGTGTAGATAATGTACATTTGGAGGGTTATATTTTAAGAATAGGTGTAGATGATTTGCGTGGTATTAATGCAAGGCTAGGGATGGAATATGGCGATAGAGTTTTAAGGATCATTGCGAAATGTATAAATAATTGTTTAAAGAATGGTGAATGTTTTTATCGTATAGATGGTGATGAGTTTATTATTCTTAATTTACATGATCCTAAGATTGATAATGCGATTTTATTGTTTAATAGTATTCAAAATGAAGTTGAGAGTTATATGGAAAGAAATCATTATGAAGTCGTATTTTCAGTTTCATGTGGAATACTTAGTAGTGAAGATATAGAAGATTATTCTTATTCTAATATTATGAAACTATCTGAATTTGCATTAACTCAAGCGAAGACTCATGGGAAGAATACATGTTCTATATTTAATAGAAAGAAATATCAAAATTCATTAAAGGAAAGAGCTTTACTTATTGAATTGAGAAAAGCAGTTGATGATAATTTTAGAAATTTTGATATTTACTATCAACCACTATATAATCAAGATCATTCTATATATGGTGCTGAGGCTTTATTAAGATTTTATAGTTTAGAGTTTGGATATGTTTCACCAAGTATAATTATACCTATTTTAGAAGAAACTGGATTAATTTTACCAATAGGAAATTGGGTTATTGAAAAAGCACTAACAACTTGTAAGAATATGCAACAATATATTCCAGGTTTTAAAGTAAGTATCAATATTTCATATGTTCAAGTTTTAAAGATTGATATTGTAAAAGAATTTTTATCAGTTATGAAAGAATTAGATCTTTCTCCTACGAATGTTATTGTTGAATTAACAGAGAGTGGATATTTAGAATCTAATTACAGACATTTACAAACATGGCAGAGATTAAAAGAGGCAGGGATTAGTCTGGCTTTAGATGATTTTGGTACAGGTTATGCTAATTTTCATTATTTAGATGAATTAAAACCAAATATTATTAAAATAGATAGATCTTTTGTAAATAGAGCTATGGATAATGATTTTGAATATGCTTTACTTAAAAACTTATCTAAGTTATCTAAGGAATTAGATTTGAATTTATGTATAGAGGGAATTGAAACTAAAGAGGAATGTTCTAAAATATTGCAGTTAAAGCCTACATATTGTCAAGGGTATTATTTTGGAAAGCCATATCCTTATGATGTATTCAAACAACTTTATCTTGGTGATTTATGCATGATTAAATAAGACTATTAAGAACTAAAAAACTTAATAGTTTTTTAATGTTTAAAAATAATTCTATTCAAAAGTAGAAAATAAGTGTATAATAGTCGAAAAATGAGGTAGAAGATATGAATCAATTTTCAAGAACAGAATTATTATATAGTAAAGAAGCAATGGGAAAATTAAAAAATGCAAAGATTGCAGTCTTTGGAATTGGTGGTGTTGGTGGATATGTTGTTGAAGCACTTGTAAGGAGTGGAATAGGACATATTGATATTATAGATAATGATATAGTTTCACTTACAAATTTGAATAGACAAATCATTGCAACTCATCAAACAATAGGTAGAGATAAAGTTGAAGTGATGAAAGAAAGAATATTAAGTATTAATCCTGATATAGAAGTTCATACTTTTAAATGTTTCTTTCTTCCTGAAAATAAAGACCAATTTGATTTTTCAGAATATTCTTATATAGTAGATGCAATAGATACAATAACTGCAAAAATAGAGTTAGTATTAGAGGCAAATAAAAATAATGTTCCTATTTTAAGTTGTATGGGAACAGGAAATAAGATTGATCCTACAGCATTAGAAATAAGTGATATATATAAAACATCAGTATGTCCACTTGCGAAAGTGATGAGAAGAGAACTCAAAAAAAAAGGTATCAAACATTTGAAAGTTGTATATTCTAAAGAGGTACCTATAAAAGCAAATGCAAAGACAATAGAAGAAACACAAAAAAGATCAGTGCCAGGAAGTACTTCTTTTGTTCCTGCTTGTGCAGGTTTAATTATTGCTTCAGAGGTCATCAAAGATATTACGAATGATAAATAGATTTCAAAATATGAAATTATTTTCAAAATGAGAAAAAAGGAATTTTATTTTTATTTATGATTATAATGTGAGATGTAAAGGAGTGAAATAAATTATGGAAGAGTTTTACCAAGAATTATTGCATCCTTTGTTTTATCGTTGGATTAGTTATCAAGATAATGTGGAAAGGTGCGATGATGCGTTTTACATTGAGAATGGTGACATTAAAGGAAATATCCAATTTTATGAAGAAGGTATTGTTGAAATTAGTGCATTTGATTTAAAGAGTCACCAAGAAAAATTTTATCTTCATTTTGAAATGCACGATATGAAAACAACATTAGAACAATTTAAAACTTTCTTTGAATTTCTTGCTCATCATACTCAAGAAGAAAAAGTAGATATTATAGATAGTCAAACAAGACGAATATTATTAAGTTGTACAGGTGGTTTGACAACATCATATTTTGCAAGTGCAATGCAGGATATTCTTGATAAAGAAGATATCAAAATTCAAGTAGATGCAATTGCTTATAGTGATATTGATAGTGTAGCTGCGAAATATGATGTTATCTTATTAGCACCTCAGATTGCTTATAAACTTAATGAAATGGAACAAAAGTATGGTTCAAAAGTATTTGTGATTGGAGCGTATGATTTTGCGACTAAGAATTTTAGAAAAATTCTAGAAAAAGCATTATAGGACTTGAATCTAAAGTTGGCTTTAGGTTTATTATATAGCATGGAAATAACAATTTTCATGCTATTTTCTTTAAAAATAAAAATAAATAAGATAAAATAGAGAAAAGATATCAAAAGATGATATTTTATATACAGAAGTATATATGAAAGGAGAAACCATGGAAATATTAGTTATTGATGGACTAGGTGGTGGAATTGGTAAGAGTATTGTTGAGGCTATCAAGAAAGAATGTCCTCAATATGAAATTATTGCGGTTGGAACAAATTCTGCTGCGAGTTCTAATATGAAAAAGGGTGGAGCAGATTATATTGCGACAGGAGAAAATGCAGTGATATATAATGCTTCTAGGGTTTCTATGATAGTTGGACCTATTGGCATTGTTTTTGGAAATTCAATGCATGGAGAAATTACTCCAGCTATGGCACAGGCTATTAGTTGTAGTGATGCTAGAAAATATTTATTGCCTATGTCTAAATGCAATGGATATGTTATTGGAGTAGAATCAAAAGGTATACAAGAGTATATTGAAGAGTTAATTAATTTATTGAAGTAAATCCCTGATACATGAAGTATGAGAAGAAGCAAAGAATTGCTTTGGAAGGGAGAAAATGATGAAATCAAATATTTTAATGCATATGGCAGATGGACTGATATCTGTACCAGTAGGAATTGTTTTTATGATTATAAGCATTATAGGAATAGCTTTTTCTTTAAAGAAAATCAAAGAATCTAAAGATGAAAAGAAGATACCTATGATGGCTGTAATGGGGGCTTTTGTATTTGTGGCTCAAATGATTAATTTCACTATTCCAGCTACTGGAAGTAGTGGACATATTGGTGGAGGTATTTTACTTTGTCTTGTTTTAGGACAATATCCTGCCTTTTTAGCACTTTGTTCAGTTTTAGTGATTCAATGTTTATTTTTTGGTGATGGTGGATTATTAGCGCTAGGATGTAATATGTTTAATATGGGAATCATACCATGTTTTCTTATTTATCCTCTAGTTGTAAAACCATTACTTACAAAAAAATTAAATAAACAAAGAATTATACTTGTAAGCTTATTAGGCGTTGTTTTAGGACTGGAATTAGGTGCTTTTTGTGTTGTTTTACAAACACTCATTAGTCAAGTTACAGAATTACCATTTACTTTATTCTTGGGATTAATGCTTCCAATTCATCTAGCGATTGGTATTGGTGAAGGGATTGTAACTGGTGCAGTGGTGAGCTATGTTTATAAAGAAAATCCTAAAATGGTTGATCATGCTCTTAAAGATCAATCATTTGAAACTTTTAATATTAAAAAATTAATTTATGTATTTTTAACTTTAGTTGTTTTGATTGGTGGATGTTTATCTCTTTATGCATCAAGTCAACCTGATGGATTAGAATGGTCAATTGGTGGTATAACTGGAAATAGTGAGATAGAAGCAAGTGGTGATATTAAAGAAGTGCTTTCAAAAATACAGCAAACAACATCATTTTTACCAGATTATCAATTTTCTAATAGTGAGGGAAAGTTAGGAACTGCAACTTCTGGAATTGTAGGAGGAGCAATAACGATCTTTGTTCTTGGATCTATAGGTTATATTATGACAAGGAAAAAAGATGAATAAGATATTAAATGCTTTTATTCATATGAGTGATTTAGATGATATAGGAACTGGAGATTCTTCTATTCATCGTCTTCATCCATTATTAAAGATAATCTGTTGTTTTATATTGATTATTTGTATTATTACAAGTTATCATTTATTAGAATTATTGATGTATTTTGTATTGTGTATGTTTATTGTTCATTTATCTCATTTAAGTTATAAAAAAGTATTAAAAAGAGGATTATTAGGACTGCCTTTTTCATTTTGTTTAGGAATTTCATTTTTGTTATTTCATCATCATCAAATATCTTTTTATGGATTTATGATAAATGAAGGAGTTTTATTATTTATTTTTGTTTTATTGAAAACAAATTTATGTTTAATGATGACTTATTTATTAATTTCTACAACTTCATTTGATGTCATAACAAGTGAACTTATTCATATTAAAATACCAGCTCCACTTGTTTTATCAATAACAATGACATATCGTTATATTTTTACATTTTTAATAGAGGCTAAGAATATGAGTATTGCTTACTCGCTTAGGAATCCTAATAGCCAAGGAATAGATATTAAGAATATGGGAAGTTTTATTGGACATCTTTTAATAAAAAGCATGAATGAAAGTTCAAGAATATATGATGCAATGAAATGTAGAGGGTATGATATAACTAAGAGTTATCGAAAGTGTGAAGATTTTGAAGTTGAAAATATATTTTTATTAATGATGATCATAAGTTTTTTAATTATAGTGAAGGTGATTTTATGATAGAGATAAAAGATTTATCTGTTGTTTATGATAATGAGATTGTTGCTTTAAATCATATTGATTTAAAGTTGGATAAAAAATGTCATGTGATTGTAGGGCAAAATGGAAGTGGAAAATCTACCTTAT
The DNA here is from genome assembly GCA_910579135.1 of uncultured Erysipelotrichales bacterium. GTDB lineage: Bacteria > Bacillota_I > Bacilli_A > Erysipelotrichales > Coprobacillaceae > MGBC113645. Next base: position 82,541 of record CAJTTM010000004.1, on the reverse strand, counting down.
TGCAAACGTTAGTAGGAATTTGTGAAAAACAAGGGGATATTATTGTTAATGATATGATCTTAAATGATGAGAATTTAAAAGAGATTAGAAATCAAGTTGGTTTAGTGTTTCAAAATCCAGATCATCAATTGTTTATGAGTAGTATTTATGAAGATTTAACTTTTGGACTTATCAATTTAAATCTATCTCATGAAGAAATAGAAAAGAGAATTAGTGAGATTTCTCAATATTTAGAAATAGAAAATATTCTGAATCGTTCTGCTCATCGTCTTTCAGGTGGACAAAAAAGAATGGCTGCAATTGGTACAATCTTAGTGATGAATCCTGATATTATTTTAATGGATGAACCGAGTTCATTTTTAGATCCTAAAGCAAGAAGAAAGGTTATTCATTTTATTCAAAACTTATCTAAAACGACAATTATTGCGACACATGATTTAGATATGGCATTAGATATTGGGGATGAGGTTATTATATTGAATAATGGAGAGGTTAAAGGAATAGGTAAGCCTGAAGATATTTTATTAAATAAAGAATTATTAGAGGAAAATGGTTTAGAATTACCATATCGTTATCAGAGGTGAAATATGAAGACTAAAGAAATATTGGAAAAAGTAAAAAACAATGAAATGGATATTAAAGAAGCTCAAGTGCTTTTAGATGGTGGATTAGATTATGCCTGTATTGATTATGATAGAAAGAAAAGAACAGGTGTAGGTGAAGTGATTTATGGAGCAGGGAAAACGAGTGAACAGATTGCAGGGATTATCAATAATATGATAGTAAATCAACAAAAAAGCATTCTTGTGACTAAGGTTGATGAAAATAAATATAATGATTTAAAAGAACAATTCCCAAATTTTACATATGATAAGCTATCTCATTGTTTTTACTTACAAGAAGAGAAGATAATGAAAAATAAAGGAAAGATTGCGGTGATATGTGCTGGGACAAGTGATCTTCCTGTCGCAAATGAGGCAGTTATAACAGCAAAATTTTTAGGTAATTATGTGATTCAAATTGTAGATGTAGGAGTGGCAGGAATCCATCGTTTATTTCATCGTTTAGATGAGATTAGAGAAGCGAATGTTATTGTCGTTATTGCTGGAATGGAAGGTGCATTAGCATCAGTTATAGGTGGGTTAGTAGATAAACCAGTTATTGCAGTTCCTACATCAGTAGGATATGGAGCTAATTTTAATGGATTATCAGCATTGTTATCAATGTTAAATAGTTGTGCAAGTGGAGTGAGTGTAGTAAATATAGATAATGGATTTGGGGCTGGATATATGGCTCATACAATTAATTGTTTAGGAGGAAAGGTGTAATGAAAGTATTATATTTTGATTGTTCAAGTGGAATAAGTGGAAATATGACTTTAGGAGCATTATTAGAATTATGTGATGATCCTAAGTATTTAGAAAATGAATTAAATAAATTAAATGTTGATGGATATCATATGCATATCTCTAAAACAAAGAAGAATGGGGTTACTGGTACGTATGTGGATGTTCATTTAGAACATGGGCACCATCATGAACATCATCATCATGATCATTCTCATGAACATGGGCACCATCATGAACATCATCATCATGATCATTCTCATGAACATGGACATCATCATGAACATAGAAATTTATTTGATGTTAATAAAATTATTGATGATAGCGATATTGATGAGAAAGCCAAAGATCTTGCGAAAAAGATTTTCTTAAGAGTTGCTTTAGCAGAAAGTAAAGTTCATAATGAAACATTAGAAAATGTTCATTTTCATGAAGTGGGAGCAATTGATTCAATTGTAGATATTGTAGGGTGTGCAATCTTAATTACTCATATTAATCCTGATAAGATTTATAGTAGTGTTGTTAATGATGGATATGGTTTTATTGAATGTGCTCATGGAACAATATCTGTACCTGTGCCTGCAACTTGTGAGATTTTTGCTGATAGTCATGCTCTTACAAGACAAATTGATATTGATACTGAGTTAGTTACTCCTACAGGAGCAGCTATTATTAGTGAGCTAGCAGATGATTTTATTGTTCAACCTCTAATGAATGTAAAAAAGATAGGTTGGGGTTGTGGTAGCAAGGAATTAAAAATTCCTAATGTTTTAAAAGTAAGCCTAGGTGAAATGAAAGATGAAGATGATTCTATTATTGTAATAGAAACCAATATAGATGATTGTAGTAGTGAGATTTTAGGTTATGCAACAGAATTATTATATAAAAATCATGCTCTAGATGTTTTTTATACACCTATTTTTATGAAGAAGAATAGACCTGCATATCGTTTGACTGTTTGTTGTAAAGAAGAGGATATGGAAAGTTTAAAAAATGTTATATTTAAAGAAACTACAACAATAGGAATGCGTTTTAGAAAAGAAAATAGAATGGTTTTAAGACGTGAAATGATTGAAAAGGAAACAGAATTTGGAAAGGTTCATTTTAAAAGAGTTTATCATAATGATGAAACATATGATTATCCAGAATATGAAGATTTAAGAAAAATTGCATTAGAAACTCATCTTTCTTTAAAAGAAATCTATAATAAAGTGAGATAAAATAATGAATGAATTAGATAAGGAAAAAGAATTAAAAGAATATTTACAATCATTAAAAAAAGTTGCAGTGGCTTTTTCTTCTGGAGTTGATTCTACTTATTTATTAAAGATAGCTCATGATGTTTTAAAAGACAATGTTATTGCAATTACAGCTTCTTCCCATGTGTTTCCTAAAAGGGAACTAGAAGAGACAAAAGCGTTTTGTGAAAAGGAAAATATAAAACATATTATTTTTTATACAGATGAATTAAAAATTGAAGGATTTGCATCAAATCCTACGAATAGATGTTATATATGTAAAAAAGCTTTGTTTCAAAGAATAAAAGATATTGCTTTAGAAAATGATATAAATTATGTTATAGAAGGGTCGAATATGGATGATTTAGGAGATTATAGACCAGGGTTAAAAGCTATTGAAGAATTAAAAATCAAAAGCCCTTTAAGACAAGTTGAATTATATAAATCTGAAATTAGAAATTTATCTAAGAAACATCATTTACCTACATTTAATAAACCATCATTTGCTTGTCTAGCAAGTCGTTTTGTTTATGGAGAAATGATTAGTGAAGAAAAGCTTGAAATGGTAGAAAAAGCAGAACAGTTATTAATAGAATTGGGTTTTAAACAGATGAGAGTGAGGATTCATGGGAGAATGGCACGTATTGAGGTTGAACCTGAATGTATTCAAATGGTTATAGATAATAAAAGTATTATTGATTCAAAGTTTAAAGAATTTGGTTTTGATTATGTGGCAGTAGATTTATGTGGATATAAAATGGGGAATATGAATAAATTATAAAGAGCATCAAACGATGCTTTTTTGATATACTAAGTAAACGATATAAGTATATATTGTTTGTTAGCTTGACTTTTTGGATAATTAGGAGTAAAACTATTATAGTTTTAGAGGGGGATAATTATGGATGATGAGTATTTGGAATGTGAGAAAAATTGGTTATTTACATTGTTAATGTTTGTTGGAGGATATTATGGAACATTTACTTATTCAATAAGAGGAGGAGTTTTTTGTAATGCTCAAACGGCTAATTTTGTATTATGTGCTCTTGCTATTGGAAATATGCAATTTCAAAAAGCTGCGTATTATTTGATTCCTATGTCCGCTTATTTATTGGGAACAATTGTTTCTGAGGTGATTGCAAAACCTTTAAAGAAGTTACATATGATTCGTTGGGATACATTGTTGATATTAATAGAAATGATTGTAGTAATCATACTAGGCTTTATACCTGAAAAAGCACCTTATCAAATTACTCAAATTATTATTAATTTTATATGTTCTATGCAATATAATACTTTTAGACAAGCTAATGGGATTCCAATGGCAACAACATTTTGTACAAATCATTTAAGACAATTTGGGGTTGCGATTGTAAAAACATTGAAAGGTCATAATGAATATAATGAACGCCTTATTTCTCATTTAAGGATGCTTTTGGTATTTGTTTTAGGAGGAATAAGTGGAACGATTTTATGTAAACAGTTTTTAGGTAAAGGAATATGGGGAGTACTTATACCTCTAGGAGTTGCCTTTTTAAGATTAGTATACGCTGATAGAAAAAAAGAAAGAGCATTGATTGATCAAATACCTAGAGGACATTAGTTTTCTTATCTTGACAGTTTTCGATTATATGAATATAATGACTTAAGGAAATGAGAGAGGAGGAGAAGGGATGTTAAAAAGGTTTCTTTCTTATTATAAACCACATAAAAAATTATTTATTTTAGATATGTTAGCTTCCTTTATGGTATCAATAATAGGTATTGTTTATCCAGTTATGACAAGAAGAATGCTGAATGATTTAATTCCAAATAAGAAGTTTCAATTATTAGTTATTTTTTCAATAAGTTTAGTTGTCATTTATTTTATAAGAATGTTATTAAGATATTTTATTCAATATCAAGGACATATGATGGGAGTTAAGATGCAAGCACAGATGCGTAGAGAAATGTTTAATCATTTAGAAAAGCTTCCATATAGTTTCTATGATAGTCATGAAACAGGAAAGATTATGTCACGTATGACGAATGATTTAATGGATATTAGTGAATTAGCACATCATGGTCCAGAAAATATTATTATTACTTCTATTACAATTATAACTTCATTTATTTATTTGGGAACGATTCATTTGGGACTTACATTAACAATCTTTGTATGTATTCCATTTTTATTTATGGTATGTTTATTACTAAGAGATAAGCAACATAAAGCCTTTATGAAAAGTAGAGTTTCTACAGCTCAAATTAATGCTGCTTTAGAAAATAGTATTTCAGGTATACGTGTTACAAAAGCTTTTACAAATTCAAAAAAAGAAGAAGAAAAGTTTGAAAAAGGAAATGTTGCTTTTGTGGAAGCAAGAAGAGAAGCTTATAAGGCTATGGGACAATTTCATTCTTCAACAGCCTTTATTACTGATATTTTTAATGTTATTGTATTAATTGCAGGTGGGTTATTCTTATATGATGGACAAATTAATTTCGCAGATTATTCAGCATTTATTGTTTCAGTAAGTTTATTTTTAACTCCTGTTAATACTTTAATTACTTTCATGGAACAATTCATTAATGGTGTTACTGGATTTGAACGTTTTGTTGAAATCATGGATACAGAGATAGAAAGTGATAATAAAGGTGCTACAGATATTGAAAATGTACAAGGTAATATTCGCTTTGAAGATGTGAGTTATTCTTATGAAAAGGATAATGAGGTTTTAAATCATTTATCTTTAAATATCAAACAAGGACAAACTTATGCGTTAGTTGGACCGAGCGGTGGTGGAAAAACAACGATTTGTCATCTTATTCCTCATTTTTATGATATTGAAGAGGGAAAGATATTTATTGATGATCATGAGATTCATGATATTACAATGGAATCTTTAAGAAAGAATATTGGTATAGTTCAACAGGATATTTACTTGTTTAATGCTTCAATTAAAGATAATATTCTTTATGGAAAATTAGATGCTAGTGATGAAGAAGTCATAGAAGCTGCTAAAAGAGCTAATATTCATGATTATATCATGAGTTTAGAGAATGGTTATGAAACTCAAATTGGAGAAAGAGGAGTAAGGTTATCAGGTGGTCAAAAACAAAGATTATCAATCGCAAGAGTTTTCTTAAAGAATCCTCCAATCTTAATATTAGATGAAGCAACTAGTGCATTAGATAACACAACAGAAATATTGATTCAACAAGCATTAGATGAACTATGTAAAGGAAGAACAACATTAGTTGTTGCACATAGGCTTTCAACCATTAAAAATGCGGATGAAATTGCAGTTATATCTAAGGGTGAAATTATTGAACAAGGAACTCATGATAAATTAATGGAGAAAAATGGTGTTTATGCTAGTTTGTATCAATTGCAATTTAGAGAAGAAGAATTATAGAAAGTTATATAACTTTCTATTTTTTTATTGACTTTATTTATAAAATGTTCATAATAATAACTGTTCAAAAATAAACTGTTAGGAGATAAACAATAAAAGTGTTAAAATTACCATTATATTCATTTATTTTAAAAAAATATAATTCTATGTTTGATGATTTATCCAAGGAATATAAAATTACGCAAGCTGAAATTGATATTTTAGCTTTTCTATACAATAATCCTGAATATAAATATGCACAACAATTAGTTGATGTAAGGGGGATATCAAAGGCTCAAGTTTCTATCGCAATAGAGAAACTCGTCAAAAAAGGATTATTGATAAGAAAGGCTGATTCTCAAAATAGACGTTGTAATATTTTGTTATTAACAAATAAATCAGACGAGATTATTTCTAAGATAAGAAAAATACAAAATCAATTTAATGGAATATCAAAAAAAGAAATAAGTGAAGAGGAAATGGAAATTTTTAATAAAGTATTAGTACAAATATATATAAATTTGGGAGGGAAAATGAATGAATGAAAGATTAGAGAATGAAAAAATTTCATCTTTATTGTTGTCATTAGCTTTACCATCTATTTTGGCACAACTTGCGACTTTGATATATAACATGGTAGATCGTATTTATATAGGAAGGCTTCCAGATGGAGGGTTATCTATTGCGGGAGTTGGATTATGTGCAGCTATTATGACAATTATTGCAGCTTTTAGTAATTTATTTGGAAGAGGTGGAGCACCTTTAGCTTCTATTAGATTAGGTGAAAAGAAAACAAAAGAAGCAGAAAAAATTTTAGGTAACTGTTTTATGAGTTTGATTATTACTTCTATTATTATTATGGTTATATTGCTTTTAAAAGGTGATTCTATTCTTATTTTATTTGGGGCAAGTGAAAAAACTTTACCTTATGCTTTATCTTATTTAAGAATATATAGTTTAGGAACAATTTTCATACAGTTAGTTGTAGGATTGAATTACTTTATTAATACTCAAGGATATGCGAAATTTGGGATGTTGACATTATTAATTGGTGGTGTTTTAAATATTATTTTAGATCCGATTTTTATTTTTACACTTGATATGGGAGTGGCTGGGGCGGCTCTTGCGACTATTATTTCACAATTCGTTTCTTGTATTTGGGTTTTATCTTTCCTTTTTGGCAAGAAAACATTGATTAAAATAAAAAAGGAGAATATGAAATTAGATATCAATATTATGAAGAGAGTATTAGGTTTAGGGCTTTCACCATTTTTTATGTCGTCTACAGAAGGGATTTTACAAGTTGCGTTTAATAGACAATTATTATTCTTTGGTGGGGATATGGCAGTTAGTGCTATGACAATCTTGTCATCATTAGCTCAAGTTCTATCTCTTCCAATGGAAGGAATTGCTCAAGGAGCACAACCCATTATTAGTTATAATTATGGTGCAAAAAAAATTAAACGTGTTCGTGATACGGTTTTTATGGCTATGAAAGCTGCGATGGTTTATTCTGCCATAGGGGTTGTTTCAATGGAAATGTTTCCTCGTTTATTTGTAAGTTTATTTGTGAATGATGCTCAATTAATAGAATTATCACAACAATTGCTTAGAATTTATGTTTTTGGATTTATTCTTATGGGAGCTAACTCTACATTCCAACAAACATATACAGCATTAGGGTTTGGAAACCGCTCATTTTTCTTTGCTTTCTATCGTAAGATTTTATTATTGATTCCTTTTATTTATATTTTACCAGTGTTATTACCAAATTTAGGAGTCTATGCAGTTATACTTGCTGAACCTATATCTGATTTGGCTACAACACTGACAAACGCAGTATTCTTTAGAAAGTTTATGAAAAAAGAAATACCAGAAGAAATGATAGCGTAAGGCTTTCATTTTTTTTATAAAAGTATATAATAAAAAATGGTGATAAAATGAAATTAAAGAAAATGATTTTAATAAGTTTAGCTTTTATTTTGCTTATTTTATCAGTGTGTATTATAAAAATAACAATACTCCACTATCAAACAAGAGATGGTATATGTATTGTAGGATATCATGGTGTTGTTAGTGATAAAGAAAAAGATGAAAAGTATTCATCTAATCGTTATTTTTTGTCTCAAACACAGTTTGAAGAACAGATAAAATATTTATATGAACATCAATATGTTACTCTTTCTATGGATGATATTTATGATTATTATCTGGGTAAAAAAGAAGTTCATAAAAAGAGTGTTGCTTTAACTTTTGATGATGGATATAAGAATTTTAATACAGTTGTAAAACCAATTCTTGATAAATATCATTTTCAAGCAACTTGTTTTGTGATTGGAAAACATCTTGATGATTCAAAAGAACAATTTTTAAAATCTAAAGATATTGTGAATACAAATCGTATTCAATATTACTCTCATTCTTATAATTTACATCAAAAAGCAAAAGGGTTTGATCGTAAAATTATTCAAGATATGTCATTAAAAGAAATATCAAATGATTTTCAATTAAATTCTATAGATTCTTCATATTTTGCTTTTCCATATGGAAGAAGTAAGGGTGGTGTAGAAAAGGTTTTAAAGGAGCATCATGTAAAGCTGGCTTTTAGTTATAATCAAATGAGACATATGACAAGAGAAGATCAATGTTATTATTTACCAAGATATATGATCATTGATATTATGCCTCAATGGTATTTTGAGTGGATATGCGAATAAAAGGGAGAATGAAAAGATGAAATTAGGAATTATTGGAACTGGAATGATAGTTACAGATGTATTAAATGCGATTGAAGATTTACTTGTAGAAAAGATTTATATTTATGGTAGAAGTGAGGATAAAGCTTCTTTATTCAATGAAAAATATCATTTAGATGGTTATTTTACTGATTATGACGAAATACTTGATAGTGATGTTGATACAATTTATATTGCTTTACCTAATTATTTACATTATGAATTTTCTAAAAAAGCATTATTAAAAGATAAACATGTTATTATTGAAAAACCAATAACTAGTCATTATGAAGAACTTAAAGAATTAAAAGAAATTGCTTTTCAAAGACATTTAATAATAATAGAAGCTATGAATTTACATTATTTACCTGGTGTTTTATCTATTAAAGATAATTTATCATTATTAGGTGATATCAAAATTGTTAATCTTAATTTTAGTCAATACTCCTCACGTTATAATGCTTTTAAAGAAGGTGTTATCCTTCCTGTCTTTGACTATCATAAGTCAGGAGGAGCTTTATATGATTTAAATGTTTATAATATTCATTTTGTTATTGATTTATTTGGAGAACCAGAGGATGTGTATTATTATCCCAATATAGAAAAAGGAATTGATACAAGTGGTATATTAATCATGGATTATCCTCGATTTAAAGTTATAGCTATAGGTGCTAAAGATTGTAAAGCTCCTGTGATGAATACAATTCAAGGAAATGACGGAAATATTGTTGTTGATAAAGCTATAAGTCAAATGACAAGTTATTCTTTAAGTAAAAATAACAAAGAAGAGATAAAATATCAATTTGATACACAAAAACATCGTTTGTATTATGAATTTAAAGAATTTATACGAATTATTGATAAACAAGATTATCAAACAGTCTCTAAGATGCTAGAGATAAGTTCTATCGCATGTCGAGTTATGGAAAAGGCAAGACAAGTAAGTGGGATAGTATTTGATGCAGATAAAGAAAAGAAATGACTTATTGAAGGGTCATTTCTTTTTCTAGCATTTTTTTAGTTGTTATATAAGCAATGACAAGAACCAAGAAAGTAATATCAAAAGGATTATGTGCTGTTATAATACCTAGAACTATACTCACTATTAATCCCATTATAATAATAATAAAAGAATTCATTGGTAATTGATGCTTTTTAATAAGTGTATATGTATTTATAAGATTATGTAAGGTGATATAAAAAGCCACAATAGCAACAATAGAATCTACATACAAATGAATAAGGAAATGTTGAGTTAATATCTCTTTTAGAAATAAAACAACGATATAACCACACATTGTTATCCTTAAACCATTCATTGTAAATCTTTGGATATCATTATGTTTTATCTCTTTGATCTTACTTTTATAATGAATATTCTTATCTATTTTATATATATAATCTTTAAGATTATTATATAACTGTTTTGGATTATTGATCTTTGATTGGTGTTCAATCATTTGATTCAGTACAGATGATAATAATATATCAGCTTTCATACTATTTTTAGAAAACTTAATAACATATGGAATTATATCATCTAAAAGTAAAATATAATCCTTATTAAGTTGTTTTGCTTTTTGTTGGTTTTCATAACTTATATCATATTTTTTCATTACTTCACTACCTTTAATGTATGACTATCTTCTTCTTCAAAATGACTATTAAAGAACTCTTCCATAGCTTTGATCATATAATATGTATCTTTAATACCAGCAGTTTCATAAGAAGAATGCATTGCTAATTGTGGTAAACCTATATCAACGCTATTCACAGAAACTTGAGCCATGGCAATATTTCCTAAAGTGCTTCCTCCAACAGCATCTGAACGATTTGCGAAGAATTGAACAGGTACATCAGCGTTTTCGCATAATCCCTTGAAAACTGCAATACTTACACCATCACTTGTATACTTTTGACCAGCATGAGATTTAATGACAATACCTTCGTTCATATAAACACAGTTTGAAACATCTGTTTTTTCAGGATGATTTGGATGGACTGCATGAGCATTATCTGCACTTAACATAAAACTAGCAGCTAGGGCACGATAATAATCTTCTTCAGTTTTACCTAATGATATATTTATACGTTTTAAAACATCATATAAGAAAGTAGAACCTGCACCTTGTTTTGTTTGAGAACCAACTTCTTCATTATCAAAACAAGCTAATACATTAATCGATTGTGCATTATATCCTCTTAAAAAACCTTTCAGTGATGTAAAACCACATTGTAAATCATCTAAATGTTGGGAAGAAATAAATTCTTCATTCGCTCCCCAAATAGAAGGAGCAATTCGACTATAAAGATATAAATCACTTCCATAAATATCTTTTTCATCAACATTTAACTCTTTAGCAATTAATTTTTTTAAATCACCCATCTTGGTGTTAGAGCCACCAAATAAAGGTAACATATCAATTTGATTGTTATAAGCATAACCATCATTAACAGTTCTATTCATATGAATAGCAACATTAGGAATCATAACTAAATCTCTATCAATATTTAATAGTTTTGTTATAAAGTGATTATTATTTTTAACTAAAACACGACCTGCAATAGATAAAGGACGATCAAACCATGTAGCACATAGCATTCCTCCATATCCTTCAGTATTTAATTGAGTATATTTTCCTTTGACTTCAATTTCTGCATTTTCTTTAATTTTAAACGTAGGATAATCACTATGTGAAGCAGCGATATTAAAGCTATAATGATCCAATTTTGTTCCAATATTTAATGCAATAATACTAGAGTTATTTCTTGTTACAAAATATTTTCCTCCAACTTTAATATCCCAATGACGTCCTTCTAATAATTCAGTATATCCATCATTGATTAACTCTTCTTTCATGTTTTCGATAGCATGAAAAGCAGTAGGGCTTTTTTGAAGAAATGTTAATAATTCTTGAGAAGTTTTTTTATACATATATTATACCTCCATTTTTACTTGTATATTATAACATATCCTTCTAGTTACCTAAAAGGATATGTTTTACATTTTATTTACTTGTTTCTCTTTTTTTAATTGCTGGCATGATTAATCCTAATGAAGTAAGAACAATAGGAGTAATAATATTTAATGCAGTAGTAAATAAATCTCCTTCTTTATACATACCAAATAAACAGCAAAATGCAGTTACAAAGAAACACCAGCATCCAGCAGTTAAAGCAATACTTTTATTTTTTACAAACTTATATTCAGGATTAAATTTTTCTCTTGCTTTAACTAAAGCAATATAAGCAATAAATACCCATAAATAACGTAATGGCATAGTTACTGAATTCAATTGTGTTAATTGACGTAATACAACATCAGCATTAGGAACTAATGCTTGTATTAAGATAATTGCTCCTGATAAAATAACAACCATCCATATTCCATTAATATAAGCACCATTTTTGTTTTTCTTTAATAATTTAGAAGGTACAAATTGACGTGCATCTTCATTATCTAATAACATTCTAAGTGGGGCATCAATACTAATAACTAATGTTGAGAATTGTCCAATAGCATTACATGCAGCATAAACAATCATCAAAACATTACCTATTCCATAATATTCACCAAGTTTTTGGAATGCCCAATAAGCACCATTTGCATTATATGAATCAAAATTAGCTGCAATATCAGCAGGACTAAACATCATTCCCATAGCAATAGTTCCTAAGATAGCACAAACCATAACCATGATTGCTAAAGCAATCATACCTTTAGGGAATCCTTTTGAAGGATTTTCAACTTTATTGACATAGGGTGAAATTTTTTCACAACCACCAACTGCAAAAACTAAAATAGATAACGATGTAAAATATCCCATATTAAATTGTGGAATTAAATTTTTCATACTAAAATCAACAGATAAATATCCACCATTAGGATTAATGGCAGGGGCAGCAAACATCATAATAATATATAATATTGACATAACAAACATACTTGTTCCAGCAAGTGTAGCAAGTTTCTTTAAAGGATTCATACCTTTACTTGCAACCCAACAAAAGAATAAAAATACTGCTAAAGTCGCAAATTGAATTAATTTCGTATCAAAAGTTGCATAAGTTTCACCATTTTGGAATACCATCCAACTTAACGCCTTTAAACCGCCACTTCCTTTACTTGCGATATAAGTTACGTGACAAGCCCAATAAGTCCAACCTGCATAATAGGCACATTTAGGTCCAATTGTTTCATGAATCCATGAACTTACACCACCACCAGATTCTTTAAAAGCAGAACCTAGTTCGCCTACCATTAATGCATAAGGGACGAAATAAAGAGCGAACATCACTATCCAGCTGAATATAACCTGTACACCATTGAAGTAAATATATCCATTTAGGACATTACCAAATCCCCATACAGTGGAAAATGCCATGAATGCAAGATTATACCAAACTATCTTCTTTGAATTTTCCATATTTTCCTCCATAATAAAGCCTTAACTCAATTGTATTATTGTTCGAACAATATATTTTTTTGAATAGGCAACGAAGATATTATAGCAAATACTCCCTATATTTACAATATTTTTTATTTTCATATATCAAAACGCTTATTTTTTAGAAAACAGCTAACTGTATAAACTTTGATACAATTAGCTGTTTCTACGCTTTTATTAATTTTTAATAGTAATATCACCACTATCTACTTCTATATTTAATGTAGTATTAGAATGACGATAGTTGTTATTGATATGAACATCTCCTAAATCTACCTTTGCATCTATATAGATTTCATTAGTAGAATGAATTTTCACATCTCCTAAATCACATTTAATTTTAGAATTTTTATTTATATTTATTCGATCAATATTGATATTTCCACAATCAGCTTCAATAACAAGTTCACCAGTTATATTTTCTATTTCAGTATCCCCAAAATTATTTTCAACATTAATATTTTTAATGTTTCCAATATTGATATCTCCTGTACTTTCTTTGATCTTGGCTTGACTTGCTTCTTCAATGGAAATATCACCAAAATCATTATCAATATCTAATTGGGAATATTTGAAATTCTCAATTTTAATATCTCCATAATTATTGGTTATGTTTATTTTGTCCTTATAATCTTTTGGTAAATAAATATCTATTTTATCGCTAGAATTATTAAAGAAAAAAGATTGTTTTGGTTTTGATATAATACTTAATTGTTTATTTTTCATATCAATGTTTGTATAATCTTTATCCCCATAAACAACAACTCTACATTGTTTTTTGTCGGTAGAGTATATATGGATATCACTAGCTGTCTCATCAATTGTTATTTGAGCAATAGATGGATATGTTTCATCAATAATCAATTGATTACTTGTGGTTATATGGAAGAGATTAGGCATATGAAATGAGCCATTGATCATGCCTATCATAAATATAATTAAACCTATACATAATGTAGTTAATAAAGTAATTAGTATAATAATTAAGGATTTATTCTTCATTTTTATCACCTCTAAGCATAAAGATAAGCTTAATAATTTCATAAATTAATCCATAAACGATCCATATGATCCAAGTAATATGCCAAGCCATAGTTTTAAAACTAACAAGAAAATAAATCACAAGAGTAACGGCTGAAAGAATATTATCTACTTGTTTTAAAAGTTTATCTTCTTCTTTTTCCTCTTTTTTCTTTTTATAAACAATACAAGTATAAACAATGAAAACTGTTGCGATTGCACAGATGATTAAAAACACACCAGTAGCAATTATTGGATTAAGTTTAAATACAGGGATTGAAACTATTAAAAATACAACAGCAATACAATATAAAAAGATAGCTATACCAATACCTTTTGCTCTATGTGTAAGTATATAATCTTCCTTTTCCAAATTCTTTAATTCCTCAGAATAATCATATTCACTTACTTCCTTTTCTCCAGTTAATAACTCATTAGCAGTTATATCATAAAGCTCACATAATGGGACAATTTTATTGAAGTCTGGTGTTGTTTGATCAGTTTCCCATTTACTTACAGTTTGCCTTGTCACATTTAATTTATCTGCAACTTCTTCTTGCGATAAATGTTTTGATTTTCTTAATTCAAGAAGTCTTTCACCTAAAGACATTTTCATCACCTCATCAGCATTATAGCTTGATTATAAATTACAATCTACCATTTTTGCTTTGAAATTTGTCAACTGATATTAACATTTCCGTATTTTTCGTGGTTTTAAAGAGAAAATAATATGTTTTTCTTTTTTATTGACTTATAGTATACTTAAAATAAATTATAGGAGGTCAATATGTTTTATATATTATTTATTTTCTTAGATATGATTATTTTGTTATATAGTTATTTTCGTTTGAGAAAATTATTCATATTTTTAGATTTAGATTTAAATCAAAAGAAGTGTCGAATATTAAACTTTGGTCTTTCAATGTTTATCTTGAGTCTATGTATACATATAAGAAGTATAATGACTTTAACGATTATTCATATTGTAGTCATTTCTATTTTTTTAGATTGTTTATCTTTTCTATTAAAAAAATTGAATATTCAGTGGAAAATATGGGATATGATTTATGGATATATTTTATTGCCTGTTGTAATAAGTGTTTGTCTAATAATTTATGGGATAGGAAATATGAGTACAATTAGAAATACAAAGTATCAAATAGACACAAATAAGAAAATTGGGCAATATCATATTGTCATGTTAACTGACATTCATTATGGAACAATACAAGATTCTTCGTTGTTAAAAGAAAAAATTATTGAAATTAATCAACAGAATCCTGATATTATTATATTAGGTGGTGATATTGTAGAAGAGGAGACCTCAAAAGAAAAAATGCAAGAATGTTTTGCGCTTTTAGGAAAACTGAAAGCTAAATATGGTATTTATTATGTTTATGGAAATCATGATCGTCAACCTTATATAATGACACCCACTTATACAAGTGAAGAACTTGAAAATACTATTGTTGATTGTGGTATTCATACGTTGAAAGATGAATATGTAGAAATTAATCAAGATTTGATTTTGGCTGGAAGAGAAGATGCGGCATGGGGAAATACTTCTAATCGTCAATCGAGTCAAGAGATTTTAGAAGGTGTTGATAGAAATAAATATATTATAATGGTTGATCATCAACCAATAGAAGCAAAGGAGAATGATGAACAAGGTGTTGATTTGATGCTTAGCGGGCATACTCATGCAGGACAAATTTGGCCCATTGGTGTTGTGACGACCTTAAGAGGTGAATATAATTATGGGAAATTTGTGAAAGGTAATTGTAAAGTCATTGTTTCATCTGGGTTTACAGGATGGGGATATCCTGTAAGAACAGAAGGGTATTGTGAATATGTAAGTCTTTATATAAGCTAACTTTCGTTAGCTTTTTAAATGAAAAGACTTATCGTTGGATAAGTCTTAATAAGCACGAGCAAAGTAAACAATATGTTTAGCTTTTTTACCACAGATAGGACATACTCCATCTGCTTCTTTTGTTGTATCAATACAACGAGATGTAGCCGCTGTTTCGTCTTTGATCTTAACTTCGCATTCTTCATCACCACACCAAGGCATTTTAACGTATCCGCCTTTTGAATTTAAAACTTCTTTGAAATCTTCAAATGTAGTGACATCTGTAATATGATCGTTTCTAAACGCTAAAGCTTTTTCATACATTTCTTGTTGAATATCATCTAATATCTTTAGGATAGAAGTTGTTAAGTTTTCATCTAATGGAAGTGTTATTT
Organism: uncultured Erysipelotrichales bacterium; assembly: GCA_910579135.1. Lineage (GTDB taxonomy): Bacteria > Bacillota_I > Bacilli_A > Erysipelotrichales > Coprobacillaceae > MGBC113645. The sequence goes on along the minus strand of CAJTTM010000004.1, from coordinate 66,133 downwards.
TTTCACCATTAACACGTTTAGCAACAACACATTGACCGTTTTGTAAATCTCTAGGTCCAACTTCTAAACGAAGAGGGATACCTCTCATTTCCGCTTCAGAGAATTTCCATCCTGGTGTTTTATCTGATGTATCAATGTCAGCTCTTATTCCTGCTTGCTTTAATGTATCACAGATTTCATTAGCTTTATCTAAGATACCTTCCTTATTTTGTTGGATAGGAATAATTCTTAGTTGAGTTGGAGCGACTCTTGGTGGTAAAACAAGCCCATTATCATCACCATGAACCATAATGATTGCTCCTAATAATCTTGTAGAAACTCCCCAAGATGTTTGATAAACATGTTTTAATTTGTTATCTTTATCTAAGAACTTCATATCAAATGCTTTCGCAAATCCATTACCAAAGTAATGAGAAGTTCCTGATTGTAATGCTTTACCATCATGCATCAATGCTTCGATTGTATATGTTTCTTGGGCACCTGCAAATTTTTCTCTTTCTGTTTTTTTACCAGTTACCATAGGAATCGCAAGTAATTCTCTAGCTGTCTCTTCATATATACCTAACATTCTCATTGTTTCTTCTTTAGCTTCTTCTTCACTTGCATGAATTGTATGACCTTCTTGCCATAAGAATTCAGAACCTCTTAAGAATGGTCTTGTTGTTTTTTCCCATCTTACAACACTACACCATTGATTATATAACTTTGGTAAATCTCTATATGAATTTACAATTTTTGCATAATGTTCACAAAATAATGTTTCACTAGTAGGACGAATAACAAGATTTTCTTCTAAATTATCTAATCCACCTTTAGTAACAACTGCACATTCAGGAGCAAATCCCTCAACATGATCAGCTTCTTTTTGTAATAATGATTCAGGAATTAACATCGGCATATAAACGTTCTGATGTCCTGTTTCTTTAAATCTTTTATCCATATAAGCTTGAATCATTTCCCATAAGGCATAACCATATGGTCGATAAATAATGAATCCTTTAACACTAGAATAATCCATTAATTCTGCTTTACGACAAACATCAGTATACCATTTCGCAAAATCTTCATCTCTTGATGTTATCGCATCATTTTTTATGTTATTTTTTGCCATATTCTTTCCTCTTTTCTTATTGTGTATATTATTATACTAAAATTTTATAACTTTACAATATTAACATCTTTTTTTACGACGTTTCTTTTTTACACTTAAACCTTCTTCATCCCCCTTAAAAAAAGTATAATCAGATAATAAATAAGCATCATATCCTTTTTTTAATATTATTTTCACAACATGGTATGCAGCACCTTTTTTAAGTGAATAGACATAGTATTTTTTATCTTTTTCTGGAAAATAGTCTTCTATAGATTTAGCTAATCTTACAGGAAGATTTTCGGCACCTTCTATATGACGCTCATCATAGTCAACAAGTTCATCAACATTAAGTATAATAATTTTATTTTCCTCTTTTAAATATTCTTTATATGCATCATTAATATCAATAGTTATGACATTGTTTTTATTAAATCCAAACATTTCGTTCCTCCAATCTTCTATATAATAGCACTTTATTTGTTATTTTTCTATTGCTTTTCTATTTTTTATGTGATATTATATTTGAGCAGTTAAGTTTAGCTGTACAAATAAATATAGGGGCGTGGTTCAATGGTAGAGCATCGGTCTCCAAAACCGTTGATGCGGGTTCGATTCCTGCCGCCCCTGCCATTAAACAAAATTATGTCGAACCATCGACTTTTTTTCTTACCTCAAATATATTCAATATTTATATATTTTCTTAGTCACATTGCAGGTTTTCCTGCATTTTTTTATTTTTATTTCAAAGAATATTTTATGAAATATATTTGATGAATAACATGAAAATCATACAAAATTTGATGACTTTATTTCATTATTCTTAACAGAATTTAGTAGACTTTATCAATTTATAAGATATGATATGTCATGAAAAAAGGAGCTGATTAAGATGAACAAAATGATAAAAGATTTATATTATGGAGAGTTTGTACCAAGTGAAATAGATTTTATTCAAGACGAAGATTACCAATTATCATTAGAAAATTATAACAAAGAATTTGAAAAAGTCTTAACAATTATGAAAGGACATAATATAAAAAATGCACAAGACATTCTTGATAAATTGATAGATACATACGTAGAAGTACAAGAATATGAATGTCTTAATGCATTTGAATGTGGAATAAAATTAGGAAGTGAAATAAGCAATTTGAAGTAACGATTATACTGATTTTTAACAATAAGTTTTGAATTGTTTCAATAAAAAACCTAGTAGATATTTTGTGATATTTACTAGGTTATCTTTATTTCATTCAACATAAAGCAATGTGTTTTTCAACTAAACTAAAAGAGAAATAATACTATTTACAATTAATAATATGAGCTAATTATCTCTATAAACTGGGATTTGTCAATGAATCACCTCATAGCGTAATCTAAGATACGAGTTCTCCAAAACTACACATTCTTGCAACTTCACAACACCCAATTTTGATAATTCGCATTCTTCTGTCAAAGACTTTCCATCAATTAGAGTAGAAGTATCCTTGCCGCCAATCAAAACAGGTGCAATAATAATATCTACATAATCAAACAGCTTTTCACGAAGAAATAAGTTATTCAATGTTCCTCCAGTCTGGATTGTTATTCTCTCACAACCATATTCCGATTTAAGTTTTATAAGTGCATCTTTTAAGGATAATTCATTTTGGTATATGATATGAAGATTTTCATCCTCTACGTTAAAGGCAGGATGTCTTGTATTCGTCGTAATCAGCACAAACTCTTTTGATAAAGCACAAAAATAGCGAATACCATTTTCATTCAAATGTTTATTATCAATTACAACAAAGGAAACCGGTGTTTTCCTTGGTATTTTCTTTTTATTTACTCCCATTTTTTCTTGCACTCTACCCGAGTTGAAAGACCACAAATCTGTTGTCTGCTCTATTTCGTAATATTGGTGTAATCCCTCATTAACGCCTTTAATTTTAGGAAAATCCTTATCTACATCCAAATCATCTGTTGCACCAGTACTTATTTTCCCATCAACAGACATTAGCATAAACAATGTTGTAATAGGTCTATCCATTTTATCTTTCCTCCACAAATTCCAATTTGTAACACTTATAAAAGTTTTATTTCATACCCAAACTCATGCAGTACAAAACCATCATCAAATACTTCATCATAAACACCATCAGCTTTTACAAATCCGTTTTTTACATACAGTTGAATTGCTGGTATATTTATATCTACTACAAAAAGTCTAAGATATTCAGCACCAAATGTTTTAGCAATCCCCTTTGCTTTATCAAGCATTAGGCTACCCATTCCCTTTTTTAAATATTTAATGTTAACACCTAATCGATCAATATATAAAGCTTCTGCGTGATTATCATCCCATTTAATCGCACTTTCTCCTGAATTTGTTTTACCTAAAACAAAAGCTGATATTATTTCACAATCACTAAGTAAAACATAGAGTTGATTATATTTTATATCTTCCTCAAGAAATTCGCAAGGATAAATATCATCCCAGATTTGAATATCCTGTTCATTCATGTTTTTTACAATTTGTTTATACATATCTTTTAACTGTGACAAATCTTGCATAACAGCTAATCTAAAATCCATTTTATCACCTCGTCAAATTACAATTTAATACTCTATTTAAAGACATTATATCATAAAATGAATGAATTTAAATATGATTTAAGGTTGCTTTTACTTATACAGGTTAAAGAGTGGGCGTCGTTCACCACTCCACTCATCTCACAACACAGGGCAACGCCCAGTGTTTTCAAGGTTTTACAGAGGAATTGAAAAAAAGAATTTAGACGTCGTTTTTACATTTAAGTGTAGAGGCAGGTTGTCGTGATTTTTAAATAGTCCCTATTTATTAAGGTGTTTCATTGATTTTTTCGATGTCGCTTCCGACGTTATATTTTATTTTGTGATATAAACAGGTGTATTTTTGATAATTTAAGAGTTTAATTCCTCTATATGAATTCTGTAATAATTCTTTCTTGATTTCGTTGTGTCATCATAAAGAGATATCCTTTCTACAAGGTCTTTCGCAATTAACACATTTATTCTTCTTTTTAATCCTGAGGGGCTTAACTCTAGAATAGGATAATCTTTTAAAAAATGTGAATGAGAGATATAAGTATATTTATGATTATCTTTTTGAATATGATAAAAGTGATATGAGTAACTAGCATTATTTATGTAATTAATGATAAGCATATCTTTTAAATCAAGATTATGTTTTTCTAATACAGATATAGGATAGCCAAAGACATCAATATCATTATTAAGAGTATGAATTTTATAGAAATCAAGTTGAAAAGAAAACATAAGTTCATTGATATTTCTTATATGTTTATCAAGTGTTCTTTTAGATATATGAAGAAAAGATAACTGTTCAAGAATAACTGGTTTGTCTTCTTCTTTAACTTTTGATCCTTTACCTTTTTGATTATATTCAAGATTGACTAAAACAAAATGAAGAATATACGCTTCTATAAGATTTAAATTGTGTTTAATTAAGATACTCTGATCTAATTCAAAGATTGCTTTCAAATATACCAACTCCTAACTCAGATTATATCACAGATAAAGCGTATTTATGAAGTATTCAGCACGTGTGCGACAAATACAAGAAATAGGCATAAGTAGACATATGAATTATAAAAGAGCGTGTAAAGGAATTTCAAAGAAAATAAAAAGAAGTGAATAAAAAGATAAATAATGATATAATTCTTTAAAAGAATACCAAATTAGAATTTAGTTAGGAGGGTGGTTTGATGAATAATCAATTCATACAAAAAGTAATATTCGATTGGAATAGAATTGATAACAATAGCTATTTAAAGGAAATAGAGGCGTTTAAGCGTATTGAGAAAATTGATTTCAATAAATCTATCACTTTCTTTGTAGGAGAAAATGGTAGTGGTAAATCAACATTACTTGAGGCAATTGCAATAGCACATGGTTTTAATCCTGAGGGTGGAACAAAAAATTACTCTTTTTCTACTCATGATACACATTCAGAATTATGTGATGCAATAAGAATATCAAAAGGTTATCGCAAGGAAAAATGGGGATATTTTCTTAGAGCTGAAAGTTTTTATAATGTCGCTACAAAGGAAGAAGAATATGCTGACGGAACACACCCTTCTGAAAAGTATCATGAAAAGTCGCATGGTGAAAGTTTTCTCGCATTAGTAGAAAATAATTTACATCCAAATGGTTTATATTTTTTTGATGAACCTGAAGCTGCATTATCATCTCAAAGACAGCTTACATTATTAATGCAAATACATCGATTTGCAAAAAAAGGAGCACAGTTCTTAATAGTTACACATTCGCCTATTCTCTTAGGTATACCAGATGCAGATATATATTGTTTTGATGACGGAAGTATACATTTATGCGAATATGAAGAAACAGATAGTTTTCAAGTAACAGAAATGTTTATAAACAATAGACAGAGGTTACTAGATAGATTACTAGCAGATTAGGAAATAAAGATTAGATAACTTTCAGTTTATCAAATATGTTATAAAGACAAGAAACAGTTAGTCATATGATTAGCTGTTTTTATATAGCACCCCCCAGTGTCAAAAATACACAAAAATGACGATTATATATAAGAGGTTTCTGTAGAAAAGAAAGAACTATCATTCATTAAGAAAATAGTTCTTTTTGAGTATTAAGAAATGTAGCTATTCTATCTTCTGCATGTGGCATGAAGTGTGTGTAGGTATTGAGTGTCATTGTAATATCACTATGACCAAGTCTCTTTGATACATCTACGATATTCATTCCATTCCCTATTAAGTAACTTGCATGGCTATGTCTAAAGTCATGAATCCTTATCTTTGGTACACCAGATTGTTCTACAAATATCTTATAATAACGATTGATCGTTGAAGATGATAAATGTTTACCATCATATTCAAAGACAAATGTATTGGGTTGACCAAAGAGAGTTTGTTTTAATGATTTTAATAATGATAAAGTTTCATCTGCTAAAGTTATTGTTCTATAAGATGCATTGGTCTTAGGTGGAAGTATTTGATAGGGAACACCCTCTATTTTTTCTGCTAATGTTTTATTGATAATGAGTGTCTTGTTTTCAAAATCAATATCTTTCCAAGTTAACGCTTGAGCTTCACCCTTTCTTAGACCTGTGAAATAAAGAAGATTGAAAAAGGTGTGCCAAAAGATAGAATAAGAGATTTGCTTTTCAAATCTTCTAAACTGTTCTAAGTTCCAAACAGTCATTTCTTTTTTGAAAGTCGTTGCTGATTTAAATCTTTTGATTTTATCAATATAAGAGATATCCATATCAAAATAATCATTTGCATATCTTAATGTTGCTTTTATAGGTTTTAAGATATCATTCATATAAGAATCACTTAAGTTCTTTGATAACATCTCTTGTCTCCAATCTTCAAAAATCTTTAAGTTTAATTGAGTCATAGGAATATGACCAAGAGATGGAATGACATGCTTTTCAAATCTTTGAATCCAATTTTTATAAGTTGTTGGTTTGATTTCATGTTTACGCCAACTCATATACTTATAAAACATTTCTTGAAAAGAGATCTCTTGAACAGGTGCAGATTCCATTTTCTCGATAAACTTTGCTTCTGCAAGAATAGCTTCATTTTTAGTTTTAAACCCTCTACGTGTTGCACGTTTATATTCTTTAGAAATAGGGTCTAAATACTTACAAGTGAATAACCAAGTATTATTGACTTTAACGATACTTACTGACATATAATCATCACTCTCCTTTGTTGGTAGTGATGTTAACTCTGAGTGATGAAGAATACAAGTCAATAATCGCATTCGATGATTAATTTGATGAAAAATGATGTACAAAGAAAAAGTAATGACAAAACAATCTCGAATATAAGAAATAAATAAAAAGTTTATTTAGGAATAATGCTCAAATAAGGAGAGATGATAGGGATTAAACAAGCCCCTTCGCTCCTGTCGCCCCTGCCATTAGAGATTTAGAGTGAATTATCACTCTTTTTTTATTTTTTAGAGAATATGCTATAATGTTTTATAGTAAAGTATAAATTTGAAAGGATGAATTGTTATGGAAAAGGTTATTATCCAAGCTAGAGATGGGTATCAATTAGATGTTCATATATTTAAAGTTGAAAATGCAAAAGCTGTTATACAAATTATTCATGGGATGGAAGAACATCAAGAACGATATGAAAATTTTATTAAAACACTCAATGATAATGGTTTTATAGTTGTGAGTTCTGATTTAAGAGGTCATGGAATGAATTGTGAAGATTTAGGTTATTTTAAAGATAAAAAGGGTTATAAAGAATTAATTTTTGATCAAAAAACAATTACACAATACATAAAAGAAAACTTTAAAAATCTTGATATTTATATTTTTGCTCACTCTTTTGGTACAATCATAACACGAGTTCTTCTTCAAAGTGACTCAAAAGAATATCAGAAAGTTGTACTTTCAGGATATCCAAACTATCAAGTTGGAGCTCATTTTGGCATAATTATTTCCAATATGATTCAAATGATACATGGAGCAAAGTATAAATCAAAATTACTTTCTTCTCTTAGTATTGATCCTTTTAATAAATGTATTAAAAATCCTAAAACAGATTTTGATTGGGTTTGTGCCAATGAAGAAACAGTTCAACAATATATAGATGATCCATACTGTGGTATTGGCTTTACTTGCTCTGCGTTTAATGATTTATACCATCTTGTGATAAGGATGCACAAAGCAAAGCTATATAAAGAAGTGAATAAAAATATAAGTATTTTACTTTTAAGAGGAGATAAAGATCCATGTACTGGATTTGATAAAGGAGCAAAAGATTCCTATGAAATTCTTAAAAAAGCAGGATTTAAAGATATTCAATATACAACTTATCCTAATATGAGACATGAAATATTAGCAGAAAAAGATAATGATATTGTATATAAAAACACTTTGGATTTTTTTAATGATAATAAAGGAGAATAAGAGAATGAAAAAAGTAGTTTCATGTATTTTGATTGTTATATGTATTTTTACATTATATAGTTATTTTCATACAGAAGAAATATATGTTGTAAAAACATTTGAAAAAACTTCTAGTGAACTTAACAATAATTCAAAAGAGATTACTAATGTGACATATTATAAAATGAGTGATGGAACCTGGAAAACAGATAATCATTCTTATAAATACAAGTTAGTATTAAAGGGTAGATTATCAAACTCAATCAAAGATACAACTTATATCATTCTTAGTAATACAAAGAACATTACTTTTCAACAAGCGGTAAAAGCTAGTGGTTTAAGTAGTAATACCAATGATTATTTTGAAATTGAAAATGCAGTTATTGTTGGTTTTAGTTAATATAATGGAGAAAAGGAGAGGTTCAATCTTTTCTTTTTTTGTAAAAAAACCTTTAAAATATACCATGTATAATTTTAAAGGTTTTATCTTATACATATTTAGAATATACAAGAGATTTTTCTATAAAAGGGATTAAATAATACTTAATCCTTATTTTCAATATTAGTGATGACTATCATCGTGGTGGTGATGATTTGAATTAGGGATATAGTCTTTATTTGTTATATCTTTGTATATTTCTTTAAGCTCTGAAATACTTTTCTTTTGTAAGTCATTAATGGTATATGATGAATCGATATCTATAATATCTTTTATTAATGTATATTTTCCACTGGATACATGACAATCTTTTGCTTGATGATGTGTTTCTTCATCAATACAAACACTTTGGTAATAATGAGTGTCTGATGTTTCTTTCATAAGTTCATCAATGTTATTTTCTAATTCTTCACATCTTTTTGTATTTTTAGAGTAAATACTGACTTGAATATCAAAGTTGTTTTTTAGATAATCTTGGTAATGTTTGTTATTTAATAATTCATTGATGACCTCTTGATAAGATTTATTTTCATATGTTAATTCATTAAGTATATCTTTTCCTTCTTGGTTATATGCTTTTGAAGAAATCACAATATTATCTTTATTCAAGATAAACTCTATACTAGGATTAATATCAATTGTAATAAAACTGTATTCTGACTGATTGATTGATGTATCATGAAGTAGATTTAATAGACATAATAATACAATAGTTATTGTTGTTAATATGAGTGTTGGTTTTTTGAATGAATAATGATTTCTTTTTGATATTACATTTTGATATGTTTTTTCTTTTAATTCATCAGATGCATTTATTTTATGCATTGCAGACTTGAAATTATCTTGATTCAAAATAATCCCCTCCTAATTCTTTTTTCAATATGTTTTTAGCTCTAGCATGCCATGTGTATATTGTGTTTTCATTTTTTCTTAAAATATCTGCAATTTCTACCATTGAATATCCTTCATAATAATAAAGATAAATAACGATTTTATACTTCTTTTCTAATTTTTGTATAGCATAAATTATATCGTATTCTAATGAATCTTTTTCAATATGAAATTGATCAAAATCATAAGTGAAGTCAACATTTTTATGGAACCAACTTCCTAAAAAGTTTTTACACTCATTAATTGTTACTCTAATAAACCATGCTTTTTCATGTTCTAAACATTGAAATGATTTTTTGGTTTTCGTATATTTTAAAAATACATTTTGGAATATATCGTCAACATCACTGTCTTGTTTCATATAAAGAAAACAAACTCTTCTCATTATATTACTATATAATTCAATAACTCTTTTTAAATCGTCACTGTCTTTCACAATTTCACATCCTCATTTTAATGACACTGTTTATTATGATGAACATCTGTATGATGTCTATAGTTCTTTTTTATGTTAACATGATGAGTTGTTTTTTGACAATGTTTTTTGATATTTGAGTGATGATTATTTTTCTTATGGTTTTGATGCTTACAACTTTTAATATGGAAATAGTTGTAATGTGATGTTATAACACATATTTCTTTTGCTGATACTTTGGTTTTCGTGAAATGAGTTATAGGTGCTCCAAGTAGAGTCACTAATACTAAAATACTTATTAATTTTTTCATTTTTCTCTTCTCCTTAAACTATATTTTCACTATAAATACAAAGCAATCTATAGAAACCTTTCAAAGAAATTTATTTTTTAAATATTCTAATGCCATAACTTTGCGAATTATGAAAAATTTGTTATAATATTGAAGTTAAAAAGGAGTTGAAAGTATGAAAGAAAAGTATTCTCCAATGATGATGCAATATTTAAAAATAAAAGAGGAAAATAAGGATTCCATTGTGATGTTTCGATTGGGAGATTTTTATGAGATGTTTTTTGATGATGCTTTAGTAGTATCTAAAACATTGAATCTTACATTAACAGGAAAGAATGCAGGAGCTAAAGAAAGGGTTCCTATGTGTGGTGTTCCTCATCATTCTGCAAATGGATATATTCAAAAGTTAATTGATTCAGGATTTAAAGTTGCGATTGTAGAACAGTTGAGTGATCCTGGTAAAAAGGGAATTGTAGAGCGTGGGGTTGTTCAAATTATTACACCTGGTACGATTTTATCTTTAAATGAAAGAAGGAATAATTATATTGGAGCTTTAGGTGTTTTTGATTTTAATTACACGCTTGCTTATTGTGATATTTCTACTGGTGAGTTTAATGTTGTGAATATTGATAAAAATGAACATGATTTAAAGAATCAGTTAGAAGCACTTGATATTAAAGAGTTAGTTATAGAAGATGAAAATATTAAGTTTGATAATATAATGATGTCTTATTATACAAATAGTAAGACTAATGATAAATATATAAAATTATTTGAAAATATAAATGATTTAAAACAAATAAAAATGTGTTCATTATTATTGAATTATATGATAGAAACACAAAAGAGAGAATTAGAACATATTCAAAAGATTGTAGAAATTAAAAGTAAAGATTATATTATTATGGATTCATATACAAAAAAATCATTAGAACTTGTAAAGAATCCACAAAATGAAGTTTATGGAACATTACTTTGGTTATTAGATAAAACAAAATCTGCAATGGGAGGAAGATTATTAAGACAATGGATTGAAAGACCATTGATTAATAGAGAACAAATAGAAAAAAGATTAGATATTGTTGATATATTTGTAGATCAATTTATTGAAAGAGAAACAATTAAAGATATGATTAGTGAAGTTTATGATATTGAAAAATTAGCTGGTCGTATTGCTTTTGGAAATGTAAATGCAAGAGATTTAAATTGGATAGCTTCATCATTAAAAGTAATCCCAGAATTAAAAGAACAACTTCTTTCATTAAATCATACTTATACCAATGAACTTGCAGATCAACTTGTTGATTTATCACATATTACTTCTTTAATTAAAGATGCAATTATAGATAATCCACCATTACCTATTAAAGAGGGTGGTATTATTAAAGAAGGATATAATAAAGAATTAGATGAGTTAAGATATATTAGAGAAAATGGTAAACAATGGTTAAGTGAATTTGAAATGAAAGAAAAAGAACGTACTGGAATTAAAGGATTGAAGATAGGATATAATCGCGTTTTTGGTTATTATATAGAAGTGACAAAAAGTTATTTGCCACTCGTTAAAGATGAATTTGAATATACTAGAAAGCAAAGTTTATCAAATGCTGAACGTTTTGTGACTCCAGAACTTAAAGAGATGGAAAGAAAGATTTTAAGTGCAAATGATAAGATTATTGCTTTAGAATATGAGATATTTATTCAAATAAGAGAATATATTAAAAATGATGTTCATCTTATTCAAGATGTTGCGAAAATTGTTGCTCAAGTTGATGTTTTTCAATCTCTAGCAAGTGTAGCGGGAGTACAAGGGTTTGTAAGACCATCATTCAATGATGAACATGTTATTGATATAGAAGAGGGTAGACATGGAGTTATTGAAAAGGTCATTAGTAAAAAGAATTATGTTTCAAATGATTTACATATGAGTGGTGATCATCCTGTTTTATTGATTACTGGACCAAATATGGGTGGAAAATCAACTTTTATGAGGCAGACAGCTTTGATTACAATTATGGCTCAACTGGGTTCATTTGTTCCTTGTTCTCATGCTTGTTTACCTATTTTTGATCAAATCTTTACACGAATTGGAGCTAGTGATGATTTAATAAGTGGACAATCGACATTCATGGTAGAAATGTTAGAAGCGAATAATGCTTTAAGATTTGCAAGTAAAAATTCATTGATTATATTTGATGAAATTGGAAGAGGAACTGCAACCTTTGATGGTATGGCAATTGCTCAATCAATGATAGAATATATTGCAACTCATATACGTTGTATAACGTTGTTTTCAACGCATTATCATGAACTTACAATGCTAGAAGAAAAATATGGTATTCAAAATGTTCATGCAGGTGCTCAAATTGAAAATGATTCTATTGTCTTTGAGTATAAAATCAAACCAGGTAGAAGTCATAAATCATATGGTATTAATGTTGCAAAACTCGCAAAATTACCTCAAGAGGTGATTGAAAAAGCAAGTGTGATCTTAAATGATCTTGAAAATAATAATGTATCAAAAACAATACAACAAACAATTCCTATGGAGAAAGAAAATAAGGAAAGTGAAGTTGAGAAAGTATTAAGATCTATTAATCCAATGGAATTATCACCTATAGATGCATTAAGTACATTGATTGAATTAAAAAAATTATGTTAGGAGAAAGATATGTCAATTATTAGACAATTAGATGAAGTATTATCAAATAAAATAGCAGCTGGTGAAGTGATAGAAAGACCAGCCAATGTTGTTAAGGAATTAGTAGAAAATAGTATTGATGCTGATGCTAATAAAATAGATGTTTATATTAAAGAAGGTGGCATAGAACTTATTGAAGTTGTAGATAATGGAAAAGGAATGGACTATGAAGATGCTCATTTATGTTTTTCTAGACATGCAACGAGTAAGATTAAAGATGATCATGATTTGTTTTGTATTTCTACATTAGGTTTTAGAGGAGAAGCGATTCCTTCAATTGCATCTATTTCTCATTTTACTTTAAAAACATCTAATGGTGAAGAGTCAGTTCAAATTGAATATGAATTTGGAAAATATAAAACAGATCATAAAACTGATTTAAAAAAAGGAACAGATATAAAAGTAGAAAAATTATTTCAAAATGTTCCTGCAAGACTTAAATATTTAAAATCAGTGAATACTGAATTTTCAGCTATTTATCAATATATAGAACGATTAGCTTTAGCTTATCCTGAGATATCTTTTAGTTTATATCATAATGAAAAAATGATTTTTTCAACAAATGGAAAAGGACAATTATTAGAAGTTATTTCTAGAATATATGGAATTACAACTGCAAAGAATATGATTTCTGTATCATTTGGAAATGATGAATTTCAAATTGATGGATATATTAGTAAAATAGATACATCAAGATCATCAAAGAGTCATATTATTACTCTTGTTAACCATCGTTATGTAAGAAATATTATGAGTATTGATGCTCTTAATTCAGTTTATCGCAACTATCTAGCAGATAATCGTTTTCCTATTGCGGTTATTAATATTGAAGTTGATCCTTATTTAGTTGATGTTAATGTTCATCCTTCTAAATTAGAAGTCAGATTTTCAAAAGAATATGAATTAAGAGATTTAATTATGGATGGAGTTTCTCAAGCGTTAGAGAATGTTAATCTAACATATCAAGTGAAGAATAGAACAACAGAAAGAGAAACTTTTAAACCTAATTTAGATCAAATGTCTTTTGATATAGTAGATACAATCAAAGAATCAACTTCAATTATCAAAGAAGAAAAAGAAGAATATGTACCTGAAGTTAAAAAAGAAGAACCCAAGGTCACAATTCAACAGGTTCAAAAACCAATTATTAAAGAAAAAAGAGAAATGAAGGAAAAGATATATGCAAAAGCACAGATTCATGGAACTTATTTAATTGGGGAAAATGAAAAAGGAATGTATTTAGTTGATCAGCATGCTGCTCAAGAAAGAATTAATTATGAGTATTTTAAAGAGAAGTATTCTCATTTAGATTTAACAATGCAACCTCTTATTGCACCTCTTCAATTTGAATATACAATGAGTGATTTTTTAGTTATTAATGAAAGTAAATCTTTATTAGATGAGGTTGGGATTCATTTAGAGGTATTTAGTCAACAAGGTTTTGTTGTAAGGGAATTACCAATGTGGATGAAGAATATTGATGAAAAGATTTTTATTGAGGAAATGATAGATCAATTATTAAGTGATCAAAAAATTGATGTTATGGCTTTAAGAGAACATGCGATTGCAACTTTAAGTTGTAAAGCATCTTTGAAAGCAAATACTTATTTATCAATGATGGATATGCAAACAATCTTTGATAATTTAATGTGTTGTGTAAATCCCTATGTATGTCCTCATGGACGTCCAACAATTTTATTTTATAGTGATTATGAACTTGAAAAGTTATTTAAGAGGGTGGTTTAATGTCAAAGAAAATAACACAGTTTATTATGGGTGGAGCAGTTATTTTATTAATGAGTTATCTTTTTGATGGGGTTTATGTTAAAGATTTCTTTGTGGCTTTTTTAGTTGCAATTGTTTTATCTTTATTAAATACTTTTGTAAAACCTGTTCTAACACTTATTGCTTTTCCTATTACTTTAATGACTTTAGGATTTTTTCAACTTATCATCAATGCTTTTATTTTATCACTTGCTTCTTCTATTTTAGCTCCTGATTTTTATATTGAAAGTTTTTCTTTAACTATTGTTGCTTCTATTTGTATTTCTATTTTATATAGTGTTTTAGGAATTAATAAAGATGAAGATGACTAAAGTTATTGTGGTGATTGGTCCTACAAGTGTAGGAAAAACAAAAATGGGAGTTCAATTAGCTAAAGAATTAGATGGGGAAATTATAAGTGGCGATTCTATGCAGATATATCAAGGAATGGATATTGGGACTGCTAAGGTAACAAAAGAAGAGATGGAAGGAATTGTACATCATTTAATTGATGTTAAAAGCCCCGATGAAATTTATAGTGTTAAAGATTTTCAGGATGAAGTGAGATATTGGATTGATGATATTAGTCGTAGAGGGAAAGTTCCTATTATAGTAGGGGGGACTGGACTTTATATTAAAGCAGCTTTATATGATTATGAGTTTAGTGACAGCGAGATTGATCATGATGTGTTTAAAGAAAAATATAAAGATTTTTCTAATGAACAGTTATATGAACATTTACAATCAATAGATGAAAAGAGTGCTCAACAACTTCATTTTAATAATCGTCAAAGAGTTTTAAGAGCTATTGAAATATTTGAACTAACAGGGCAAAAGAAAAGTGATATGATTGATAAACAAGAACATGTTTGTTTATATGATGCTTATTTTGTAGGATTGACAATAGAACGTCAAAAGCTTTATGAACGTATTAATCAAAGAGTTGATATAATGATTCAAAATGGTTTAGAAAATGAAGTGAAACATTTATATGATTTGGGATATCATCGTCATATGCAGAGCATGAAAGCGATAGGGTATAAAGAATGGTTTGATTATTTTGATGGTGAAAAAGAATATGAAGATGTTATAGAACTTATTAAAAAGAATTCACGGAATTATGCAAAGAGACAATATACTTGGTTTAAGAATCAATTTGATGTTCATTGGTATGATGTTGATTTAAATTGTTTTGATAATACAGTTCAAGATGTTATAGAAGATATAGAAAAACTCAATCATTTTTTACGATGATTGAGTTCTTTTATATGACTTGTTCTACCATGTTTTAAAATTCTACGGTAATTTTCAGCTAATGCTTTTTCATAATTGCTTGTCATCCAAGGAATATAGAATTGTTCATTTTTAATTTCATCAGGTAAATATTGAATATATTCCCATAGTTCTGGTCTACTATAATCATATTTTTCTTCTTCTTCTAATCCTACAGGAGTTAATCTTAAATAGCGAGGTGCTTTATACGGATGATCATTTAAAGAAGCCATTGCAGCATCAATGGCAGCTTCACTGGATTTTGATTTAGGTGATAAACATAAATCAATAATAACAGAAGCAATAGGAATACGAGCTTCTGGAAAACCAATCGTTTTAGCAGCTTGAAAAGCCATAACCACTCTCATACATAAATTAGGGTTCGCAAGCCCTACATCTTCATATGCGGTTGTAATGACTCTTCTTTCTAATGATTCAATATCTCTTGCTTCAATTAATTTCGCAAAATAATACATAGCTCCATTAGGATCACTACCACGAATAGATTTTTGTAATCCACTTAATGTATCATAATATTGGTCTTCATCTTTATCATATTGAGCATTCGCAAAAAAAGCTACGTTTTCTAGATCTTTCATCATAATGTGATTATTACTTGAAACAATACTTGCAGCTTCTAAGGTATTATAAGCAAAGCGAACATCACCACTTGATAATTTCGCAATTTTATGTAAAACATCATCATCAACTTCAAATTCATTATTTAAACCATCTTGGCTTTCTATTCCTCTTTTTAACCCTTGTACAATTTCATCTTCATTTAATGGTTTGACTTCAAGAATTTGACATCTTGAACGAATGGCTGGATTAATAGAATGGAATGGATTTGAGGTTGTACATCCTGCAACAACAAGTAATCCACTTTCAATATGTGGTAAAAGATGATCTTGTTTATCTTTATTTAAGCGATGAACTTCATCAATGATGACAAATAATCCATCAGACATTTTAGCTTCTGTAATAATCATATCCATTTCTTTTTTATTTCCATTTGAAGCATTAAATAAACGATAAGGAATCTTTAAATCATTTGCGAGTGCACTCGCAATCGTTGTTTTACCACACCCTGGCGGTCCATATAAAATAATGGACATAGGATGTTTTTTTTCTACAAATTGTCTTAATATTTTATTTTGACCAATAAGGTGTTGTTGTCCTAATATATCATCTAAAGACTTTGGTCTCATTCTATATGCTAAGGTTGTATTCATTTCTCATTTTCCTTTGACTATAAATTTGTTATAATGATTATAACATTTTTAAAAATTGAAAGATAGAGGAAGATATCATGAAATTAGTTATTCAAAAAGTTAAAGAAAGTTCTGTAACAATAAATCAGGAAGTTGTTGGTGAAATTGGTGAAGGGTTAATGGTTTTAGTTGGTTTTACGAATGGTGATAATCAACAGATTATTGATAAAATGATCAATAAATTAATTCATTTAAGAATTTTTATAGATGAAAATGAAAAGATGAATTTATCTCTTTTGGATGTAAAGGGAAGTATTTTATCTATATCACAGTTTACTTTATATGCTGATTGTAAAAAGGGAAGAAGACCAAGTTTTATAGATGCTGCAAGACCAGAGACAGCTTCTCCACTTTATGATTATTTTAATGAAGCATTAGTTGCTCAAGGTATTAAAGTAGAAAAGGGAGTTTTTGGAGCAGATATGAAAGTTTCTTTAATTAATGATGGTCCCATTACTATTGTTTTAGATAGTCAAGAGTTATTTTAAAAGGCTGGGTTTTCCAGCCTTTATTCTTCTAATAGTTTTTGTTTATTAAACATAAAATATATTATTTTAATTACAAAGATAATAAGCGAGTTAAAGATAAATATAATTAATAACTCTAAAGCTAGGGGAGAAACAAAGTTAATATTTATAACTTTAATAATATTATCTATAAGTATTTGATAGATTTGAAAGATATTATATAGATAAGGGAATGTAGATATATAATTCTTATAGATAATAGCTATCATAATTCCTATAAATAAAACAAGGAAAGAAAAGACAAATGAATAAATAAATTCAGTGAATATATAAAGGAATAGTTCAAATTTATTATATTTAACTTTTTCTTTTTTTTCTTCTGGTTCTTTTACTTCTTCTTTTTCATTAGACATTAACTTATCCCATGCGGATGTTAATTCTATTGTTTCTTGTTTATTTAAAGATAAAGCTTCTTCTTTTACTGTTGTATATTCTTTAGTTTCTTTCTTGGATGTATTCTTCTCATCATTTGTTGTTTCTTCTTCCACTTTGACTTCTATTTCTTCATCGGAAGTAGAAGTTTCTTTACTATCAGTATCAATTACTTTATCTTCTGTATCTTTTTCTAATTTCTTTTCTCCATTGATAAAAGATAAATTGTATTGATAGGTATTTTCAATAATGTTAAGAATTTCAGGATCATTATGATAGACATCTTTTAAATGATGATTGATATCATCTAGTTCTTCTTTATCTTTAATATTATTCATACCTAATATAGATGAATACATACCATCATCATAGATATGATGAAATAATAAATGATTTAATATCTCAAAGAATGATGATATTGTTTTATGTGAAGTTTGTATTTCTGCTTCTCTTGCTTCTATCAAATCTTCAAAATAATAAACATGACATTTTAAATCATAAGCGACTTTATTTAATGCGAGCATTGGAGAAACAACTATCATTTCATTAAATTGACATTCAAATTGAATAGATATAGCTTTTATCATATCCTTAGAAGGAAGTGGTTTGATTTTAGTATCTGATCCAATAATATAATCAACATGAGAATAAACTCTTGTCATCTTTAAATAATTAATTGCATTTTTAGTACTATGAGTAGAAATGATTGCAACTTTTATATCTTTTTGATGAAAATAATCTAATAGTTCAAAAAGCCCTTCTTTAGTATAAACATCAGAGTGACTTAAATAATCATATAATTGTTCTTCTATTCTATTATTAAATTGTTTTGTTTTATATAAATTATTGAGAGGTAAATTATCATACATTGTCTTCATATTACCTAATTGGTTATAAAATTCTTCTTTAGTTACAGAAATATGATGATCCTCACATAAATGCTTATAATAATTATAACGATATCTATTTAAATCTAGAACACAACCATCAAGCATAATAATAGCTGCTTTTATATTACTTGTATCTCTTTCCATTATCTCATTCACTCCGTCCTAAAATCTATTATAACAAATATATTTTGCATATTCTATAAATTTCTCTTGATTTTATTTTAGATATGATGTATTATAATTTCGTTGGTTATCTCTCCTTAGCTCAGCTGGCAGAGCATCTGACTCTTAATCAGAGGGTCCACGGTTCGAACCCGTGAGGGGAGACCATAAAAATACAGTGGTTTCAAAATATATTGGTTTATTCAATATGATTTGAAACTTTTTTATTGTTAAATGATTTTTGGAGTATTATTGGAATAATAATATTCACATTTTTTTGTATAGATAATTTACACTTATTATAGTATCGATGTTATTATAAATTTTTTTATATACACAATTCAAAATTTACATTTAATAATTATATATTTTGATTCTTTTATAACTAATTATTACATTTATCTTACAGTTTTGTTGTACTGTTTGACAAACAATGTTTATTCAATGTATAATTTCTAGTGGTTAAATGTATAAAAGGAAGGTTATTATATGCTTTTGATTGAATTACATGATTGGTTAAAGGAACGTTTTAATAAAGATGAGAGAATTATCTTATATTGTGTTGTTTCGCTTTTTATACCTTGTTATATGAGTGTTATCTTTATGTTGTTCATTGTTTGTTATTTAATGTGGACAAAACGTTTAAAAGAGTGTTTTGATGAAATAAAGGGTAGTAAGTATCTGCTTATATTTTGTGTGCTTTCTGAATTAACATCATTGATTCATCAAAATTGGTTAGGAGCTCTCTTAACTATTGGTATAACGATTATCTTTTGTATTATTATTTATTATATGAAACATACTTCCAAACATTTATTTGAAATAATAGTTGATATTATGATTTTTTTATCAATTTTTGCAGCAATTTATGGACTAATAGAATATATTGGTATATTAAATAAAATGAATGTCGATACTTTTGAAATTATGGTTTTTGATAAAAGGGAAGATAGGGTGAATTCTGTTTTCTTTAATGCTAATTATTATGCTATGATGATTGAATTCTTTGTATTGATGTGTTTTTATAAAGCGTTTAATTTAAAACTTTGTTTAGCTAATTTACGAGGTCTTCTTTATTATACAGTTGTTATTATGATTAATTTATTTTTGCTTTATCTTACAGGTTGTCGTTCTGCATGGCCAGCGCTCGCAATTGGAATTTTTGTATTGTTATATTTTAATCATCATTATAAATCTGTGACTATTTTAACGATTGTTGTTGGTGGTATGCTTTTAGGAATTTTATTGTTTCCTGATATATTTCCTAGAATAGATAATATTATTAGTTACTTTTTTACAAGACAAAATATCTGGGTAACAGCTTTAAAAGCATTAAAGGATAATTGGATAATAGGACAAGGACCTTTAACATATTTCCATATTGCTAGTCTATATGGGGGTCATATTACTCATCATGCTCATAATGTTTATATAGATCCATTTTTATCACATGGTGTTATAGGAGTTGCAAGCTTGATTCCATATGCTTATCATTGTATTAAGGGATGCATAAGCGTTGCGAAAGCAAAAATAGATAGAAGTTATTTAGCTTTAGTTTTGGCTTTAGTGTTTGTGGTTTTGATTCATGGTATAACTGATTATACTATCTATTTTGTACAGACTGGATTTACTTTCTTGCTTATTGCATCTTCGTTTTATATGTATGAAAAAAAGATAAATAAAATATAAATTGATATCCATTGTCTTCTATACTTTTTTCAAATTGGGTATTGCATTGCTTAAAAAGATATGTTATTATATTTAAGCATTGATGGAGACATACTCAAGAGGCTGAAGAGGCGCCCCTGCTAAGGGTGTAGGTCGGGAAACTGGCGCGAGGGTTCAAATCCCTCTGTCTCCGCCATTTTATACTCTTGGCAGATATCAATAAATATGGTCTGGTAGTTCAGTTGGTTAGAATGCCGCCCTGTCACGGCGGAGGTCGCGGGTTCGAGTCCCGTCCAGACCGCCATTGGAAAGCAAACGGATAATATCCGTTTTTTATTTTATAATAAAAGGGTCTATTAGACCCCTTTGCATTTCTTTTGATAAGCATACATGATTGCAATAACTGTTTTACCATCAACGATCTCACCATTTAAGACTTTATTATAGGCTTCTTCAATTGGTAGTTCAATAACATCAATAAATTCATCATCGTCTCCAGTTAAAGCATCATCCACTTTTTGAAAATCTATGGCTTCATAGATATGGATCCATTCACTTGTATAAGCAGGAGAAGGCAAGAACTTTAATAAAAATCTCATATCTTTAGCTCGATAATTGGTTTCTTCTTCTAATTCTCTTAAAGCACAATCTCTTGGATTTTCATCTTTTTCTAATTTTCCAGCAGGAAGTTCAATAGTGTTCGTTCGATTGGGATAACGAAATTGTTTAACTAAGACAATTTTATCATCTTTCATCGCAAGGACACTCACTCCTCCATGATGATATACTACTTCTCTATATGAAGTATTTCCATCTTCTAATAATACTTTTTCTTTGGTAACAGTCATGATTTTACCATTCATTATGATTTCTCTTTCTAATTCTTTTTCCATTGTTTTCACATCCTTGTCTTTATTATAACATACAAAAAAAGAAAAGAAAGTATACGGGGGAAGCATACTTCCTTTGTCTATCTATTATTTGCACATTAGGGTGATAATAGGGGTATGATTAAGTGAATATCACTTAACAATTATATTATAACAAATATTTTAAAAATGTAAAGGCTTTCATGTTCTTTTTGCAATTTCTTTTTAAGTAGTGTTATGATATATTTAGTTTGGTGAGACTATGAAAGAATTTATAATTGATGAGAAATATGAAAATCAAAGAATAGATAAGTATTTAAAGAAACTTTTATCACGAGCAAGTTTGACACTTATTTATAAAATGATTAGAAAAAAAGATATTAAAGTTAATGGAAAAAAAGTAAAAGAAAATTATATATTAAAAAAAGATGATGTTGTTTCTATGTTTTTATATGAGGATCGTTTTTTAGAACTTAGTGAACCTGTGTCTATTTTAGATCTTGATATTGAATTTGATGTTGTCTATGAAGATGAGAAGATATTGATTGTTAATAAACCAGCAGGTTTATTGGTTCATGAAGATGATGATAATTGTTTAAATACTCTTGCGAATCAGGTATTGACCTATCTTTATCAGAAGAAAGAATATGATCCTAGTCAAGATATTGGATTTACTCCTGCTCCTGTTCATCGTTTGGATCGTAATACAAGTGGTTTAGTTATATTTGGTAAGACAATGAGGGCTTTGCAAGATTTAAATGAAATGATGAAAAAAAGACATTGTATCAAGAAATCTTATTTAACAATTTGTAAGGGTGAAATGGCATCTTGTGAATTGATTGATTATATGAAGAAGTCTAAAGATCAATCTTTGGTAAGAGTGGTTTCAAAAGAAACAGAGGGTGCTTTAAAGATGCATACTATTGTAGAGTGTTTAAAAACAAATCGTTCTTTTTCTTTATTAAAGGTTCAATTGGTGACTGGAAGAACACATCAAATACGTCTTCATTTATCTCATGAAGGTCATCCTATTATTGGAGATAGTAAATATGGAGATTTTGAGATGAATAAGGAAATTAAAAAACAATATCATTTATCTCATCAATTTTTACATGCTTATGAGCTTTCCTTTGTAAGACCTATTGGTTCTTTAAAATATTTACAAGATAAAGTGATTCAATGTGAATTACCTTTACCATTAAAGAAAATAAAAACTTCTATTTTTAATGATTAATCTAGGAAATCTTATATTTTTATAGTATAATAAAACAAGGTAGGAGGAAATAGGAATGAAATATTATATTGGTGTAGATTTAGGAGGAACTAACGTTCGTTCATTATTAGTTGATGAAAATGGTGAATCTTACAGTGAGGTAAGAGGGACTACTGAAAGAGAAAAGGGGCCTGATTATGTTGCTGAAAAGATCATGAAGCAAATTGAAGCATTGGATACATCTGTATGTGGTGGGTTACAAGGTGTAGAAGGTATTGGAATTGGTGCCCCAGGACCAGTTGATACTGTATATGGTGTGATGATCATGGCAAGTAATTTACCTGGATTTGAAAATTATCCAATTTGCGCAAAGCTTAAACAAAGATTTAATTTACCAGTATTCATTGATAATGATGCTAATGTTGCTGGACTTGCTGAAGCAATTTTAGGTGCAGGTAAAGATTATCCAACAAATTATTTTATTACTTGTTCAACAGGTATTGGAGGAGCTCTTGTTGTTGATAAGAAATTAGTTTCTGGTGGAAGAGGTCATGCTGGTGAAATTGGAAATATGATTATTTTTCCAGGTGGATATAAACAAGGTGCTTTAAATTCTGGTGCTGCTGAAGGAGAAATTTCAGGAACTGCTATGACTAGAAAAGGTCAAGAGGCTAAAGGCGCAGATGTTGTTAAACATGCTGGAGATGTATTTAGATTAGCTGCTGAAGGTGATGCTGATTGCAAGAAGATTCGTGATCAATTTGTTGATGGATTCTCAACATTACTTGCAAATATTGCTCATACTGTTGATCCACATTGTTTTGTTTTGGGTGGAGGAGTTTTCAAATCTAAAGATTATTTCTGGGATGAATTAGTTGAAGCATTTAATAGTAAGATTCATGTAGGAATGAGAAATCATATTCCATTATTATTCAAAGAAATTGATGACTGTGGAGCTGTTGGTGCTGCAATGCTTCCAATGTCACAACTCAATGAAGTTAAATAAATATCATAGTTAAAGATAAGGGTTAATCTCTTATCTTTTTATTTTGCTTTTATTCTTTATAAAATAGTGGTAAAATAAGCGAGAATAAAAGGAGGATATATGATGAGTCAAAGAGTCGTTTTAGGATTGAGTGGAGGAGTAGACAGTGCAGTTGCAGCTTATGTTTTAAAACAACAAGGATATGAAGTTATTGGTGTTTTTATGCGTAATTGGGATTCTACATTAAATAATGATATTTTAGGAAATCCTACAAATGGAAATGACATATGTCCTCAAGAACAAGATTATAATGATGCCTTAGCAGTCGCAAAGCATTTAGGAATAGAATTAAGAAGAGTGGATTTTATTAAGGAATATTGGGATCATGTTTTTCAATATTTTTTAGAAGAATATGCCAAAGGGAGAACACCTAATCCAGATATTCTTTGTAATAAACATATCAAGTTTAAAGCTTTTTTAGATTATGCTATGTCTATTGATGCTGATTATATTGCGACAGGACATTATGCTAGAGTTGAACATCATGATGGAAAAGAATCGGTTATGTTAAGAGGTGTTGATAATAATAAAGATCAAACATACTTTTTATGCCAGTTGAACCAAAAGCAATTAAATGCATCACTATTTCCAATTGGTCATCTTACTAAACCGGAAGTAAGAAAAATAGCTGAGGATTTAAAAATACCTGTTGCTTATAAAAAAGATAGTACAGGAATTTGTTTTATTGGAGAAAGAAATTTTAAAGAGTTTTTAAAGAATTATATTCCTGCAAAAGAAGGAAAGATTGTTGATATAAAAACAAAAAAAGTAGTTGGAGAACATCAGGGAATTATGTATTATACCATCGGTCAAAGAAAAGGTTTAAATATTGGTGGTGAAGGTGATGCGTGGTTTGTTGTTGGAAAAGAATATGATGATAATGTTTTATATGTTGCTAGAGGGAATCAAAATCAGTGGTTGTTAAGTGATGGAGCATTAGTGACTGATGTCAATTGGATTTCTAATGAAAAGCCACAAGGAGAATATGAGTGTACTGCAAAATTTAGATATCGTCAAAAAGATAATGATGTTACACTACATTTTATAGATGATATGACTGTTTATGTCACTTTTAAAAATTCTATTAAAGCTGTAACACCAGGACAGGCAGCAGTGTTTTATCAAGGTGATGTATGTCTTGGTGGAGGAATGATAGAAAAGGTTTATAAAGAAGATAAGGAGCTTGAGTATTTATAATGGAGTATACTGGAGTGATTGTTCGAGTTCGTTTTTATAGTGATGAAACGAAGTTTATAGTTGCGAATGTAGAAGTTGAAGAAGAAAATGATGTGATTTGTATGACAGGTTATATGTCTTATGTTAATGAAGAAGAAAAATATCGTTTTACAGGTTATTATGTGACACATCCTAGGTATGGAAAACAATTTCAAATAGAATCATATGAAGTGATAAGGTCAAATGATGAAGAGGAAATTGTAAGATATTTATCTAGTTCTTTATTTAAAGGAATAGGTGTTAAACAAGCAACTTTAATTGTGCAAGCATTAGGTGAAAATACAATTGATGCTATTAAAGAAGATAAACATGTTTTAGATCATATTAAAGGAATGTCAGAAGTAAAAAGGGATATGATTTATAATGTTTTAGTGACTCAAGATTTTGATAGTCAAGTTTTATCTTTCTTTTTAGGACATGGTATTTCAACTAAGAATCTAGCTTTGATTCAAGGGCATTATCAAGAAGATACTTTAAATGTTTTACAAAATAATCCCTATCAGTTGATTGAGGATATTGAT
The DNA here is from genome assembly GCA_910579135.1 of uncultured Erysipelotrichales bacterium. Taxonomy (GTDB): domain Bacteria; phylum Bacillota_I; class Bacilli_A; order Erysipelotrichales; family Coprobacillaceae; genus MGBC113645. The sequence continues at coordinate 40,548 of CAJTTM010000004.1, read as the reverse complement.
GGGATTGGTTTTAAGACTGCTGATGATTTGGCTTTAAAGATAGGTGTTGATCCTTTGGATGAAAACCGTTTAAAGGCTGCTGTATTATATTGTTTAAAAGAAAGGTGTTTTCAAACAGGAGGTACTTATCAGTATTATGAGTCTTTTTATTCTATGTTTAATAAACTTATTCAAGGTATTTTTGAAGAAAAGTTTAATGAGTTATTAAATAAATTGATTAGTGAAGAAAAGATTATTCAAGAAGGTGAAAAATATTATTCTTATGATTTATATCATAGTGAACAAATCATTGTAGAGGCAATAAAGAGATGGCTTAGAGAGCCTAAAGAAGAATATTCAAATATTTTAGAAGAGATAGAAAAGATAGAAGAAGAATTATCATTACAATATGACAAAAAACAAAAAGAGGCTATAGAATCTTTTATTGAGAATCCTTTGATGATTATTACTGGAGGTCCTGGTACAGGAAAAACAACAATTGTACAAGGATTATTAAAGATATATCAAGCAATCAATAGAGATGCAAAAGTTGCTTTGATTGCTCCTACTGGAAGAGCAGCAAAAAGAATGAGTGAAATTACAGGTCTTGAAGCATGTACAATTCATAGACTTTTAAAATGGGATATGCATTCTAATGTATTTGCAATGAATGAAGATAATCCTTTAGATTATGATTTATTAATTATAGATGAATTTTCAATGGTTGATTCATTATTGTTTTCTCATTTAATAAAAGCAAGTTATAAAGTTTCAAAGATTTTATTTGTTGGTGATGATCAACAATTACCATCAGTTGCTCCTGGAACAGTATTAAAAGATTTATTAGATATTGAAGATATACCCAAATTAAAATTGACTCATATTTATCGTCAATCTCAAGAAAGTGGTATTATTCAACTTGCTCATCATTTAAGGAATGATGACTATCAACAACAAATCTTTTTAGATTATCCAGATTTATACTTTCAACATTCATCAAATACGGATATTGTTAAAAATATTGAATTATTAATTCAAAAAGCAATAGATGAAGGTTTTAATGAAAATGATATACAAGTATTAGCTCCAATGTATCAAGGAGTAGGGGGGATTAATGCTTTTAATGAAAGTTTACAAGCATTATTTAATCCTCCTAGTGTAACAAAAAATGAATTAAAGGTAGGAAGAAGAGTTTTTAGAGAGGGAGATAAGATCCTTCAATTAAAAAATAGAGTTGATGATAATGTTTTTAATGGTGATATTGGTAAGTTAGTTGAGATATGTTATAAAGATAATTTTGAATATTTGGAAGATACGATTATTGTTGATTTTGATGGTGTGTTTGTGGAATATACTCCTGGTGATTTTTCTACGATTACTCATGCTTATTGTATTTCTATTCATAAGGCTCAAGGAAATGAGTTTCCTATTGTTATTATGGCAGTTCTTAATGATTATTATATTATGCTTAGAAAGAATCTAATTTATACAGGAATAACAAGAGCCAAACGTACTTTATTTGTAGTAGGTAGTCATCATGCTTTTTTAAGAGGTCTTTCTAATAATAGTGATGAACAACGTTTAACGTCTTTAAAAAATAAATTTTATAAAAAAGATATATCTTTGTATGATTTTGAATAATATGTACATAATAAGATTGTACATTTAAAGGAGTGAGACTTATGTCTAGATTATCTATTGCTTTAGCTTCAGGTGGATTAGTCGCAATGGCTATGATATTAATGAGTGATATGCCGTGTGCTCATGATGTAGAGAAAACTGTACATCATGCTAAAAAAGCATTAAAAGAACAACTTTAATTGTGTAAGGACTTTATTAAGTCCTTTTTTAAATGAATTTTCAACATTGTTTTCAAATATGTAAGAAAATAATGCTTTTTTGTATCACGGCTATTTTACTCTATTATGTATTTACCTTATTTCATTTATCTCATGTATTTATGTATGTTTTTCGTTTGTTTTTTCCTTTTTTAATTGCTTTATTTATTCATTTTTTGCTTGATCCTATCATAGATTATTTTGAGAGTGATAGATTAAAGAGAAAGATCGTTGTTATTCATATTTATATTTATTTAACAATCCTTGTCTTTCTTGTTGTTTATTTTATTGCTCCTTATGTTTGTAATGAATGTATTTCTTTATATCAGGATTATACAAAAGGAAAATTTATTATTCATCCTTTTATTCAAACAATTATTGATTTTTTAGATTCTCAAGGAGCAACACATTACTTATTAGGGATATTAAATGGATGGACACAATCATTGTTTTATTGGTGTTCTAATATAGCATTAGGAGTAGGTATTTCTTTTTATTTATCTTATGATAATATGCATCTTATTGAAAAGGCTATTAATTATATTCCATTTCAAAATCAAAGTATTTATCGTAAGTATTTAAAGAAAATGAAGTTAGTAACTTTTTCTTTTATTAAATCTTTATTTTTAGATTTCTTTTTCTTTTTTTTATTATGTTTAATTCCTTTTTACTTTTTAGATTCTTCTTATTTTATATGGATCGCATTATTTATTTCAATGACAAATCTTATTCCTTATATTGGTCCATATATAGGAGGAATACCAATTATTATTTATGAATATATGATAACCCCAACAAGTGGTTATATAGCGCTTGCTATTATAATTGTTTTGCAATATTTAGAATCATCATTCTTACAACCTTATTTATTTCAAAAATGTATTTCTGTCCATCCAATAGCATTATTTTTTTCTTTAAGTGTCTTTGGTGATTTATTTGGCGTTATTGGAATGATCTTTTCACCTCTTTTCTTAGTTTATTCTTTAGATATTATTGAGCTTTTAAAAGAAATTCATTTTATTGATAAGATGAAAAAGTTAGTTTATAAAATATAAAGGGAGGAATGAATATAACAGATTATATTGGGGTTATTGGAGGGCTATCTTTATTTTTATATGGTATGCATATGATGAGTGAGTCTTTAAATAGGATAGCTGGAGATAAACTTAAAGATATTTTAACTTATTTAACAGATAATAAATATAAGGCTATTATAAGTGGGATGATAGTGACTGCTTTGATTCAAAGTTCTTCTTCTTTAAGTATCATGTTAATTGGTTTTATTAATGCATCATTACTTCCTTTAGAAAATGCAATTTGGACAATGATGGGAGCAGATATAGGAACAACAATGACAGGACAATTGATTGCTTTTGATATAGGAGCTATTGCTCCTATATTGTCTGTTGTAGGTGTTATTATTGTTGTTTTTATTCCTTTAAAAAGATTAAATCATTTTGGTGAGTTTTTGGTTGGTATTGGTATTCTTTTTATGGGATTAGAAATTATGTCTAATGCTATGAAACCAATTGCTTCTTCTATTTATTTTTTATCATTTATAAAAACATTATCTCATCCTATGATAGCTGTTTTATTTGGTGCTATTTTTACAGCTTTGATTCAAAGTTCATCAGCTTCTATAGGAATATTACAATCATTAGCACTAAATGGTTTTATTGAGTTTAGAGTCGCTGCATTTGTCGTGTTTGGTCAAAATATAGGAACTTGTATTACTTCTTTTTTAGCCTCTCTTAAAAGCTGTAAGAATGCTAAAAAGTTGACTGCTTTTCAAATTTCCTTTAATACCCTAGGAACTTTTATCTTCTTTTTTGTTTGTTTATATACACCATTGATTTCTATGGTGGAAAGTATTTCTTTAACATCTTCAAGAGCAATTGCGAATATGCATACTCTATTTAATATGACTTCTGTTTTTATTGTTTTACCTTTTGATAAATATATTATAAAAATGATTGATAAAATATATAAATAAAAGCTCTATCACTGATATCAATGATAGAACTTTTTTATGATATGGAAATGATAAAAATCACTAATTAGAAAGATTAGTATTTTATAATAAGTATAAAGGAGATGACAATAATGTTAGAAATTCATGGTATAAAAGTTGTGTATAATAGGCTTGTATTAGACATACCTTCGGTTGTTTTTAAAAATGGATTATCTATTATAAAGGGGTAAGTGGTAGTGGGAAATCTACTTTGATTGATGTGTTGTCTTTAAAAAATAAACGTTTTGAAAAATCTTTAAGGCAATAGAGCTATACATTTTTAATAATATTAATACAATAATATCAGGATTAGTAGTTACTCTTCATAAACAATAAATAGTATTAATTTTCATATTATGAAAACTAAAATTGATTATAAAAATGATTTTGCTTTTAGATATATCCTTGGAAGTAATACTCCAGATGGCATATATCTTTTAACCATTCTTATCGAAGGAGCTTTAAATATCAAACTTAAAGAACTTCATATCTTTATCATCCCTTCCCCAATGGATGATAAAGATATGATTCTTGATTTGAGAGTCAAAACTGATCAAAATGAAGAAATTGACATTGAAATGCAGAACTCTTGCTTTAGTGAAACACTAAGAAAAAGATTTCAACTCTATGGTGCTCAGTTATTATCTAAACAATTAAAAGCTGTAGATCCTTATTACAAACTTCATCATGTTTCACAGATTATTTTTATTGATGGAATGAATAAAGGAACTGATGAACTGGTAGATACATATGAAAGTAGAAATAAGAAAGGAATAAGAGAATGTTAGGGAAAATGCAAGTCGAAGGAGAAAAACAAGAGAAGTATAATGAAGGTTATGACATTGGAAAAATAGAAGGATTTTCTGAATGTTATGTAAAAAGTAAACAAATGATTATTGATTCTCTTTGTACTCATATTCAATCAAGGCTTGATGATGATATATAACTGCTGTTAAGAGGTCTAGAAATAGAAAGACTTATAAAACTACAAGGAGCACTCTTTAGTGCAAATACAATTGAAGAAATCAAAGAATTAATTAAAGGATAGAATATAAACACACATCAAGAAAGTGACTTAAAAGATGTGTGTTTTATTATTTAAGGTGTTATAATATTGGGTTTAATCATTTAATAGCGTGAATAGTAACGCTTAGTGATTTTATTTATAAAAGTTGTAACATTAATTATTTTATAATTCTTTTTCTTGTGTTATGATATTAACAGAGGTGAAATTATGAAAAGAGTTTATTATGTATTATTATTAATAATAGTGATGTTATGTAGTGCGTGTCAGTCACAGACAAATATTCAGTCAATTGATGGAGATACAGTTCATCAAATGTTACAAAATAAAGAAGATTTTGTATTAGTTGATGTAAGAGAAGAAGACGAATATGAAGAAGGACATATTCCTGATTCATTATTAATTCCACTAGGTACAATTGAGGAAGATTTTACTTCTAAAGTACCTTCAAAAGAAAAAAAGATTGTTATTTATTGTAGAAGTGGTAGAAGAAGTAAAGAGGCTTATGAGAAAATTGTTTCTTTAGGTTATCATGATGTTTATGATTTGGGTGGTATATTAGATTGGAAATATGATGTTGAAGAGGGGAAATAATATATGAAAAGAACAGTTGTCATATTTTTTTGTTTAATAATAGTTGTTGTTTTACTTTTCTTTGCGATACGTTCTTCTTCATATGACAATAGTCAATCTCAATGTGAACATTATAAGGATTCACAAAAGCAACAACAAAATATTGATAAGGAACTCAAGAATAAATAGTAAGTTCTTTTTCATAGTTTCACTTGATGAATTAGCTTGCATTTATGAAAAGAATTGGTTATAATACTATCGATAAATCGTTGAAAAAGAAAAGTATTTATGGACTGATAGAGAGAGAAGATGGTTGGTGAAAGTCTTTGAGGGAAGTAAAGAAATGCTACTTTGGAGAGTGATGTAAACATCAACGTTTTGCTTGCGTTATAAGCTTAGAGGGTATAATACATTTGTATTATAAACAAGGATGGTACCGCGATATAGTCGTTCCTTTTAGGAATGACTTTTTATTTTAAGGAGGAAATTATGAAACAATTAACAGGAAATCAAGTAAGACAAATGTTCTTAGATTATTTTAAGTCTAAAGGACATATGATTGAACCAGGGGCATCTTTAATACCTAATAATGATCCTACATTATTATGGATCAATGCAGGGGTTGCAGCTTTAAAAAAGTATTTTGATGGAAGTGAGAAACCAGCATGTAATAGAATTGCGAATGCTCAAAAATCAATTCGTACAAATGATATTGAAAATGTTGGTAAGACTGCAAGACATCATACTTTTTTTGAGATGTTAGGGAATTTTTCTATTGGAGATTATTTTAAAGAAGAAGCTATTCCATTTGCTTGGGAATTTTTAACTAGTCCAGAATGGATTGGTTTTGATAAAGATAAATTATATGTAACAGTTTATACTGATGATAGTGAGGCTTATCGTATTTGGACAGATGTTTGTCATGTTGATAAAAGTCATATTTTAAAGACTGATGGAAATTTTTGGGAAATTGGGGAAGGACCTGGAGGGCCTGATTCAGAGATTTTCTATGATAGAGGAGAAAAATATGATCCTGATGGATTAGGAGAAAGATTATTTTTTGAAGAATTAGAAAATGATCGTTATATTGAGGTTTGGAATGTTGTTTTCTCTCAATATGATTGTAATCCAGCTATTGATAGAAAAGATTATAAAGAATTACCACAAAAGAATATTGATACAGGTATGGGACTTGAAAGATTAGTAAGTATTATTCAGGAAGGTGAAACAAACTTTGATACTGATTTCTTTTTACCAATCATTAGAGCTGTTGAAAAGAGAGCTCAAGTTAAATATGAAGAAAATAAAATGGCTTATCGTGTTATTGCAGATCATATTCGTACTGTAACTTTTGCTTTAAGTGATGGGGCAATGTTTGATAATGCTGGTAGAGGTTATGTTTTAAGAAGAATTTTAAGACGTGCTGTTAGATATGGTAGAGCTATTGGGATTGAACATGCGTTTATGTATGATTTGGTTTATGTTGTTGCAGATATTATGAAGGATTTCTATGATTATTTACCTTCAAAAGCTGATTTTGTAAGTACCTTAGTTAAGAAAGAAGAAGAAGCTTTTCATAAGACTTTATCTAATGGTGAAAAGTTGTTAGCTTCTATGTTAGAAAAAACTGATAATCATGTTTTGAGTGGTCAAGATGCTTTTAAGTTATATGATACATATGGATTCCCATTAGAATTAACAATTGAAATTTGTGAAGAATCAAATTTTAAGGTTGATGAAGAAGGATTCAAGGATGAAATGAAAAAACAACAACAAAGAGCAAGAGATGCAAGGAATGCTGAAGAGTCTATGTCTTCGCAGAAACCAGATTTAATGGCTTTTGAAGAGGTCAGTGAATTTGATTATGATCCAACACCTATTGTTTCTAAAGTTATTGGTTTATTTAAGGATGGTGTAAAGACAGATATTATTGAAGATGAAGGAGAAATCATTTTAGATAAGACGACATTCTATGCAGAGATGGGTGGACAATGTGGTGACACAGGAGCAATGGAAAACGATTTAACTCAAATTGTTGTTAAAGATGTTGTGAATGCTCCTAATAAACAACATTTACATATAATCAAGGTAGAAAAGGGAGCTGTTAAACTTGGTGATGAATTAACATTGAAAGTTGATTTAAATAAGCGTAAATGTATTACAGCTAATCATACTGCAACTCATTTATTACAGAAAGTTTTACAAGATACATTAGGTAGTCATGTTAGTCAAGCAGGTTCTTATGTTGATAGTGAAAGATTACGTTTTGATTTTACTCATTTTGAAAAGATTGATAATTCAACATTAAAAGAAATAGAGATGGCTGTTAATGATGCTATTTTTAAAGGTATGGGCGTTGATATTCAAAGTATGTCTATTGAAGAGGCAATGAAGAGTGGAGCGATGGCTTTATTTACTGATAAGTATGGAGATGTTGTTAGAGTTGTTAATGTAGGAAATTATTCTATTGAGTTATGTGGTGGATGTCATGTTCATAATTCAAGTGAGATTGGATTGTTTAAGATTGTAGGAGAAGAAAGTATTGGTAGTGGAGTACGTCGTATTGAGGCTCTTACTGGTAAGGCAGCTTATTTATCAATGTATAAAGAAAAAGAAACAGTTGAAGAAATTACGAGTTTATTAAAATTAAAGAATTCTAAGGAAGTTGTTTTTAAGATTGAGGGATCTTTAAATAAGATTAAAGAACTTGAAAAGGAAGTTGAAAAATTAAATGCTAAAATGAATAGTTTACAAGCTGCAAGTTTAATGGATAATGCTGTAGAAATTAATGGTATTAAGGTTTTATATGTTCAAGAGGATATTGAACCAGCAAAAGCAAAATCGAAAGTCTTTGATTATCGTGATCAAATAGGATCAGGTATTATTGTTCTTGTATCTACATTTGAAGAAAAAGTGTCTTATTTTGTGGCATTAAGTAAAGATGTTGTAGAAAAAGGATATAAAGCAGGAGTTATTATTAAGAAAATCAATGAAGTTGTTGATGGAAGAGGTGGCGGAAAACCTGATTTTGCTCAAGGTGGATGTAAAGTTTCTGATCAATTGTCAAAAATTGAAGGTGCAATAAAATTAGCATTATAAAGTTTTTCTAGCATTTCTTTTCAATATAGTGTAATATGAAGATATAGTATAGATAGGAGGGATATTCATGGGAAGAGATCTTACGCAAACACGTCTGTTTAATTCTGAAGAGATTAAAAGAGAAGTTATTCATTCAAATTTAATAACAGTATCACAAGCATTAGAAGAAAGAGGGTATAATGCGGTTCACCAGATTGCTGGTTATCTTATTTCAAATGATCCTGCTTATATATCTAGTCATAAAGGTGCTCGTTCTATTATTCAACAAATTGATAGAGATGAAATTATTGAAGAATTAGTTAAATTTTATTTGGAGTCAAAATAGTGGAAAAAGTATTAGGTTTAGATTTAGGGTCAAAAACTTGTGGTATTGCAATGAGTGATGCATTAGGCATGATTGCTCATGGGGTTGAGACTTTTCGTTTTGAAGAGAATCAATACAAAATTGCTGCAAAGCATGTTTTTGAGATTGTAAAGGAAAATGGAATACGTACTATTGTCTTAGGGTTTCCAAAACATATGAATGGTGATATTGGTGAGAGGGCACAGATATCAATAGAATTTAAAGAAATGTTAGAGAAGATGATGGATATTAATGTTGTTTTAGTTGATGAACGTTTATCAACTGTGGTTGCTGAGAATCAACTTATATTTGCGAATGTGAAACGTAAAAAACGTAAAAAAGTGATTGATAAAATGGCAGCTGTTACAATTTTGCAAGGTTATTTAGATAGCCATTAAGGAGATAAAATGGATAGTGATACAATTATAATTACTGATGATAATGGTAATGAAAAAGAGTTTGGAGTATTATTTACTTTTAATAGTGATGAATTTGAGAAATCTTATGTTCTTTATTATGATTTAGGGGAAGATGAGTCTGAGGTTTATTCGTCTATTTATGATGAAGAAGGTCATTTATATCCTGTAGAAACAAAAGAAGAATGGGATATGATTGAGGAAGTATTTCAAGCATTTATGGCAGAGGATGAAGGGTAACAGAGTTGCCCTTTTCTTAATAATGAGTTCATAGTATTTTTATATAGTAGAAGGCAAAGGAGATGTAAAGATGGGTCGAGGATTATTTGGGCTAAAGAGAGATACACTTAAATTTTTTGTGGGAAGTTATGGAAGTGAACTAACAAGAGGTGTCTATGTTTTTGAGATAGATAGAGATAATGGTGAGATTTTAAAGAGAAAGTATTATAAGTCAACTGCTAATCCTACGTTTATGACAAGAAGGGAAAGATTTATTTATACATGTTATAAAAACAATACTGGTCGTGAAACTGATGGTGGTATTTGGCAATACGCAGCAATGGATATTCAGTTTGGATTAACTGCTAGGGTATCTAATCAAGGGAAAACATTTGAACATTGTTATTTAAATAAAGATGCTTCATGTTTATATGCAGCAGATTATTATAATGGAGAGGTTGCAGTTGTTCCAATCAACAAATTAAAGGTTGTTGCAATAGCTGATACAATTAAACATAGTGGACATAGTATTGATGAGAAGAAACAAGATCGTCCTCATCCAATTTTTATAACTGGTACTCCAGATGATTCAAAAGTTATTGTTTGTGATCTAGGAACTGATGAAGTTGTCTTTTATGATACTTTAGATAAAGGTAGATTAGCAAGAAATGAAGAATTAACTTTAAAAGTAAAAGCTGGTAATGGACCTAAGAAACTCTTATTTGCAAAGAATGGTAAATATGCATATTTATTAAATGAAATTGCGAATACTATAGAAGTCTATGAGAATAATGATAATTATTTAAATCTTATTCAAACAGTGGATACGTTTCCTAAGGATGATTTTGATGGAAAGAGTGCTGCTGGAGATATGATTATTATGGAAAGTGAAGAATATTTGTTTGCTTCTAATCGTGGGCATGATTCAATTGGAGTCTTTAAATTAAAGAAAGATGGAACATTAGAATATATTGAATTTGTAGATACTGATGAAAATCCTAGGGTATTAGAAATCTTTGAAGATAAATGGTTTGTAGTTGGAGCTCAAAAGGGTGGTTCATTGGAGTCTTGGGAAATCAAGACTAAGGATCGTCATGGTGTATTATTTGAAACAAACTTTAATTACTCTATTGGTGAACCAGTAACAATCGTAAAATCTAGAAACTTCTAAAAAAGAATAGCGAGGCTATTCTTTTTATATTATATTTAAATGTTCTAATAATATTTTTAAACCAATAAGAATTAGTATGACTCCTCCTGCAATTTCTGCGTTCTTTTTATATTTTAAACCAAATATATGTCCTATCTTAACTCCCGTAATCGCAATGATAAATGTTGTACATCCAATAATAGCAATGGCTAAAAGAATATTTACAGATAAAAAAGCAAATGTAACACCAACAGCTAAAGCATCAATGCTAGTCGCAATCGCAAGTAAAACCATTGTTCGAAATGAGAAATCATCATCACTATTTTCTTCATCACTAAAGGCTTCTTTGATCATATTGATACCAATAAGAGCGAGTAAAACAAAAGCAATCCAATGATCAATGCTTTCAATTTTGTTTTTAAATTGTACCCCTAGTATATAACCAATAAGTGGCATAAGTGCTTGGAATCCACCAAAATAAATACCACAAGTTAAGGCATTTTTAAGCTGTAATTTTTTAACTGATAATCCTTTACATATTGAAACTGCAAAGGCATCCATTGATAGACCAATACCAATGAAAAAGATTTCTAATATTCCCATAATTAACTCCTCTCATAAAAAAGACTCGCTGTAGTTGACTACAAACAAGTCTCATTATTGAAAATAGAATCATATTTATTCTATTTAATGATATCTTATTGAAAATGATTTTATCAATTGTTTGATGACTTGTCAATTTTTTCAATATAATCTATTCTTAATTTTTTACATTCAAATTGATTACTTGTTAAATCTTGTATTTGAGAAATAAAATCATCATTTTTAATATAACATTGATATGATACTTTCTCATTATATTCGGTATGTATACATTTTATGTTATTCATTTTCACTAAATGTTCAAACTTCTTTATAAAATGATAATCAATTGAAATGTTATAAAGAGCTACAGGTTCAGTTTCTACAATATGAGCAACTTTAACAGCCTCTGCAACTGATTGACTATAGGCTCTAGTTAAACCACCAGCCCCTAATTTAATACCTCCAAAGTAACGAGTAACAACTGCAATAATATTATTGAGATGCTGTTTTTGTAAAACATTTAACATTGGAAGTCCAGCTGTTTGAGATGGTTCGCCATCATCACTTGCTTTTTCATTGTTTCCTATAATATAAGCATAACAATTGTGGCTTGCATCATCATAACTATGCTGTTGGATGAGTTCTTTAACTTGATTGATATCACTGCAAGGAATGAGAGTTGTTATAAATTCAGATTTTTTTATAATAATTGTATTTTTGACAATTTCTTGAATTGATTTCATTTGATTCCTCCATATTTATATTATATAGAAAATCATTTTATTGTCAAAAGTATAGAATTGATTTATAATATAAATATCATTAGGAAGGGGTTTTTTGATGAGTAAGATTGCGATTTTGGCTGATAGTGGATGTCAAATAGAAATAAATAAATATGAAGATGAAGGTGTTTTTATAGCTCCATTGTGTATTACAATGGAAAACAAGACTTATTTAGATCAATTAGAAATTAATAGTGTTAAAGTTTTTGAAACTATGGAGGAAAAAGATTTATTAGTAAAAACATCTCAACCTAGTCCTGGAGAAATGACTAGGATTTTAGAAAAAATTAAGGGAAGGGGATATGATGAAGTTATTGGTATTTCAATAGCTACTGGTTTATCTTCAACTTTAAATGGAATGAATTTAGCTGCTAGTCTAGTACAACTTCCTATTACATTAGTTGATTCTAAGGCAACAGCTGGTATTCATAAATATTTAATAGAAACGGCTTTAAAGCTTATAAAGCTAGGAAAATCAAGTCAAGAAATTAAAGAAATATTAGATTCATTGGTTGAAAACTCTAGAACAATTATAATGGCACCTAATTTAGATCATCTTAAAAAAGGTGGAAGAATTACTCCAGCAGTTGCTTTACTTGCAGGGATGCTTAAGATTGTTCCTGTCATGGAATTAAATCATTCCTTAGGTGGTAAAATTGATACTCTTGCGAAAGTAAGAACACTTAAAAAGGCATTAACGACTATAGTGAATAGAATGGTAGAATTAGGTGTTAATGCTAGTGATTATGAATTTACAATTGAACATGTTCTATGTGAAGATTATGCTTTAGAAGTGAAGAAAAAACTTATTGAGGCGATTGGGGAATGTCATATTGTTGTAAGAGAGTTACCAGCAGTTGTAGGTGCTCATATGGGTGTTGGTGGAGTAGGATGTCAATTTATTAAAAAATATAATTTTGAATAGGAGAAAAGAATTATGGCATTATTTGATGATTTATCTAAAAAAGCTGCAAAGTTTACTGAAACTGCAATTGACAAAACAAAGGAACTTGCAGGAACTGCAGAATTAAAATTAAAAAAGAAGAATTTAGAAACTGATCTTGATGAAGCTTTTGCAACTTTTGGGAAATATTATTATCAGTTATTAAAGGATGAAGATTCTGTTAATGAAGAGGAAGCAGAAATGAAAATGAAAATTGAGGATTTAAAAGCCTCTATTGAAGATGTTGAAAAACAAATTGAAGAAGTGAAGAATCGTAATGAGGGATAGTCAATTGACTATTCTTTTTATTTTGCTCTTTTAACACCGAAAAAAAGGTGTTAAAATATATGTGTAAAAATCATTTTCTTTATATATTGCATATAATATAGACAAGGAGATGATTATATGAAAAAAGATTATAATACAGTTGTTGAAGTTTCATTATTAAAAGAAAAGAATTATTTATTAGATTTGTGTACAAAAGGAAGAGTTCAATCTTCTTTACATCAATGTTTTACAATAAAAGAGTTAAAAAAGATAGTTAGTCATCCACAGATGAATAAAGAACTTTATAAACAAGCGATATTATCTCTATATCAATCTAAGAATTTTGAATCAATGGAAGAACAATTGATTATGATGAATAAATATTTTTGTTATCAAGAATTTAAAGTTATAAAAGAAGAATTATTTCAAAAGATATGTGAAAGAGGAATAACAATAAATGAATATTGTGTTTTAAGGCATCTTGTTGATTTTAATAATATCTCATTTGAATGTTTTATTGAGTATCTTCATTCACAGTATATGATAAGTGATTTAGATTGTGCAAAAATATGTTTATTAGAAGATGAGTCACATCTTGCATATGAATATTTAAAACAATTAGATGATTGTAATGATGAAACTATTTTAGATTTGTTGAACACAAGTGATTATATATCTTTAAAAAGACATTATTCACAAAAAAGAAAGGAATATATATTGTTGCCAACACATTAGGAGGAAAATATGGGAGAAAAAATGTATTATGTTTTAAAGATTATTCAAGATAATCAAAATAAGGCAATAAGTGCAAAAGAAATTTTAAAAAAATTAGAAAAATATAATATTTATATTGATATTAAAACAGTCTATTCATGTATTAAACAAATCAATCATTTCTTTTATCATTTTTTGAATAAAGAAATGATTATTTCTATTCATAGGGTTGGTTATAAGATTGAAAATGAATTTTTTTTAGATGGTGAATTACAGTTTTTGTTAGATAATATTTCTTTTCATGAGGATTTAAGATATGAAGATAAAATGAAATTAAAAGAGAAGTTATATCATTTATCATCATATCAACAAAGAATACGTTTATCAAATCATGATCCCCAAGATAAACAACTGTCTTTTTCTCTTATTTTAAATATATCTACAATTATAAAAGCTATTGAAAGAGAAAAGGTCATTTCTTTTGAATATGTGAATTATGAAGTGGAAAAAAATCATTTAAAAGAAGTTGCATCAAAAAATGGAAATTATGGCAAACAATATATTGTTTCTCCTTATCAGATTGTACCTTATAATAATCATTATTATTTGATTGGATATAATCAAAAATATCAAGATAAATTATCAATCTATCGTATAGATCGCATGAGACAAATTATGAGTGCTCATATATCGTTTACTGAGGTAAGAGAACAATTTGATATGGATAAGGAAATAGAGAAGATGATGAATATGTATAGTGCATCAAAAAAAGATACTTTGCAAATAGAATGTCATCAAAGTTTATTAAGAGAAATTGTTTCTCGTTTTGGAATGGATATAGAAGTCGTAAAACTTCATCAAAATAATTATTTAATAACGATTCCAGATGTATCGATATCAAAAGGACTTATTGGTTGGATATTAATGTTACAAGATGATATTAAGGTCATTTCCCCTTCTTTTTTAAAAGAAGAGATTGAAAGAAAGATAGAGAGTATGTTAAATCTTTATAAAGATATGTTATAATATTTTAAGAGGTGATAGTGATGCAGAAAATAATGATCGTAGAAGATGATATAACAATCTCTTCAATGATAAAAGAACATTTAGAAAAGTGGAATTATGAAGTTTTTGATTCTAAAATTTTTAATAATATTATTGAAGATTTTATTCATTATTCTCCAGATTTAGTTTTATTGGATATTTATCTTCCTTTATATAATGGATATCACTGGTGTGAAAAGATTCGTCAAATTTCTCAAATACCAATTATTTTTATATCTTCTGCAAATGAAAATATGAATATTATAATGGCTATGAATATGGGTGGAGATGATTTTATTACAAAACCATTTGATCTTAATGTTTTAATATCAAAAATACAAGCTATTTTAAGGAGAACATATAGTTTTTCTAAGGAATTTCATATATTGAGTTATCAAGATGTTTATTTGAATTTGTTAGATGCAACTGTATCATATAGAGACCAAATAATCAATTTAACTAAAAATGAACTTAAAATTTTACAATTGTTATTTGAAAGGCCTCAAACTATAATCTCTAGGGATGAGTTAATGAATCATTTATGGCAGAATAATCAATTTGTAGATGATAACACTTTAAGTGTAAATATGAATAGATTAAGAAAGAAGTTAGAGGAAATAGGGTTAAAGAGCTTTATTGTAACAAAGAAAGGATTAGGATATATTTTATGTTAAAGCATTTTTTTAAGATGAAATATGATGTTTATTTGTTATATTTTTTATTGTTGTTTTTAGAGTTTTTTGTTTTTTCTTTGCTTCATTTATCTTTAGAGATATGGTTATACTTTTTATTTGTGAGTATAAGCATTATTGTTATTTATACTATTATTAGTTATTTTCGTTTTATAAAGAAACATAAAGAATTAGAGAATATAGATGTCTTTATTCATTCTTTAAAATCAAATCATCTTATTGAAGAAGATTATATACATATTATAGATAAATTAGTGAGTGATTTAAAAGAGATTAAGCGATATGATTATAATAAGTATAACGATATGATTGAATATTATACAATATGGGTTCATCAAATTAAAACACCTATATCTGCTTTGAAATTAATTATTCAAACAGAAAATGATAATAGGATGATGGTAGAATTATTAAAGATTGAACAATATGTAAATATGGTATTACAATACTTAAGATTAGATCATATTCATAATGATTTATCTTTTCAATATTATTCATTAGATAAAATGGTAAGTGAAGTATTAAAAAAACAAGTATCTTTTTTTTCGCTAAGTAAAATCTCTTTGAATTATCATATAGAGGATATCAATATTTTAACAGATGAAAAATGGTGTTCTTTTGTAATTGAACAAATATTGTCTAATGCGATTAAGTATACAAAAAAGGGAAGTATAGAGATATATAATGATAAAGAGAAATTATATATTAAAGATACTGGTATAGGAATTAGAAGTGAAGATTTACCAAGAGTCTTTGAGAAAGGTTTTACTGGTTATAACGGGAGAATGGATAAAAAGGCAAGTGGTATTGGATTATATTTAACAAAACAGATATTAGATTTATTAGGGAATACAATGACTATAGAGTCATCATTAGATAAGGGAACTGCTGTTTGTATCGATTTTTATAAGGAAAAAACAGTTTTGGAATAATCTTACGAAAGTGTAAGATTAAACATGAGAAATGTAAGATATATCAATGGCTTCACATTTCTTTTTTTAGTAGACTGAAGGTGTCAAAGGAGGATATATATGTTATTAAAAGTAAATCAATTAAGAAAAGTATATACAACACGTTTTCACGCAAGTAGTGTGGAAGCTTTAAAAGATGTGACGTTTTCAGTAGAAGAGGGTGAATATGTTGCGATTATGGGAGAAAGTGGTAGTGGAAAGACGACCTTATTAAATATTTTGGCTGCTTTAGATAAACCAACGAGTGGAGAAGTGGAACTAGAGGGAAAGGATATTACAAAAATTAAAGATAAAGAAATTTCTGAGTTTAGAAGAAATGAATTGGGATTTGTTTTTCAAGATTTTAATTTGTTAGAAACATTTTCGGTTGAGGATAATATTTTCTTGCCACTTGTTTTATCTAAGCAAAAATATTCTGTTATGAAAGAAAGGTTAAATGAATTAGCTTATAAATTAGGAATTGAAGAGATATTAAAGAAATATCCTTATGAAATATCAGGAGGACAAAAACAAAGAGTAGCAGTTGCAAGAGCTCTAATTAGTCAACCAAAATTGATTTTAGCCGATGAACCAACAGGAGCATTGGATTCAAAATCAACAGATTCTTTATTGAGAGTATTTGATAAATTAAATGAGGAAGGACAAACAATCTTAATGGTTACTCATAGTACTAAGGCTGCAAGTTTTGCGAGTCGTGTATTATTTATTAAAGATGGTCAAATCTTCCATCAAATATATAGAGGTGAATCCTCTCATGACCAAATGTATCAAAAGATTAGTGAAACACTCACAATGCTTGCGACAGGAGGAAGATAAGATGATTTTTTATGGAAAGCTCGCTTTATCAAATATCATGAAAAATAAAAAACTTTATTTTTCTTATTTGTTGACTTCTGTTTTTACTATGGTTATG
The DNA here is from genome assembly GCA_910579135.1 of uncultured Erysipelotrichales bacterium. Classification (GTDB taxonomy): domain Bacteria; phylum Bacillota_I; class Bacilli_A; order Erysipelotrichales; family Coprobacillaceae; genus MGBC113645. The sequence continues at coordinate 22,985 of CAJTTM010000004.1, read as the reverse complement.
TATTATATTATAAGTTCATTATCTTTAAATGTTGGTCTAGAAGGACATTCAACATTGGGGAGTTTTATGAATTTAGGGAGATATGTTATTATTGTATTTGCGTTAATTATATTATTATATGCTAATAGTTTTGTAATAAAGCGTAGGAAAAAAGAAATTGCTTTATATGGTGTACTTGGTATGGAAAAGAAACATATCATGATAATGATGTTTTTTGAAACATGTATTATTTTATTGGGGTCTATTTTTTGTGGCGTTGTTTTAGGTATTATATTTAGTCAGTTGATGTATCTTGTTTTAATTAATTTATTGCATATGCCTACAGAATTTATATTTAGTATACCATTAAAAAGTATCTTAGAAACTTTTATAATATTTTTATTAATCTTTGTAACATCACTTTTATTTAATTTAGCAATTGTCAAGTTCTCAAGACCTGTAGAATTAATAATGGGAAGTCAAAATGGAGAAAAAGAGCCAAAGGCTAAGATCATAATGACGGTTATTGGGTTAATATCTTTATTTAGTGGATATTATATAGCTATATCTATTGATGATCCAATGACTGCTTTATTGATTTTCTTTGTTGCAGTTATCTTTGTTGTTATTGGAACATATTGTTTATTTGTAGCTGGTAGTATTACTTTATTAAAGTTATTGAAAAAGAATAAAAGATATTATTATCAAACAAATCATTTTATTTCTTTATCTAGTATGATTTATCGTATGAAACAAAATGCAGTCGGTTTAGCAAATATTTGTATTTTATGTACTTGCATTTTAGTGACATTATCTTCAACAGTATGTTTATATAAGGGAATAGAAACGACTGCTAAAAATAGCAATACAGTAGATGAGTTATTAGGGACTTATGATGAAGGTGGAGAAAGATTATTTGATATTGTTAGAGAGAATCTTATAAAGTACCACTTAGAATATAGTGATTATTTTGAGTTAGAAAAATATGAAGTTTTAGGGAAAATGAAAAATAATGAGATTGTTTTTGAAAGTGAAGGGAATAGTAATGATTTAATAAGTATAGGATTAATGACTATAGACTCTTTTAATAAAGCTTTTCACCAAAAATCGACATTAAAGGATAATGAGATTATTATTTATAGTGATTTTGATATGAATAAGTTAGTATTAAAATTGAATAATAAAGATTATAAAATTAAAAGTCAGTTTGGTGATAGTAGAATAAAAGGATTTAATGATTATTTTTCTTTAGAGCATTTATCTATTGTGGTAAATAATGAAAGTATTATAGATAGTTTTTTTGAACATAAACCATCTTCACTTAAAGTTGTTGGATTCAATTATGAAGATCATGAAAAATTTATAAAGACAAGAAAGAATATATTAGATGATTTCACTATGATTGAATCAGGATATACTGAATCAAACAAGCAAGATAATTTAGAATCTGATTATGAAATTTATGGGAGTTTCTTATTTATAGGTGTTTTTGTTTCTACAATGTTTTTGATAAGTGCGATTTTAATTATTTATAATAAACAGTTAAGTGAAGGTTTTGAGGATCAGAAACGTTTTGAAATTTTACAAAATGTGGGATTGAGTCAAAAAGAAGTTAAAGGAGCTATTAAAAGTCAAGTTCTTATTTTCTTTTTCCTACCATTAATTGTTGCTATTATTCATTTGTGTTTTGCTTATCCTCTTATTTTAGAAGTATTGTCCTTATTTTCAATGGGACATGTTAATAATTATATAGGATATTGTGCACTTTGTGTATTTGGTCTTGCTTTCATTTATAGTGTTGTTTATTTTCTAACTGCTAGAACTTATTATTCTATTGTAAAAAGATAGATATAAATCTTTGCGTATAAATGATGCTTGTATATGAGATTATCATTAAATTTAAATAAGAGGGAATAGACTTCTATATGCGAGAAGTCTGTTTTTTATTGTGAAATTTATAATTATAAGATATAATTGTGGTACATTATTTTAATGAAGAGGTAAATATGGAAACTGCTATTTTATTGTTTATTCAAGAATATATAAGATGTGATTTTTTAAATCCTATAGTTATTTTTATCACCCATTTAGGAGATGCAGGAATATTTTGGATTCTTTTAACTGTTATTTTATTGTTGTTTAAAAAGACAAGACCAATTGCTTATATAATGACTGTTTCAATGGTGTTATCATTATTAATAAATAATGGAATTTTAAAAAATACAGTAATGAGAATAAGACCTTATGATGCTATTATAGGATTGAATAGAATTATAGAAGCACAAAAAGATTATTCATTCCCATCAGGGCATAGTGCATGTTCATTTGCTGCAGCCATTGTAATTTTAAAAACAACAGATAAAAAATATGGTATACCTGTTGTTATATTGGCATTATTCATTTCTTTATCAAGATTGTATGTAGGTGTACATTATCCAACAGATGTTCTATTTGGAATTGTTTCTGGAAGTATTATCGCTTGTTTGAGTGTCTTTCTATTTAAAAAATATAATATTATAAAAAATGAGGAATAAATTTATATTCCCCGTTTTTTTTTAACAATGCTAATTGTTCAATAGATAGGCCTGTAAATTTTTGTATATCTTCATTACTAAATCTTTCATCCTTTTTCATCTCTATTGCAATCTCTAGTTTTTGTTCATACTTTTCTTCTTGTTTCCCTTTAATTTGACCTTTCATCATGACTTCATATCTTAATTCTCTTATTGCTTCACACACCTTGATCTTCCCTTCTTTCCATTTCCTTTCTCCTACATATAAGACAATCATGATAACCAGTATCTTTTTTATCCAGGATAACATAACTTAGATAGGTATATCCTGCAATCCTTAAAAATCATATATATATTTTGAGGTGAATGACTATAAAACTATTATCAAATAAAAGATATAAAAAATTAATGGACTGTTAGTTTAAAATATATAAAAAGTTCCTACTCATTATGAGTAGGAACTCGTTATTTTTATATTTTCTTATAGTAATCCTAATTCTATCATTTTATTTCCAATATCAACAGAATTATAAGCAGCACCTTTCATTAATTGATCAGATACAACCCATAGACTTAAAGCGTTTTCGTTATCTAAGTCTTTTCTTACACGTCCAACATGAACCATTTCATCACCAATGAATTCTGTAGCCATTGGATAAACTTGGTTTTCAATATCATCATATAGATGAACACCGTGAGAATCAGATAATAATTCAAATACTCTATTGATATCGATAGGTTTCTTTGTTTCGATATAAACAGATTCGCTATGTCCTCTTAATACTGGTACACGAACACAAGTTGCATTAACTTTAATATCTTTATTAAAGATTTTCTTTGTTTCATTGACCATTTTCATTTCTTCTTTAGTAAAACTATTATCTAAATCAAATTTATCAACTTGTGGAATACAGTTGAAAGCAATAGGGAAGTGTTTCTTATCAGAAGCACAAGGTAATGTTTTTGCAACTGGATCTTTACCATCTAAAATTTCTTGAGATTGTCTATAAAGTTCTTCCATACCTGCAACACCAGCACCACTTACAGCTTGATATGTAGAAACAATAATTCTTTCAATATCAAATTCTTCATTGATTCTATTTAATGCACTAGCCATAATAATTGTAGTACAATTTGGATTTGCAATAATTCCATGATGATCTTTAAGAGCATAAGCATTAACTTCAGGAACTACTAATGGAACATCAGGATCCATTCTAAAATGAGATGTATTATCAATATTAACACATCCTGCTTTGACTGCATAAGGCATATATTTCTCTGAAATACTTCCTCCAGCACTCCAAAAAGCGACATCAATTCCTTCGAAAGAATTTTCTGTTAATTCTTCTACTACAAAAGTATGGCCTTCAAATTCAACTTCTTTTCCAGCAGATCTAGCAGAAGCTAGTAATTTAATACTTTCAAAAGGGAAGTTAAATTGAAATACACAACGTAACATTTCTCTACCTACTGCACCTGTAGCACCAACAATCGCAACTTTATATTTTTTCATTTTTTATATCCTCCTTTTAACCTAAAAATGCTTCATGTAATAAAACTTGTGCTTTCTTTACATCATCTCTATCAATATAACAAGAAATATTGATTTCACTGCATGATGTCATTTCAACATTGATATCATTACTTAATAAAGTATTATAAACCTTTTGGAACATTCCTTTATTATTCTTAATACCAACACCAATAACAGCAACTTTACCAATATTGCCTCTTACAATAGTTTTAAGTGGTTTTAAAATTTCTTTTAACTCATTAATAACATCAACAACAACAGGAACATCCTTATCATTAATAACAAGAGAAATATCCATTTTTCCACCACCAACTAAAGCTTGATTAAAAACATTAACATTGACATTATTATCAGCGATTTTTTCAAACAATAAACCAGCACCATTGACTTTCGCATCAACTCCAACTAAGGTAATACGTGCTTCGTTTTGAGAACCAGTAATTCCTGAAATAACCAATTGATTAATATGTTCTTTCATGATTTTTTCATCTCCTATCACATAAGTTCCCTGATTTTGATCAAAAGAACTTCTTGCATGTATAATAATATTATGCTTAGCTGCAAGTTGAACACAACGATGATTTAAAACCTTAGCCCCATTTTTAGAAAGCTCTAGCATTTCAGAATAACTAATATAATCTAATTTTCTAGCATCTGGAACAATTCTAGGATCAGCACTATATATCCCGTTTACATCACTATATATTTCAACTTCACTAGCATCAATTGCAACACCAATAGCTACAGCTGATAAATCGCTACCGCCTCTTCCTAAAGTTGTGATTTTTCCATTTTTAGAATAACCTTGGAAACCAGGACAAACAACAATATCAGCATTTTTTAATTTTTCTAATATATATTTTCCTTCAACGGTTCTTATTGTCGCATTAAGATGATTAGAATCAGTCATGATTCCTAATTCATCATTAGTCACACTCTCAACACAGTATCCTTTATCAGCTAATTCACTTTTACAAACTAATGTAGAAATTGTTTCACCAATACTTGTTAATCTATCAATTTCTTCGTCAGTTAAATGATTTGTTTTGACAATAGATAATAAAGTATCTGTTGCATAAGGATCATCATATCTTCCCATAGCACTTACAACAGCAACAACCTTATTTCCATTATCGACTTCTCTAATCATATTTTTATACATATGTTCTCGTGTTTCTAATGAACGTGTTGAAGTTCCACCAAACTTTTGAACAATTATTTTCATCTTAATCCCTCACTTTAAATAATTGACACTCTTCATTATTCAATTGATCAACAAGTGATTGATATTCGATTTCATTAGTAATATAAACATGTTCCTTACCAAATGAAAAGTAAGTTTCATAATCAATATCTAAAGCCTTAGGACTTCTTACATAGTACTTAGAATAAGTAATAGGAGTAATATCCATATCTTGATTATAATCATGATCCCACAGTTCTTTTTGATGGGTCTTAATAATATCACCAACAACAGCACTTGCAGTGACATATCGCCCTGCACCTTTACCATAGAATAGAATATTTTCTAAATAATCACAAGTGATCTCTACTACATTATATGCTTCATTAACATTAGCGACCATGTCTTTTAAACTAACTAAAGTAGGAGAAACATCAATTCCAATATTATTTTCTAATTTTTTAGCTTGAGCAATAAGTTTAATACGATAACCAAGCTTTTTGGCATAGTCCATATCTTTTTTTGTTACTCGTCTTATTCCATCACATTTGATTTTATCAAAATCAATAAATTGATGGAAAGCATTCATTGCTAGAATACTAATTTTATGGGCAGCATCAATACCATCTAAATCAAGAGATGCATCAGCCTCTACAAATCCTAAACCATCAGCTATTGTTAATGCTTCTTCAAAATCTAAATTATCTTTTTCCATTAATGTTAATATAAAGTTTGTTGTTCCATTAAGGATACCCTCTATTTTTTGAATATTATTTGCAATAATATTTTCTTTTGCAGGAACAACAACAGGTATTCCACCACCAACAGCAGCTTCATAGAATATATTGACATAATTTTTTCTAGCTGTTTCAAATATTTCTTTTCCATCATGAGCAATTAAAGCTTTATTTGCAGTAACGACATGTTTTCCTTTTTCTAAGGCTTTTAATATAATTGTTTTTGCAATCGTTGTACCACCAATTAATTCAACAATAACATCAACTTCATCATCATTAATAACATCATTAAAATCAGTTGTATAAATAATTCCTTTAGGCAAAGTCACATCTTCTAAAGAACAACCATATTTAATGATAACTTCTTCACCAATTTCTTTTTCTAATCTATCCTTTTCTTTAGTTAAGATGTCTACCACACCAAAACCTACAGTTCCTAGACCAATAACCCCGATTTTCATATTGATAATCCTCCCTTAAAAACAAAAGAGTCTCATATAATATGAGACTACGAATATATGGAAAGGCAGTCTCATATTAACATTTTTGACAAAACATTATGGTTGTAAAAATGTTAATTATTTTAAGCATGAGACGTCCTCCTTTAATATTTGTATGAATGATAACATTTTTGTATATGAAAGTCAAGAAATTGCTATTTTGACAGATATAAAAAATAAGGAGAAAAATAAATGATTAATACTATTAATTGCTTACCCTTGAAAAAAATAGTCAATGGTTTACAATGACAGTAGGTGATTAAAATGAATGAGAAATTTCTAAATTTAGAAAAAGAAAAACAAATTAAAATTATAAATGCTGGACTAGAATGTTTTGGGAAATATGGATATAAGAAAGCCAATACAGAAGATATAGCTAAAATAGCTAATATTTCTAAAGGAACATTATTTTATTATTTTGTAAATAAAAAGGAATTATATTTATTTTTATATCGCTTTTGTGTAAAGGTTATGATTAAGTTTATTGATTTAGATGAAATTAAAGAAATAGATGATTTTTTTGAATTATTAAATTATGGTACAGGTAAAAAGATAGAATTAATAGAAAAATATCCGTTTATTCTTAATTTTATAATAAAAGCAATGTTTTCTCAAAAAGAAATCATTAGTGAAGAAATTAATAAAGAGATAGTAAAAACAATATCTACTTGTTTTGATGTTTTTTTTCAATATATTGATAAAAATAAATTTAAACCAGGATATGATCCAGAAAAGATAGGATATATGTTATTTTGGATGGGGGAGGGATATTTATTGGAAAAGACGAGATTTGGTGAGTTTTTAGATATTAATCAAATGATAAATGAGTTTAATATATGGGTGGATATGTTTAAAAAGATGAGTTATAAGGAGGAGTATTTATGATTTGTATTCATGAGCTTACAAAGGATTATGGATGTTATAAGGGAATATTTGATATTAGTTTTTCTCTTCAACAAGGAGAAATTGTTGCCTTTCTTGGACCTAATGGGAGTGGTAAAACAACAACAATAAGACATTTGATGGGCTTTATAAAAGCAGATCATGGTAAAGTAAAAATATTAGATATGGATTGTTTTACTCAAGCTAAGGAGATTTCTCAGTATTTGGGATATTTACCAGGAGAAATAGCGTTTATAGAAGATATGAAAGGCATTGATTTTATTCGCTTTATTGCTGAAATGAGAGGAATAAAGGATTTTTTGAGAATTGATGAGTTAATTGAATATTTTGAATTAGATGCAAAACAATATATTAAAAAAATGTCTAAGGGAATGAAACAGAAGGTAGGGCTTGTTATTGCTTTTATGAAAGATGTACCTATCTATATATTAGATGAGCCAACAAGCGGGTTAGATCCATTGATGCAAAATAAGTTTGTAGAATATATTCAAAAGTTAAAAAAAGAGGGAAAGACGATTCTTATGTCTTCGCATATTTTTGAAGAAGTTGAAAATACATGTGATAGAATCGTTGTAATTAAAGAAGGAAGAATCATTGCAGATGAATTGATAATGAATATAAAAAATAAAAGAAAGAAGCATTATGAGATTATTTTTGTAAATGAGATAGATGCACTTCAATTTAGTAAAAAGTATGAGTGTATACTTAATAAAAATAAAGTTTCATTATTTTATAATGATGTTAATGAATTGATACAGGAATTACATCAATATAAAATTGATGAATTATTAATACGTTCACAATCAATAGAAGAAATATTTTTACAATATTATGGAGGATAATATGATTAAAACATTGCTAAAAAGGGAAATAAAAGCGAATTACAAAATATTTGCTATTTTTATAATTATCATTACAATATATAGTTCAATAATTGTTGCTATGTATGATCCACTGCTTGGTAAGAGTCTAAATATGATGGCAAAAAGTATACCAGAATTATTTAGAGCATTTAATATGATTGATCCAGGATTAACTCTACTTGATTTTATAATGAATTATTTATATGGATTTATCTTGATTGTTATACCTTTGGTTTTTACATTGATAATGTGTTATAGATTGATTGGGAGATATATAGAACAAAAGTCATTTGCTTATTTACTTTCATCATCATATTCAAGGATTGAGATAATTGTTAGTCAATATATGACATTGTTTATTTTTGTATTCTTTTTATTAGCTTATACGGGAGTATTAGTTTATTTATGTGGTTATTTTATGTTTGAAGAGATTATTGCTTTGGATGAGTTTTTGGCTTTGAATACAGGATTGTTATTTTTACATTTGTTTTTTTTATCCATATGTTATCTATCTGTATGTATATTTAATGAAATAAAATACAGTATAGGAATAGGAGGAGGATTATGTTTTATATTCATTTTAATTCAAATGTTATCTCAGGCTAGTGATAAAATTGAATTTTTAAAATATTTTACACCTCTTACATTATTTAATGCTAAAGAATTGGTGAGTGGTACATCACAAGCTATAAATAACATATTAATATTACTTATTATTTCTATAGTATTATTTTTATTTTCAGTTAAACAATTTAAAAATAAAGATTTATTTCTATAAAAAAAGCACACATTCAATGTGTGTTTTTGTATTAATCCTTTTTTAATAAATAATCAATAGCCTCTGCTATGCTTTTTACAGTATGATTTGCATTTCTTTGGACTTCTTTATCAGAAGAATCAAAAGTAAAACTTTCATGAACATGCGAAAACATTGGTAAATCATTGAAAGAATCTCCAATTGCATATATTTGATTATCTTTGATATGAAAATGGTTTTTGATAATCTCAATACCTTCTCTCTTAGAACAGCCTAAGGCAGTCATATCAATATGTTCGTTATTTTGAAAAGCTGAAATTTGATCTTTAAATTTTTTATGTATATCAATAATCGCATTTCTTGCTTCTTGGATATGATGTGGGGGATAATGTAGAGAAAAACCATCAATTTCTAAACAATTGAGTTCATCAATTGTATCTATATCTATGCTTGGATAATCTCTTAAATGATACTTGTCTAAATGGTACATATTTCCATTATAGATAATACTCATGTGTATATCTTCACCAATAAACTCTCTTATTTGTTTAAGAAGTTCAATAGATATTTTTTTGTTTATAATCACATTTAAAGCTTTATCAAATATTGATGAACCACTTATACATATATAAAAATCTTATTGAATATCAAATTCTTTTGATGGTTCAATGATTCCATTTATTTCTCTACCAGTACATATTCCAAAAAGATTTCCTTTTTCTTGAAATTTCTTTATTGCTTTTAAATCATTTTCTTTCATACTATTATGAAAGTATAATGTGTTATCAAAATCACTTGCTAATATTTTCATAGTATCACCCTTGTTTATTATAAAAGATATTTTTTAAAAACAAAATACTTTTGTAATAAAAATGAATATTGGTTATTGTTGTATTTTATGATATGATGGTTTTATAGAAGGAGAAGAAGTATGTCAAACGATGTTGAAACAATTAGTACTATAGGGAAAACAAAATATAATATGATGAAAGACGAGCCTATAAGATTTTTTCTAAGATCAATTATGGCTGGGTTATATTTAGGGGTTGCAGCTATTTTATCTTATACTTTAGGAGCTATGTTAGAAGGGGTGGCAGGCAAGATTGCAGTAGCAGCAACTTTTGGTATTGGTTTATCAGCTATTATTTTTCTAGGAGCTGAATTATTTACAGGGAATTGTTTTACAACAATAATGCCAGTTTATAATCGTGAATTAAAATTAAAAGATATTATACCTATGTGGATAACTTGTTATATTGGAAATATTATTGGAATTGCTTTTATATGTGCACTTTATATTTTGAGTGGATCGCAATCTAAAATATTAGAACCTTATTTAAGGACTGTTATAGAAGCAAAATTAAGTTTTGATGTTATAGAGTTATTTGTAAGAGCTATACTTTGTAATTTTGTTGTATGTATGGCAGCATATAGTGGTATAAAGATTAAAGGTGAAACCACTAAATTTTATATGATCATGTTACTTGTTATGGCATTTGTTTTACCAGGGTTTGAACACTGTGTTGCGAATACAGGAATATTTTCAATGGGATTGACTTTATTAAATATTTCAATCAATTGGAGTGCATTACCTTTACATATGCTTATTTCAACACTTGGGAATATAATAGGAGGAAGCCTTCTTTTGGCTCTACCAGTTTATTATATCTTTAAACTCAAAAAATAAAAACAGTATGGCCTTAGCCATACTGTTATTTTGTTGAGAATTTTTGAATATCTGAACCATAATAATTACCATATATGTCTTTTATCATTATAGTTGCATAAAAATCACCTTCAGAAATATTCATCAATTTAAATTCAAATTTTTCTTTAGTTGATACAGAAACACCTTCCATCGTTCCTGTAGATGTCCAATCCCTAATAGATTTTGCATGTCCATTACTATCATATTGAACTTTCATGATAGATGACATAAATTGAATTTCTTGGTATTCATTGATATCTATATAACTTTTAGCAGCTAAATGATTTTCAAGATCATCGGCAGGGACAACACCTGCTAATTTAATATCTAATGTTTGACGATCCACATTTAATATAAAATAAGAACGAATAATCTTAAAATCACTAAAGTCTTCACCATAATTAAACATGATAGCTGGGACTTGATAACGTATATATTTTTCGTTTGCATCTAATTGCCATAATGTAACTACATGTTTTTCACTTTCTGAACAAATCATCATAACTTTATTATTATAATTAGCAGATAATGTAGTGTTATTTAATGTTAAATCAGTATCCCAATAGACAGGCATATAACAGTCTTTCATATCTTTAGCTTTTGTTAGTATACAATACTTACTTGCAGCATATTTCTTTGCTTCTTCTTTAGAAAGTTCTACTGTTAATTTATGAGCGTTTTCTTTTTTCTCTGTTAAAATTTTTGCGTTTTCTAAGGCTTTGCTTTCTTCCTTGTTTCCTTTAACAACAATACTTGAAAAATTTAATAAATATTTATAATATTCATTTGCAAAGTTGAATTCATTATATTCTTCTAAATAGTTAGAAACATTTTTCATATTTTCATATGGATAATAAATAGAAACACCAGATGCATTCTCAACGTTACCTTTTTCATAGATGATCATATCATTCAAACTCTTTTTTAAAGTCGAAACATCATCTTTATAATCTTTTTCAAATTCATTAACAAGATTTTCTAAATCAACTAAATCGTAACTATAATTTGCACTCTTTCCAAATTCCTTAACATCATTTCTACTTGTAGAAAGATAAGTAAATGTTGAATCATTGTTTAAAGAAGTATCTACTTTTGAGAATAATTGATTGAGATTTTTTTCCACATCAGCTATTTTATTTAAATCTAATGCTGAAAGAGTCATGTCTAAATAAACATCTTGTTTTTTAGAAATTTTCTCATAAAAATCAATATAATAATCAATAACAGCTTCGCTTATTTCTTTGCCGTCAGTAATACCATTCACATCTTTAAGAAAATGATAATCCCATCCATATCCTGGAATTGTTTCTTGAGAAGCAATCATATAATTCGCATAATCTTTTAAAACATATCCAGTTTCTACACAAGACATCAAACATGCATCAAATCCTAAAATTTCTAATTTATTATCTTTTGAAAAAGGACTGTTTTCTAAAGCTGTTTTTATATCCTTTAATTTTAAAGTGCTATTATAAACTTCATCATATCCATATCCTAAAATAGAGCCACCACCATGATCCCATAAAATCAAATCATAAGAATCAGCTTTATAATTTTTATAACTTTCCTCTAAAAAATGACTCAATGTATTAGGGTTACACATATCTTCTTTTTTTACTTCTATCTCTTTAAGTTGATTACCTTCAAGAATATATGTACCACCATCTTTATTGATTTGTTTATCTTGCCATGAGTGAGAACCACCAACTTTTAGTACAACGTGGGTAGTATCAGTATCGATTCCAGCATTTTTTAATACATCAATATTGTAAGAACCAAACCCATATTGATCTTCCAAATCACTTCCAATCATATAAATCATTACTGTTTTTGTTCCTTGTGCTTTTGAAGAACAACCAACAGAAATGATAGTTAACATGATACTTAAATAAATAATAATAGTTTTTTTAAATTCCCTCATCTTTCTTCTCCTCTTTTTATAAAACTATTATATCAATAAATGAAAAATATCACAATATTAACTCAGTTGCATATAATAGGAAGAAAGGAGATCTTATGGATAATTTAAGTTATGTTACTCAAGATTATTTAAGACAATATTATGCAATTTTATCTCAAATGGTAGATAATATGATGAATGTACCTGAAAGTAATAGTATTTCAAGGAATTTTATTTTGCAAATGATTCCTCATCATGAGGCAGCAATAGAGATGTCTCGTAATTTATTACAATATACAACAAATGAAGATTTACAAGATATTGCATTAGATATAATTGTAACTGAGGGAGAAGGGGTAGAAGCAATGCAAAGAGCACTTAATAGGTGTTCTACAATTACAAATGATAATAATGATATTTTAAATTATCAAAGGGCTTATCAAGCGATTATAAGAACTTCAGTTGATGCAATGATTAATGTACAGATGGGTGATAATATTGATTTGGATTATATTAACGCAATGATTCCTCAACAAGAAGGAGCCATATCAATGGCAAAGAACGCTTTAAGATTTAATGTGTGTAGAGAAGTAAAGGGAATAATAGAAGCTATTATCATATTTCAATCAAGAGAAGTCATGCGTTTAAAAATGCTTAAAAATCGTATTGAAAATTCTTTAGAACAATAATTGCAAAAAGGCTATTTATGTCGTATTTTATCGAATCTTTTTTCTTTTCATTTATATCTATTTATTGTATTATTGATTTATGTTTATGGATTGATAAAATTAGGAAGAAAGGAATTTTCCTGTCAGCAATATCATCCATTAACTCTAGGACTCAATTGAGTCCTATTTTTTGTTTTTATAAATTTTAAGAAAAAATTAAGAATTTTTGTAGAATAATTGCGAAAACGTTTGAAATATGTTAATCTTATTGAGTGGAATGAGGTAATGTCATGGAAAATAAGAAACAAAAAGTAGAGAAAATCATTAATATTGTTGTTTATTTAATACAAGTTATAACAAGTATAATTGTGTTATGGACAATGTATGTTATTGGTTCTATTCCTTTAAGATATATTGTTATAGCTGGAGTTGTGCTATCGTTGATTTTAGTTGGAGAGTATTTTTTGATTTTTTATAAAAAACCTAAAAGTAAAAGATCAATCATTACTCAAGTTGTAAGTTTATTGTTAAGTATTGTTTTAATTATTGGTAGTAATTATTTATATAAATTTGGAAAGGTTGTTGATTTGATGGGAGGGAATTCTTTTCAATCAAGAGCTATTTCAGTAATTACATTAAAAGATTCTGATATTTTAAATGAAAAGTTATTAGAAGGTAAAAAACTGGGAATGATAACTTTTATGGATAAAGATAGTATGGATTATGCAGTTAAAGATATTAATAAAAATATTGGAAAAGTATCTTCTGTAGATCATAAAGATTTTAATGAATTAATAACAGCTTTATATGATAAGAAGGTTGATGCAATTATCTTAGATGAAGCATTTAGGGAACTGGCAACAACTGATCATAGTCATTTTGATGAAGAAACAAGAGTTGTTTATCAAGTAAAAAAACAAGTAGGGCAGGTTAATGCAAAAAATGTTGATGTTACTCAAAAACCTTTCCTTGTCTATATTAGTGGTAATGATGAGTATGGAGAAATTTCAGCTATTTCTCGTTCTGATGTTAATATGTTAGTTGTTGTTAATCCTTCAACTCATCAAGTGTTATTAGTGAGCATACCACGTGATACATATTATCCATTGCATCGTAATGGTCAATATGATAAATTTACTCATGCAGGAATGTATGGCTTGGAAGAAAGTTTAGCAACGCTTCAAGATCTTCTTCATGAAGATATTAACTATTATGTAAAATTGAATTTTACATCATTTATGAATGTTATTGATGCATTAGATGGTATTACAATAGATGTACCTAAATATCCATGTCTTCATAGCGATGATGGAACATTTACTACAAAAATTGGGAAATATACAATTAGTCCAGGTATCAATACATTTGATGCAAAGCATGCATTAGCTTTTGTAAGAGAGAGAAAATCTTTTGTGGCTGGAGATTTTGTAAGGGGTCAAAATCAACAACTTATGATGAAGGCAATCTTAGATAAAGTTTGTTCACCAAAAATTTTAACATCTTTCTCTGGGATATTGGATGCGATTAGTGGAAGTGTGGAAACTAATTTAAGCTCTGAAGAAATTAATGCTTTAATTCAAATGCAGTTATCAGATATGCCTACATGGGATGTTCAGACATGTCAAATTAAAGGTGATCCAGTTAATAAGCCATGTTATTCACTTGGATTCCAGAATGCTTCTGTGGTTGTACCATGGGAAAATTCTATTCAAGAAGTTATTGATAATATAGATAAAGTGGTTGCTGGCGAAAAAATTACAACAAGCACTGGTGAAGAAGCGGAGGATGGAGAATAAATGATACATGAAGTTTTGATGTATTATCATTTAAAAGATGAATTGAAATATCCTATTTGTACAATGATGGAACAATTAGGGGTTAAAACTGTAGAAATCAAAGAGGAAGATGTAAATGAAACAATGGGATATCTTTTAAAAGTTCCAGGTTTTGCGAAAAGTGAAGGAAAACAAAAAAAGATTCCAGAAGATACATTTTTATTCTTTGCTGGAATGACAATGGAACAATTAGATATTATTTTAGAAGTTTTCAAAAATGCTGGTATTCCATATATTCCATTAAAGGCAATGCTGACAAATGATAATATTCAATATCCATTCTATGTTTTACATGAAAACGTGAATAAAGAATATTTAAGTTTAAAAAATAAGGTGTAATAAAAAGCTGTTGATTATTTGTAATCAACAGCTTTGTTTTTTTATTTTTTAACAGGTCCAGCTTTGACAACTGCTTCAGGAAAATTTGTATATTGTTTAAAGTTTTCTACAAACATATTGACAAGTTTTTCAGCTGTTTTATCATATTCTTCTTTATCTAACCAAGTTGCACGTGGATCTAATAATTCTTGAGGAATATTGGGGCAGAACTTTGGAATATTAAGATTAAAAAATGGATCCTTTTCATAAGGTACATAATCTAAATCTCCATTAATAGCTGCATTGATCATTGTACGTGTATATTTTAGAGGAATACGTTTACCAACACCATAACTTCCTCCAACCCATCCAGTATTAATTAAGAAAACACTAGCTCCAGCTTTTTCCACTCTTCTTTGGAATTGCTTTGCATATAATAAAGGGTCTAATGGTAAGAATGGTTCACCAAAGCATGTAGAGAAAGTTGCTTGAGGTTCTGTGATACCTGCTTCTGTACCAGCTAACTTGCTTGTATAACCGGAAACAAAATGATAGGCAGCTGAGTTTTTATCTAATTTAGAAATTGGCGGTAAAACACCAAATGCGTCAGCGGCTAAAAAGAATATTGTTTTAGGAATTGGAGCAACTCCTCTTGGTTCAATATTAGCGATAAAATTTAAAGGATAACCAACACGAGTATTTTCAGTGATTGAATCATCATTAAAGTCAATGACTCGTGAATCTTCAAATAATTGAACATTTTCTGCAACAGCCCCAAATCTAACAGCATCCCAGATTTCAGGTTCATATTTCTTAGATAAACCTATACATTTTGCATAACATCCACCTTCAAAATTAAAGATAGTTGTTCTTGACCATCCATGTTCGTCATCACCAATTAATTTTCTATTAGGATCTGCAGATAATGTTGTCTTACCTGTTCCAGATAACCCAAAGAATAAAGCAGTATTTCCATCATCTCCAACATTAGCAGAACAGTGCATTGTAAACACATTTTTTTGAGGAAGCATGTAATTCATAACACAGAATACACTTTTTTTGATTTCACCTGAATATCCAGTTCCAGCAATTAATACAACATGTCTTTCATAATCAATCATAACAGCTATTTCACTATTTAGACCAACACTTTTATCTACTTTACAATCAGGAGCAACTAATATTAAGAAATCTTCTTGGAAATGTTGGAGTTCTCTATGAGTTGGTTTGATTAATAAGTTAGAGATAAATAAATTTTGACTTGCTTTTTCATTAATTACTCTAAATGCATAAGAATACTTAGGGTTTGCACCTGCATAACCATCAAAGATATAAAGATCTTTATCTTTGAAATGGTTAATGATTTGTTGGTAAACCATATCAAATTTTTCTGGTGAAACAGGTTTATTTACCTTTCCCCAAGCGATTGTATCATGGATAGTAGGAGTATCAACTATATATTTATCGTTTGGTGATCTTCCTGTACGTTCACCAGTATTAATACATAGAGCACCTGCTCTACTTAATCTACCTTCGCCTTTTAACAAAGCCTTTTCTACTAATGATCCAGGGGGAATGTTTCTAAAAACTGAACCAGTAGTTTCAATTCCATATTTTTCTAATCCGTAATTTTCCATAAAATACCTCCATATTATAAGAATACTTTATTTTTATAAATTTTGATAGAAAAAGATAAAAAATAAAAATAATAATAAAAAATTATTGAAATCTTTATTTTTTCAATAATTTTAATCTTCTATTATAATCTTCAGAAAAAACAGCGTTGGTCTGTTGAAAATATTGGTGTAAAACATCAGCATCTTTAATAAGCTCACTATATTCATCTTGAATAATTCCCTTTTGAGAATGATTTGAAATGGCTGTTACAATGATTGATATTTCTTCTTCGTTAAAAAAATCTGATTCTATTAAAATTTTTTTTACAAGTTCACTACTTCTTAAAGCATGTTTGAATGAATTGCCAGTCACATATGTACTATAATCGTGGAAAAGTCCAATGATGGAAGCAATATCAAGATCGAGATGTCTTTGATAAGCTAACAAAGCACAAATTGCTGATGTTCCAAATAAATGATCATAACCATTTTTCTTTTTATATCCAAAACACTTGCCTTCTAGTTCTTTATATAATATTTCTTTGATTTCATCTAATTTATTCATCTTCTTAATCCTTTCGGGAATAAATTTTTTATTTGATGATTACTTTCTTTATAGAAAGATAAAGGATAATCTTCAACAAATATGACACCATATCCTTTTTCTTTATATCCTTCTAATGTTTGACCATTGATATATTTCTTAACTTCATCATCATCTTTTTTGAATGTATAACTTCTTTTAACGTCTTTTTTCTGTAATGTTAAAGCAAGAGCAAGGCTAGGAATAAAACGATTTTTTTTACATTCGCCCAAATAAAGTCCATTTCTTAATACTCTTATTTTCTCTAGTTTTGGAAATTGGGGTAGAATTGCATAAATATGATTATTGTTGTCTAATAAATATTGAGGACAAGAAATATTTAAAGTTTCTTTATAGAATTGTTCTACTGTCTTTTTGTTGTCTTTTTTTATATTGCTTTTTAATAATCTTGCTTTATGAATGGAACCATCATTTCCTTTCTTCAATTTCGCAATAAAATGACCCTCACCAATATATCTATGAGGATATAATCTTACAACTTCTTTCATATTTATTCCCTCTGACATACCATGAGATTTTGGAATATCAATCAATGATAGGTCAAAAGAGTCTAAAGCATATTGAATAATATCTTCGTTTTCTTCTTTGGAATATGTACATGTAGAATAAATAATTTCACCACCTGGAACTAGTAGATCATAGGCGGCTTTGATTAGCTTTTTTTGAATTAAAGAGCATTCTTTAACTTTGTTTAAAGACCATGTTTCAACAGCTTTATTTTGTTTTCTAAACATTCCTTCACCGCTACAAGGAGCATCTAGAATAATCTTGTCAAAAAATCCATTCAATTCATTTGTAAATAATAAAGGATCACAATTTGTAACAATGGTATTTTCTAAAGCAAATCTCTCTACATTTTCTGATAATATCTTAGCTCGTAAAGTGTTGATATCATTAGAAATCATTAATCCTTTGTTAGATAGTTTGGAGGCGATTGCACAAGTTTTACCACCTGGAGCCCCACACATATCTAAAATATAATCATCTTCTTGAATATCTAACTGGCTTGCGACTAGCAAGGCACTTGGCTCTTGAATATAGTATAAACCACACATATAAAAAGGGGATTTACCTAATGGATAATGATGATAATCAAAATAATAAGCTTCATCTACAAGAGGATGTTGTTGAATATATTGAGAATCTAAATGTTTTATAACATTTTCTTTTTTGTTATTAAGGTAAAAAGCTTTTTTTGATGGCTGATTTAAGCTTTCTATAAATTTGTCATAATCATTTTGTAATATTTCTTTCATTCGATTTAAAAAAAGTGGATCCATAATTTTGCTCCTTTACCAATATTATAATCATATATGAAGAAAAAACAACAAGAATAGTAAAGAGGAAAGATTGATATAAGGTTTATCTTTAGTGATATAATAAAAAAATCAACACATAAATAATGTATTGATTCTCTTTAAAAAATGGTGCCCGAAGCCGGACTCGAACCGGCACAGCTGTTACACCGGCAGATTTTGAGTCTGCTGCGTCTACCAATTTCGCCATTCGGGCTTGAATTTTTAAAGCATATATATGATACTATAAAACAAATAATAAATCAAGAAGAAATCATTTGAAATCACAATCTTCTTCATGATCATTATAAATTCCTATAGCTTGTAAAAAACTATATATAATTGTAGGACCAACAAAGATAAAACCTTTCTTTTTTAAATCTTTTGATATTTGGGTAGAAAGACTATCAAATGAAGGTACATCTTTAGAATCTTTATAATGATGAATAATAGGTTGGTTGTCTACATATGACCATATATATTTATCAAAACTTCCATACTCCTTAATAACATTGATAAAAGCTTGAGCATTTTTAACTAAAGCATTCATTTTTCTTTTATTCCTAATTAATAGAGGATTATTTAATAATTTAGTTATTTTGTCACTATCATATTGAGCGATTTTTATGTAATCGAAATTATCAATAGCTTCACTATAAGCTTTTTCTTTTTTTAAAATGATTTCCCAACTCAATCCAGCTTGTAATCCTTCTAATATTAACATTTTAAATAATACTCTATCATCATGTTCTTCTATACCCCATAATTCATCATGGTATTTTTCCAATAAATGGGAAGTTACCCAATTGCATCTTTTCATTTGTATCACCATAAATAGTATATCATGGAATCAAGATCTTGAAAATATTAATTCTTTATAAATCTTAAAATCATAGGTAGGATTTAATTTTAAGTGTTTTTAAGAGTTTGTATTTGCTTGATAAAAAACAACTGAGTTTTCAGAATATGTCACAATATGTATGAATTATTTATGTGTGATCAATGAAATGGGAGGTTAGAAGTTTATATGATGGATATATAGATAAAAGATTTTTCAAGTATACTATAGAAGCCGATATTGTTATCTAGACTTTAGATGGCTATATTTGGATAGGGAGGATGATGGTTTTTGGGAGTTTTATTATTGTTGAAGAGAGGAGGGAAATAAAAACATTGACTCCTGATAAAGTATTTAAAAATGCTGAACTCTATTATGTGACATTGGATGAAGATGGTAATATTGTATTAGGAAGTGTGAACAACGAAGTTGCTGTAGTGAGTTTTATTTCTAAAAAAATCTAACTGGTTTTAAGATAAAGTATTATAAAACTAGTAAAGTTGCTACTCATAACAGCATCAATGTAGATGATATATAATGGAGTGTGGATTAAATGATTTTGCAGTTATTGATTCAAATGGAGGAGTAGTTGAATTTAATGAAAACGAAAAAACGATGTCAGTGAATTGAGGCATATGTGGTTATAAAAACAATATTTGACTTGCTTCTTTGGTTAAGGGATTATTAAATATACTCGAGGTTGTTTTGGGCCTCTATGGATCTCTAAATAAAAAAGTGAATTCGATGGAGAAAAATAAATTCTCTTACAAACATAAAAAAGGAATGCGTGTTTGAAATATAAATGTTAATCGTTTTAATAATGTTTGGATAACAACTTATTCCAATAAATCTGTTATTTGTTGTGATTCTAAAGTGATGATATCAAAATATTTGATTCTGATAATGGACTTGCAGGGAATAATGTAAGAATGTTGAGGGAGTTAAAAGATGTGAGACTAGCTGTAGGAACACAATTTGGATTAAGCATTATTAAAGATAATAAAGTAGATTGTACTTATGATTAAAAGAATGGATTAGATAATTGTTCTATTTTTTTGTTTGAATGAAGAAAGTAATGGTAGTAGGATTTATAAAATTAAGAATGATTCAATAAAGAAAATAACTTCCAAAATGGTTTTGGTGAAGGTGTTGTTCTTTGCGTAGAAAAGATGTTGAGAATAATAGGTGTTTTGTGAGCACTGGTAGTAATCTTTATTATTGGAAAGATAACAAGTTCAAAAAGTTTGATAGTTTTACAAAAAACTGAAAGTATTTTCGTTCTTTATGATCGTGATGGGAAATTATGTCTTTCTCAAAACAATAGTATTTATTTAGTAGATAAAAATATTTTATTAAGTGGTAAAAAAACAAATATAACAGAATATATTTTGATCATAGGTTAACTGAATCTTTGAGTGCTAATACATGGAATTGGTTGGATGATGGAACTTATTATATGTTGACAAGAAATAGGATTAGTCAATTTCCTTTTAAAGGGATTGATAATTGTTCCTCTAAAGTTATTATTAATGATATAAATATTGATGAAAAGGTTTATTGACATCCTAAATTACTTGAAATTGGTGACAGAGTACAGCGTGTGACAATAAATTTGGCTGTTTTATCTTTTATGGGGACGGTCTCAGTACATATATCTTATTATTTAAATGGATTTAATAATGAGAGAATGGTACTTGCTGATAGTTGGAATGGAAGTATAAGTTATACAAAATTAAGTGAAGGAGAATGTTCTTTTGAATTAGCTGTCTATAATCCTGAAAAGTCAAGTGAAAACAAGAAATAACTTTACTAATTATAAAAAAGAAGCATATTAGCGAAATAAACGTTTTTTTTAGATATTAATGGTTTTAATGCTGCTTGGAATAACGGTTAGAGGAGTAGTGGTGTATTCTCATATAAAAATTGAAAGAATACGTCAATATCAACAAGAGTATAAACAATCTTTATTATGTTTTGCACATACGATTGATGTTAAAGATAAGCACACAAATGGACATTTTACTCGTATTGCTAAATATTCTAGGAAAATAGCAAAGAAGAGCTTATTAAGGGGGGGAGAATACAATTTGATCTGGATATTGTAGGTTGTATATTAAATATGATGGATGATGAAATAGTTCTTTTTGATGAATAATAAATAAAACACTGATATAGCTATTGTTTTATACAAAAATAAGAATTATTTTATTGACAAAAAACAAACGATTGATATAATGTTATTGTTCATGATTTGACCCACGAAGCCCCGGAAACTTCAGGAGGAAAAAAGAATGAGACAAACAACAATGGCAAAAGAAGCTACAATCGAACGTAAATGGTATGTCATTGATGCTGAAGGATTAACTTTAGGACGTTTAGCATCAGAAGTAGCAACTGTATTGAGAGGAAAACATAAACCAACATTTACTCCACATGTAGATACTGGTGATTATGTAATTGTTATTAATGCAGAAAAAGTAGTGATGAGTGGTAAAAAATTAGATACAGTTAAGTATTATCATCACAGTGGATGGTTAGGTGGTTTAAAAGTAAAAACAGCTCGCCAATTTAAAGAAAGCAATCCTACAGGATTTGTAGAAGCAGCGGTTAAAGGGATGTTACCACATAACACATTAGGAAGAAAACAAGGGATGAAGTTATTTGTTTATGCAGGTAGTGAACATCCACATGCAGCACAAAAACCAGAAGTGTTAAAGTTTAAAGGATAGGAGGACGAGATAATGGCTAATGTACAATACAGAGGAACAGGACGTAGAAAATCTTCAGTAGCTCGTGTTATTTTAACACCAGGTACAGGAAAAATCGAAATCAATGGTAAAGAAGCAAAAGATTATTTACCATCAGACGTATTATTAATGATCGTTAATCAACCATTAGAATTAACTGGAACAACTAATAAGTTTGATGTTAAAGTTAATGTTTATGGTGGCGGATATTCAGGTCAAGCTGGTGCAATTCGTCATGGTATTTCAAGAGCTTTATTAGAAGCGGGTTCTGATTACAGACCAGCTTTAAAAGCCGCTGGATTCTTAACTCGTGATTCACGTGTGAAAGAACGTAAGAAATACGGTCTTAAAGCTGCTAGACGTGCTCCACAATTTAGTAAGAGATAAAATTCAAAAAGTGTTGCTAAAAGCCTCATATCGAGGCTTTTCTTTTTTATATTTAAACTAATCACAATAAAAAAATAAAAAAAAGTAAAAAAAAGGC